>NZ_JAJSLU010000010.1:66049-243139 GCF_023063025.1 Pseudomonas sp. YL2 | reverse complement strand
TCCTGAATCTGCCGTCAACCGTTAATTTCAGTTTTCTATCAATGCACCGAAAAAGCCTGCTTATATATAGACGCACCGTCAACAGATGCGCAGCATACGGTCCATCGCCTAAAACAACGCCTTCGGATGATGCCTCACAATGACAGCCCAACTTCCTGGATCCCGGCCCTTGCCCGGCTCCCGAATACGCCCTACCCCAGCGCCCCTGCTCAATCCAGGCGAGACCGTGGTGCTGTTCGACGGCGTCTGCAAGCTATGCAACGGCTGGGCGCGTTTTCTGATTCGCCACGACAACAAACAACGAGTGCGCCTGGCGGCAGTGCAATCGCCAGAAGGTCAGGCCTTGCTGGCATGGCCCGGTCTTCCGGTGGACGAATTCGACACTATGGCGGTGATCCGCGACCAACATTACTGGGTGCGCTCCGATGCGTTCTTCGAAGTGATTGCACAACTGCCGGCTCGTTGGTCGCCGATCACGCTTCTGCGAGTTTTCCCACGAGCACTTAGAGACTGGACCTACGACCGCGTGGCACTGAATCGCTATCGGATCTTCGGCAAGTACGACACCTGCCTGTTACCCGACCCCGATCACGAACGACGCTTTCTCAAGTCGCCAATGTGAATGCTCAGCTACATCAACTGCAGCCACTGCCCCGGCGACATCTTCGTCACCATCATCAAGACAATCACGAACATCCCGAGAAACCCGCAAACGCCCATCCAGAACCACTGCCGATAAACAGCCCGGTAATCAGCATCAAGCCTTGCGCCACATTGCACCGCGTCCGCCGCCATCCCCAGCAACCGTTTCTGCAGCAACAGCACCGGCAACCAAAGCGAGCCCACTATAAAGAACAGGATCAGCGACATCAGCACCCAGTCCGTGGTCAAGGGCAGCCCGGAAAACCTTGTCAGCCAATAACCCGTCGCGATCTGGATGAAGCCCGCCGGCGTGGTGATCCAGGCGTCATAGCGCACGACCATCTTCGCCACATGTGCGATCAATTGCGGATTGGCCGTGCGACTGGCGGCGATCAGGTACAGATAGGAACCCATGCCGAAGCCGAAGAGGAAAACCGCAGCGATGACATGCACGTACTTCACGCTCAGATAAAGCATGCTCAACGCATCCCGTCAGAGAACATCACGGACAGGCCAAGATTCTGCGGATCGTTGATCGCTGCCACGTATTCGTCGACGCTGATCTCACCAACACATGGACGAGCCCCCGGTTCGGGCAAGTAACCTCGAGCGATCTTCGCGGCCAGAGCGACGGCAGCACAACTAGGGATCTCCGGCCCCTTGTCATTCAGCGCGGTCAGTTGCGCCATCATCGACAACGGCTGGTCGTTCAAACCGACACCTCGCACATCTATATACATTGCACTTTTGCCATCACCGAAACGCTCAAACCATGTCCCCCAGCGATGCAACCGGGCCGCCCACACCCTGTGGTCACGCACCAGCCCTTTCCTCATCGCCAGCGCAAACAGATAATTGGCTACGCCGCCGAGCTTGAGGCCAGCGCCTGCCTTGAAACTCAACGTGTGCGCACCAAAGCGGCTGGCAAAGATGTCCATGTCCGGCACATCAACATTGGCCAGCGCACGAGTACCCAGGTTCTGCAGCTTGCGCAGGGTCAGGTCTTCCCAGCCCATCACCTCATGCACTTGACCATTGCGCAGTTGGCGGACCGGTTTGCCCGCATACGCCAGCACACCCTCAATCGTCGACAACCCCGGCATTTTCGCTGACGAGGAAATGCCGTGTTCGATCGAGTCGATGCGTTTGAAGTGATGGCGCTGCTCATCGATGATCGCCGACGACAGCGTCGGCACCGAACTGCAACCACTGAGGATGGCGACACCGGCCTCCCTCGCCCGTGCATCGAGTGTGCCGATGCCATTGACGAACGTCCGGCAGTCCGCCAGATCGCAATAATTGACGCCCGCCTCGATGCAGCTTTCGGCCACTGCATAGGATTGCCCCTGAAAAGGGCCGCCCGTGTGAATCACCAATTGAATATTCATTGCGCGCAGAGCAGCGGTGAAACCGGCGCCCATCGCATCACCACACCAGCGCTCGCAGCTCGCCCCCAACTCAGCGACCTTGCGCTCCAGCTTCTGCGGATCGCGCCCCGAGATCGCCAGTTCGACGCCCGGCATGTCGATCAGATGCCGACAAACGATACTGCCAAAGTTTCCATACCCGCCAACCACCAACACCCTGAGTGCCATCAACTCTTCCCTGAACAATTCAACAACTGACCCGTAACCGGATTCGGCGCAGCTTCCCTGATATCACCGGGCCGGGCAAGACAGCATCGGTAAGAGTTAGCGCAATGTCGGCCAGATCGATTCCAGTCACCGGCATGACATGCAGCGCTGGCGACGGCCATATCAACTTGTACGATGTCTTATCACAGGGTATTACTACGTCTCCTCAACAAAAATAAAACCACGGAGATCGCTACATGGACTCATTCCTGTCCGCCAAGCCTGAAAGCCTTGATCAAGCGAAAGGCAATACCCGCCGCAGTTTCCTGAAAAAGTCGCTCGCTGTTTCCGCCACGCTCGCCACTGTCGGCAGCGCCGCACTGCCCCGCTTCTCCGATGCCGCCGAACCCTTGAGTCAGCGCTACCCTGATCCACTGATTCATATCCTCGACGACAGTTTCCTGGAGCTACGCGTTTTCAACGCCAGTGTTGAAAAACTCGCCACCGGCATGCGCTGGGCCGAAGGACCGGTGTGGGTCGGTGATGGCCGGTATCTGTTGGTCAGCGACATCCCCAATAATCGCATCATGCGCTGGGACGAAATCACCGACTCCTTCACGGTGTACCGCGAACACTCAAACTTCTCCAACGGCATGTGCCGGGATCGACAAGGGCGTCTGATCGTTTGCGAAGGCTCCACCACCACTGGCGAAGGGCGCCGCATCACGCGCACCGAACACAATGGCACGATCACCGTGCTGGCCGACAGTTTCGACGGCAAGCCCTTCAACTCGCCCAACGACATTGTCTGCAAAAGTGATGACTCGATCTGGTTCACCGACCCGCCATTCCAGACCGGCAACAACTACGAAGGCCACAAAGTCACCCCGTCCCAACCCCACGCCGTGTACCGCATCGACGGTGAGAGCCAAAAAGTCACTCGGGTAATCGACGACCTCAACGGCCCCAACGGCCTGTGCTTTTCTCCCGATGAAAAGACCCTGTATGTCGTCGAAGGTCGCGCCAAGCCCAATCGCCTGATCTGGGCAATTGCGGTGAAAGACGACGGCACCCTGGGTGAACGTCGCAAGCACATCGAAGGCTTGGACTATGCCGCGATTGACGGCATCAAGTGCGACGAAGCGGGCAACCTGTGGTGCGGCTGGGGCGGTAATGGTGATCCCAAGGCCGACCTGGAAAAACTCGACGGCGTGCGTGTTTTCAACTCGCAGGGCAAGGCCATCGGGCACATCTCGCTGCCAGAGCGCTGCCCGAACCTGTGCTTCGGCGGGCGCGAAGGCAATCGACTGTTCATGGCCAGTAGTCACTCGATCTACTCGTTGTTTGTAAATACGCGTGGGACTACGTTTGCGTTGTAAAAGCGACGCCGGTCTCGCGACAGTTCCGTGAGTAGCGAAACAAGATCTTGCCGCGCATACGAGGCTGCGCGGTGACGATCCTTGTCGCTGAATTATCGTTCGATAGCATGCCGCCCTGTATCGACGGCGCCGCCCAAGGGAGACGTCAGAGTGCCTGGCCCTTGGCTATGCAATACGCGTTGACGAACGTTGCCGTGTGCTGCAAAGCCTGACGTATATCCGGTTTGGCTATTCCATGCCTGTTGGCAAATTGCTCGACCGCCGCGGTGTTGAAACGAGTGGTCTGGATAAAGTCCAAGGCTTCGGGTTTTGTATTCAAAAACCACGCGACCGGAGGAATACTCAGTAGCCACTTCAGCAGTCGGAGTGAAATGTGATGTTTGGGAGACTTCAAGCCCAAAGGTTTAGCCACCTGTGCCAGGAGTTCTCGCAAGTTTGGCGTTTGATCATCAAGCGCCAGCAGTTCCTCGCCCACCATGGCAGGATCAAAAGCACAAACAGCCACCAGTTCGACCAGATAATCCACGGTGACCAGTGGCAGCCAGTGCTCGGCGGTACCGGGCACTGCAGTCAGCTTGCCCTGCACCAGGTTGCGTATCAGCGCCACCAGCGGCTGACCGTCAACGATATGCCCGGTGCGGCTGTGGCCACAGACCGTCGCAGGGTGGACAACGGTCATCTCACCACCCTTGGCGGACATGACCTGCTGGGTCGCAAAATGCGCCTCCAGCTTGCTTGCCTCGTAACCACCGACACGCCGGTAGACGGCGGGCCAGTTCGTCAACTCCGGCTGACGAGGATCAATGCCGATGCGTTGCAGATGTTCATGATTGTTCAGCATGTAGCCGCCGATCATCACTAAACGGCTTTTTTGCTCAGCCGCCAACCGCGCCACACGCTTTGCCCCCTCCACATTCACCGCACGAGACTGCTCCATCGAAAGCCCCCATGCGAAGTGAGCGCCCAGATGGAATATGACGCTGGCGCGCCTCAGCACCTCCTGATCAGCCAGGCTCAGCCCGAGATTGTCCTGTTCCAGATCGCCAGCCACGGCAAATACCCGTGTCGCGCACCCGCCTAAACTATCAACTTGCTCGCGCAACGCAGCCAGCCGCTCCGGGCGACGCATCAACACCCGAAGGGTGTGACCTTTTGCACTCAGGTTCGCCAGCAAATGTTGACCGATGAAGCCGGTTCCCCCCGTGACAAAGCACTCCACGCTCATTTCCCCTGCTCCTTGTTGAAGGTGAGAAATCAAGCGTAAAGTATCGACCCAACTCTACAGTCAAGCGGTGTTTTCATGAAAATCGGCGAACTCGAGGCTCGCAGCGGCGCCAGCCGTCATACGTTGCGTTACTACGAGCAGATCGGCCTGATCTCACCGCTGCGGCAAACCAACAATTATCGTGTCTATACCGAGCAAACCCTGCAGGATCTGGACTTTATCCAGCGCGCGCAAAGCATGGGATTTTCCTTGGGGGAAATAGGCGAGATTCTGGATGCGCAGCGCAACAAGCTGATCGATTGTGCTGATGGTGCAAAGCTGATTGAAAAGAAGATGGCCGAAATCAAACAGAAAATTGCCAACCTCCAAAGCATTCATCGGTATCTGGATGTAGAGCGTGCGACCCTCGAAGCGAGTGCTGCCAGGCAACTTGAGCTTCAACAGTTGAGCGACGCTGCCAATCATTGAGCCTACGGCAAATGCCGTGGGGAGACTCCTGCGCAAAGTGTTCTGCCTGCAACATCCTGCGCCACAACGGTGTGCCGCTGGGCAAGGCGGATTATGTGCAGCACATGTTTGCGTATCTAAGGAAGTAATTGCAGCGCGAGCTTCGGGTCAATCAGGATTGACCCGGAGTTTTTGCAGAAGAAACGCCAGTGACTCCACCGCCCCGTGATAACTCTGCGTTGAACGCTGCGTATCCCATGACATGGCATCGTCCACACAGAAATCGCCAACGCATTCCATGCTCAGATCCTCATCGAGCAGTCCGAGCGGAATCCACACGTAAGGTGATCCGCGAAGCGGGTTGGGCAAAGTCGAGCCGCATTGTGCGCAGAAATCATTCCTGTAACCGCTGGGTTTGACCCAACTGCTGATCGAGTCCTGCCCTGCGTCCCAACGAAAGTCCCGAGCGCTGACCAGAGTAGCGAGGTTGAACCCGACACCGGTTTGTTTGCGGCACAGTGAGCAGTGGCAGCGATAGAAAAAGCGCGGTTCCACTGTGAGGGAGAAGCGTACTGCAGCGCAAAGACACTGCCCTGTTATCACGGATATCTCCTTTGGACGAGCGCTTGCGCATCCATGCTGAAGTTTCAAAACCGCATTCTAGCGATCTGCGACCGTATGACCTTGGCCCGAAATAAGAAAACTGCGCCCACAGTTTGCCATCGGTTGACTTGGCGGGCTCTCGTCAGAACGTCCGCCAACGTCAAGATTGAAATGCCTTGCGACTCACGCCGAACGCTTTTCCACCCAGCGCCGATATTGCCGAGTGCGAAACGCCATGGCGATCTGCTGCAAAATCAGCGCGCGTAACGGTGACACCCCCGGATCAGGCTTTTGCGCCCGACTGAGTTTACCCAGCTGAAACTTCACCACCGCCATGTTCGCCAGGGCCGCAATGGCCTTGTTTTTCCAGGTGATCGGCGGTAATTGCGGGGCGTTGTCCTTGCCCTGCAGCCAGTCACGCGGCAGGTACGGATCGATGGCCAACGCGGTACCGATGCCGACCATGTCCACACCACTCTGCACAACGCTTTCGGCCACCGGACGACGGCGGATGCCGCCGGTGACCATCACTGGCATTTTGGCAACGGTCTGAAGGTCCCGGGCAAATTCGACGAAATAGGCCTCGCGAGCCAGGGTTCGACCATCACGCGCCTCACCCTGCATGGCCGGAACTTCGTAGCTGCCACCGGACAGTTCCACCAGATCCACGCCCAGATCGTTGAGCAGTTCAACGACCTTTTTCGCATCGTCAGCGGTGAATCCGCCGCGCTGGAAATCGGCGGAATTGAGTTTGACCGCTACGGCAAACTCTGCAGAAACCACCGCCCTGACTGCCTTGACGATCTCGACCAACAACCGCGCGCGGTTCTGCAGAGAGCCGCCCCACTCGTCCGTCCTTTGATTGGTCAGTGGCGAGAGAAACTGGCTCAACAGATAGCCATGAGCGGCGTGGATTTCCACCCCAGTGAAGCCGGCCTGTTCACCCAGGCGTGCGGTATTCGCAAAACGCTGAATGACGTCTTTGATCACACTTTTGGTCATGGCGTGGGGCGTGGCGAAACGCTTGGACAGTTTGCCCAGCTCCAGCGGCACCGCTGACGGCGCCCAGGTTTTCTGCCCGAGGTTGGACTGCATCTGGCGCCCCGGATGATTGATCTGCAACCAGAACTGCGCACCGGCAGAACGGCCGATCCGCGCCCAGCGCTCGAACTTGTCGAGTTGCTGATCATCCTGCAGCACCACGCCGCCCGGCCCGGTCATGGCGCGGCCGTCGACCATCACGTTGCCGGTGATAATCAGCCCGGCACCACCGTCGGCCCATGCCTGATACAGACGCATCAGTTCTGCAGAGGGCGCCTGGTCGGCGTCCGCCATGTTTTCTTCCATGGCGGCTTTGGCGATGCGGTTCTTGATGGTTGAACCGTTGGGTAAGGTCAGGGCGTCGAACACATTCATGGGGCAGTCCTCAACTGGAGATGAGGTCACCATAAGATTGAAGTCAACTTTAAGGTCAATGACTTTTTTCAAGGGCATTCAATGTTGATTTCGCTCGACCCAGGCAAGTGCGTCACCAGATCCGCGCCCAACAACCGCGCAGGTGTGTAGGCACCGCCGGGCGGACGTGTCTGCAACAGATAGCCAACCACCGCCAACGCAGCGTCGATCGTCAGGCTGTAAACGTTCGCGGTGTGCACGCGGGCGACTTTGCTTTCACCGCGCGCATTGCGGGCCTCGCCCCACACATAGGTGCCTTGGTCAGCACGTTTTGCCTGATCCGGGCCGGTCACTGTCTTGCCGATGCGCGCCTTGAGCAGCCGCTGCACAAACGACAGTCCCAGCAACGGACGAATCCAGTTGGCGAGCCTGGCGCCGCGAATCATCCCCGCCGAACCCGGTATGAACACCTCGATATTGGCGATGCCGGTGGTGTGCCAGGCGGTGGACACATCGCCCCAGGGGATGGTCATCGCCAGCTTCTCCCCGGCACCGAAATCGATACGCCGTACCCGATAGGCCAGCGGCACGGAAACGATCTTGCCGTCGCGTCGGACCTTGCCACCCTGCGCCAGGCCTTCGATTGAAGTCTTGGCAGTGCCGGGTGAAAAGCTCGAACGTGAATCGAAGCCCAGCGCCAGATGCGTCGCATCCGGCAGCGCGTCTTTCAGGGCGGCGGCAACGCAGTCGGTCGGGACTACATCGAAGCCGACGCCGGGGCAAATGACTGACCCTGCTGCCCGCGCCCGCTCATTCAGGGACTGCGCATGTTCGAATACGGCAATCTCGCCAGTGATGTCCAGATAGTGTGCGCCGGCTCGCAGGCAGGCCTCGATCATCGGCGCGGCGGTCGCGGAAAACGGCCCCGCGCAATGCAGAATCAAACCGTGGCCCTTGATCTGCGCCAGCAACCGCGCAGGGTCGTCCAGACCGAACACCCGGGCTTCGAGACCCAGTTCCCGGGCCAACGCTTCGACCTTGTCGCGGCTACGTCCGGCCAACACCGGCCTGAGTCCACGCCTGACGGCATCGCGAGCGATCAGTTCGCCGGTATAGCCGTTGGCGCCATAAATCATCCATTTCATCGGTGTATCCGGTAGGTCTTGCTGACTCATGCGTGGCTCCTGAGTGGATTGATGACCGGCGTTATTGCCTTGCCCAATCAGCGTCAGACGCTAGCGTTAAAGTCAGGTTGAGGGTCAAGCAAAAGTCCGATGGCATCGACGCAAATTATTCGCAGCAGCGGGGTTGACCTTGAAGTGAGGTTTAAGGTGAGCATGCGCCGACCTGCTTGCTCGATGGAGCCCGGATGATGCTCAAGACCCTTGTTTCCTCTGCCCTGTTATTGATAGGTGGTGCTTTCATGACGTTTGCAAATGCTGAGTCGGCGGCTATCAAGGATCGCCAGATCCTGGTGATCATGACCAATCACGCCAGCTATCCCTCTCGAACCGATACCACCGGGTTGTGGCTGACCGAACTGACCCACTTCACCGATGTGGTGGAAGCCGCCGGCTACACCACTGTGTTTGCCAGCCCCAAGGGTGGCGCGGTGCCTCTGGACGAACGCAGTCTGGGCTGGTTGTACATGGACAAGGCTGCGCGGGAGCACTTGCAGTCCCCTGCGTTCCGCGCGCGCCTGGCCAATACGCTGCCGATCGCCGAGGTCGATCCGTCCCGCTTCGGCGTCATCTACTTCACCGGGGGCCATGGCGTCATGTGGGACTTTCCCGACAACCCTGACCTGCGCCGTGTCGCCGAAACCATCTACAACCAGGGCGGCATCGTGTCGGCCGTGTGCCATGGCGTAGCGGGTCTGCTGGATCTGAAGGACAGCCAAGGCCAATTGATCATCAAGAACCGAAACATCACCGGTTTCTCTGACCGCGAAGAGCTGCTCTCGGGCATGAAAAATCAGGTGCCATTCTTTCTTGAGGACCGCTTGGTGAGCCAGGGCGCGCACTACCGCAAGGGCTGGCTGCCGTTCACTTCATTTGCCATTACCGATGGAAGACTGGTGACCGGCCAGAACCCTCAATCGCCCAAAGCCGTGGCTGAAGCCGTGATGGCGGTGCTCAACGCCGACGAACGAACGCGCTAAATCTTTTTGTAGTGCCTACCCACCGGAGAAAGTCCGATTGAAACTCGCAAGCGCCGTTTTAACAGGATTGCTGATCACCACTTTTGCCAACGCTGCGTTGGCGGAGACACCTGAAATGTCCGACCTGACCGAGACCACCACCATCGACATTGCCGGCCACCCGGTGCCCGTCGTCAAGGGTGGCCTCTATGACCGCTTTCGCTCCAATCCGCCGTTGTCGGTGATTGCCGCCGAAGTCCCGGGCGTTGATTTAAGCTGGTTCAAAGGACTGGAAAAGCACAAGGTCGACATTGGCTTCGAGTCCTATTCCCCAAACTTCTACTACCAGAACAGTCGTGTCACGGCGATCTATACCGCCGACCTCGACCGGCTCCGGGCGTTGATGCCGCCCGAAATACTGGCCACCGTGCAACCGCTGCAAGTCTGGCCAGGACGTGGCTTGATCGCATTCACTGCGTACACCTACGAGCATTGCGATAACGACGCCTATAACGAAGTTGCCGTGTCGATCATCACCAACAAACCCGGCAAAGCCAACCTGGGCCCGCTCACGTTGATTGGCCAGTCGATGTCAGAAGATTTCTGGGGTTATGTGCTCAAGTTGCCGGTCAATACCGAGCTGGCGCGGGTGCGCGGAGTGGTCGGTTACAACCTGCCGAAGTGGCTGACCGGCATTGATCGCAAAGAAAACGGGCAATCCGTGATCTATGAGATCAGTGACAGCCAGACCGGCAAACCGGACGTGTCCTTCACTGCGAAGAAGCTCGACAAACTGTCGCGCGATGAGGATATCGTCACCAGCAGCTTTACCAACCTCGATCACCAGGGCCAACTGGCCTATGGCTACGCGGTGTCGCGCCAACTCAGCCACGGTTCCAGCCGGGACGCGGATGCCGCCACGCTGACACTGGGCGATGGCAGCCTGTCGAACTACTTGCGCGACTTGAAGCTGGGGAAAATGCTCAAGTACGAATATGTCCCTGAGTTCCAGAGTGCGCTCTATGCGCCAAAACCGCTTGCCACGCTGGTTGGCAATCGCTGAAAGCGGTAACGCCCGTCAGGCTCTGGATGTCTGACGGGCGTTTGCTTTTCTTGCCGCAGCTGCTGGCTGCTTGTCGGGCGCAGAAACCACGCCTTCTTCGCACAGCCGTTGGATCAGCCTCTGCGCATTGTCCGCACACGCCATCCCCGCAGGCTTGCTCTCGATCCCCTTGATGACCAGCAGCAGTTGCTCCTTGTTCTGCGCCAGCCGTTGCTGCAGGACTTCGATTTCTTCGACCTTTTGCCTCAAGCCACTGAGCAACTGGTCGTGCTGCCAGCCACTCGCGTTCATCGGCATCAACTGACGAATTTCCTCCAGGGAGAAACCTGCCGCCTGCGCGCCGGTGATGATATGCAACACCCACTGTGTGTCGGGGGCGTAATCGCGATAGCCATTGGCTTTGCGCGCGACCGAAGTGATCAACCCGCTCGCTTCGTAGAAGCGGATACGTGATGGCGCCAGTCCGCTGATTTTTGCCAGTTCACCAATTCTCATGTCCGACTCCGCAGCACGTTAACCTTGAAGCTGACTTTAAACCTGAAGGAGTGCAAGAGCCAACACGACAGATCACGCCAGCAACTCAGTCATCCACTGCACCTGTCGCGCAACCTCTTCCAGCCTCTCCTCGGGCACAGCCTGGCGTGCCTGTTTGAAGCTGCTAAGGGTTTTCTGTTTCTGCCTTAAAGAACGCTGCCATTTACCGAGGAATGCCGGGCTGCGTGCTTGCATCAGCAATGGGCCGAAGTACAACTGTTCGGCGCTGTAGCTCAGCGGTGCGCCGCGCTCGGCGACGATGATTTCGTAGAAGAAACGGTTTTCCTGCAGCACTTCTTCTTCGAGAATGCGGTAGCCGTTGTCCATCAGCCATTGGCGCAGGGGTTGCTCGCCGCCGTTGGGTTGCAGGATCAGCCGCTCGTGCCCGCGCAGGCGCGCCTTGCCGCTGTCGAGAATGTCGCGAATCGTCTCGCCGCCCATGCCGCAGAGGCTGATCGCGGTAATCCCGTCATCAGGTTCGATCGCCGCCAGGCCACTGGCCAGACGCACGCGGATGTGCTGCTGCAGTTCGTTGTCGCACACCGTGCGCACCGCGGCATGGAACGGCGTCAGCGCCACCTCGCCGGCCACCGCCGCAACGACAGCACCACGGCGCATCAGCGCCACCGGCAGATAGCCGTGATCCGAGCCGATATCCGCCAAGCGCGCGCCGGCCGGTACATGCGCCGCCACCCGCTCCAGTCGCATGGACAATGTGTGTTCGTTCAACTGCCGCCCTCTTCCCCAGCCATCGCCGGCGCTGCTGGCCGGACAAGGGGCGCGACTCTAGCGGGCAATGGTGGGTATTTCAAATCCGGGCAGCGCCTTACTGCGTCGGTGTGACCAGTGGCTGCAGGGGCAAGGCTGCAACGGCTCAACCACCTAGCCACTGCGTCGATTCACGCTTACCATACCCACAACTCGTATTACCGCGGCTGCTGACAAACTGGCCAGGGCGCGCCAACTGGGCATGAGCTATCCCATCCGCACCACCCGCCAATTGCTGGATCAAGTGTGACCAATCTCCTGTTCGTTTGCAGCCGCAACCAATGGCGCAGTCCGACGGCGGAAGCGATCTGGCGCCGTCGGCCCGGGTTCGAAGCCCGCTCGGCAGGCACCAGCCCCAACGCCCGCAAACCGATCGGCCCGGCGGATATCCGCTGGGCCGATGTCATCTTTGTCATGGAACGCAAGCACCTCAATCGCCTGCAAGCCGAATACACCCGATTACTTGAGCACAAGCCGATCCACACGCTGGATATTCCAGATGACTATCGCTTCATGGATCCCGAGCTGGTGGATATTCTTGAGGACGCCGTGAAGCCTTATCTCGAGCCTCGGGCTTAGTGCTCAGGCTGCCATCCTCATCACCGTACTTTCAAATTGAGTAGAAACATGAACCGCCAAAAGAAACTGCAGCAGTTGTTCAAGGAAAAGGCCAAAAAGGCCAGCGCCAAACTGGCGCCGAAAAAGCCCAAGTACATCAGCAAGGCCGACCGCGCGAAACTGGCTGCCGAAGCGGCGGCCGAACCGGTTGAAACCCGTGAGAGTTGATTCGCTGCTTCAGGCGTCGATTAAACGTGCTTTACAGATACGCCTCGATGTTCGCGATTGCCCGATCGATGTAGAGCTCTTTCTCGCCAACGGGCGTCACATAATGAAACGCGTTGCGGGTGGCCTCCACACCGGCCAGACGGGCGATGAACCAGGCCGCCATATATTGTGAGGACAGGCAACCGCCAGCGGTGGCGACATTGCCCTTGGCCATGAACGGCTGATTGAGCACCGCCACACCGGCCTCCTCCACCCAGGGCTTGGTGATCAGATCGGTACAGGCTGGGACGTCATTGAGCAGGCCGAGCTTTGCCAGGATCAGCGTGCCCGAACACTGGGCGCCCAAGAGCTGGCGCTGCGGATCGAGCCGTAGCCGCGCCATCAGCTCGGTATCCGCCACGATATCCCGGGTCAGACTTCCGCTGCCCACCAACACCGCGTCCGCGTCGCTCGCCTCCTCCAATGACACCTGAGCCTCGATTACCAGGCCATTCATCGAACGCACTTTTTCCGTCGGGCTGGCGATCGACACGCGCCAATCGGGCTGTTTGACCCGGTTGAGAATGCTGAACGCGATAAGCGAATCCAGTTCGTTGAAGCCTTCAAAGGTCAGGATGGCGATGTGCATGGTGAGTCTCTAAATGGGCGATGACTCATCGTAAAATCTGCCGCTTATCACAATCAAAAAATTGTCATGGGTACATTGCAGGCGACATCGACGGGCATTTGATACACCGGCTACGCGCCACGGAAAGGACGGCTGAACAACCGCGTCGTCTCGCCCTATACCTTCTCAGGCGACCACGCCTGCATGCCTGCAAGGACAGATCGGGCTGTAGCTTTCAGCCAGTGGCTGTAGGAAAGTGGCGAACATCGAATGATGAAAAGGCCAACACCCCATGAAGCCGCTGGATCTGACGCGTTTCGACCTCAATCTTCTGGTGGTTCTAGAGGCGCTTTGGGCGGAAAGGCACGTCGGTCGTGCGGCGCAGCGCCTGCATTTGTCGCAGTCAGCCACCAGCCATGCCCTGTCGCGTTTGCGCACGGCGTTTGATGATCAGTTGTTCATTCGCAACCCTCGCGGCATGGCACCGACGCCGCTGGCCATCGAGCTGATGCCCAGAGTGGCGGCGGTGCTCGAATCGGTGCGGCTGGTCGCCAGCCCACGGGGGCCGTTCGATCCGGCGCGTCTGCAGGCGACACTGCGGATAGCGGCCACCGATCACGCCGTGCTGACCGTCATCGCCCCGGCGCTGGCGAAAATTCAGGTTGCGGCGCCGGAGGTGGTGCTGAAACTCGGGCCGGTGGATGGCGAGTCGGCGATGCGCCAACTGGACGCCGGCGAGATCGACCTGGTGTTGGGTTCGGGTTCGTTTGCGCAAGTGCCGCAACGCTTTGATTGCCAGCTCGCGCACAAGGAGCGATTCGTCGGCATCGCCCGCAAAGGGCACCCGGCATTGGTCAAGCGCGGCAAACATTTGCATATGGAACTGGATGACTTCACGCGTCTGCCGCACGTTCTGATTTCGCCCCGGGGCGACGCGCGGGGCGCTGTCGATGACGCGCTGGAACAGCTCGGTCGCAGCCGCAAGGTCAGCGTCACCTGCCCGAGTTTTCTCGCAGTGCCATTCATGGTTGGCGCATCGGAATCGATTGCCGTGGTCGCCGAACGCATCGCTTTACAGCTGCAGGAAACAGCACAACTGAGCATTTTTGAATTGCCTTTGCCGCTACCGACCTGGGAGGTCTTCGTCGTCCGCGCACGCGGGCGCGCCAACGAGCCTGCGGTTGAATGGTTGACCAGAATGCTGATCGACGACTGATGATCGATCTCGTGCATCGAGAGGCTGCACCAATGCCATTGGATCGCGCGCCTCGGTACTCCTAGAGTGCGGACATCCGTTCAACATCCCTGGAATTCTCATGCAAACCGAGCCCACGCTGGTCATGGTCCCTTGCTTCGCCGGTGCGCCGTGGCAGCTCAACCAACTCAGCCACTTGCAGCACCGCGCCATGCGTACGTTGCGCTTACCGGACGACGTCGCTGATCTGGAAACGCTCGCCAACTTCATCGTTGATCAAGTGAAAGATCTCGAATGCTACGTGCTGGTGGGCGACTCCTACGGCGCGGTCGCCTCGATCGCGGTTGCAACGCGCCAGCCAAAAGGCCTCAAGGGCCTGGTGCTGTCCGGCGGTTTCGCCAAAAACCCGATCACCTCGCCCCTGCTGAAAACGCTGGCCGCGCTGGCGCCGTTCTTCCCCGGGCCGTTTTATCGACAGACCACCCTGCGCCTCCACGCCGCACAACTGGCTTCGTCGTTCGACAAGGAAGGCGAAATCCCTTGGTCAACCGCCAGGAGCCGCGCCTTCTTCATCGAGCAAACCCCACACAAGGCCTACGTCAACCGCGTGCGCTCGATCGAGACCGTCGACTACACCGCCCTGCTGGCAAAGATCGACGTGCCGACGCTGATCCTCACGCCCGAGGAAGACAGGCTGATCGGCAAAGAGGCTGCAGGGATTCTGCTGAATGGCATAAAAGGCGCGCAGGAAATCGTCATGCCGAGGACCGGGCATATGTTCAGGTTTTCGCATCCGGGGGCGTATTCGCTGGAGGTCAGGAAGTTTCTGCAGCGGGTGGCGCTTTGAGTGTATTTGGGCCAGTCAGATGCTGCGCGGCATATCGATCCGAATTGCCGTTTTTTGTTGCAGCCACTAGCCTCAACAGGTCAAAAGCACAAATCAGAGACCCGCATGACGCGACGCCCCGCCACCGATAGCGACCAGCCAGCCCTCTTCGACTTGCATCGAGCAGTCTTCCGCGAACACATCGAGAAAATATGGGGCTGGGATGAGAGTTGGCAACGCGCAAATTTCGCAACGGAATTCGCCTGCGCGGCCACTTCGGTTATTGAACAAGACGGCCGGATTGTTGGCTATGTGCAGATTCTGGACAAGGAAGATCGAATCCATATTCAGAACATCGCTATTTCGCCCGAGTACCAAGGCAAGGGCATTGGCTCGCGCATTCTGAAGAACCTCCAGCTGCAAGCCGCTGCCCGCAAGGTGCCGTTGCAATTGGGCGCTTTTCGCACGAACACTCTGGCGCAGAAGCTCTATGAGCGACTGGGTTTTCGCCAGACTGGCGCGACAGACACGCATATCGAAATGTCGTGGACAGGCCCTGACAGCCAGCAGCCGTGATCCGGATCCAACCGCGTAGCAGACCTTCCCCGATTCAACCTATCCGGGTTCGGGCACTCATGCCTGCCTGACATCAACTTCATGTCAGCCTGGCAACCGACCCTGTCGGCAATACCCCGTCCTTCTCAAGCGCAGTCAGTTTCGCGACAACTCGGGCACGCTCGCTTACCGAAGTTTCTCGGTCGTTAATCGAGTAAGTCTGGCCATAGACCCATGCACGCAACTGCTCAAGCACGGAAGGTTCAGCAGGTGTGCGAGACAGCTGCTGCAACAGATACCCGGCTTGTGTCCATTTGGGCATCAGTTCAAGCAGTGCCTGACGTCGAGAGGCGGACAGCGCTGGCCAGAGGGTCTCGAGCTGAGCGCTGAATGCGGACTCGATGACTTTCCACGGCTGCGGGCGCAGGCCGCGTACCCCGGCCTCGAACACCGGGCGTGACGGATCCGCGATCGCCGCGATCAGTAAATCAGGCCTGCCCTCTCCTTCGAGGCTCAGGACCAGTGACCGAACCTCGCCACTGTTTTGGCTGAGGGCAGCGTTCATCCACCCTTGCGGGATCGCCATGCCAAGCGACTGCGCCAACCCGAGTACGCCAAGCCAACGGGCTTTGGTGGCGGGAATCTCGCCTGCCAGTTGCGCTTGAAGTACCTGCAACGGGTCGACGCCATACTTTCTGGCGGCCCAGAGTGCAGTCGATCTTGCTGCAGACGATGGGTCGGTCAGAAAGTCTTCGATCAGTCGTGTGCGATCCGTTTGCAACTCAATGGCTTGCAGAAACGACAGGCGCCGGAGAATGCTGCTGTTGCTGGCGAGTCCATAGGCGATGGCCTTCTGAGCCGATGCCAGAGGCAGCGCCATTGCCCTGCCGAGCGCAGCCCGACGCACACTGAAATCTGCATGATGAAGGCTCGCGACAAGAAACGCCTCCAGCTCATCTGCGCGCTTTGTCTGAGCGAGTACCCTGAAAAATAACCGCGTACAGGCGCCACGGCTGGTTTCGAAGGCCGCCGTGGTTTGCGCGAGGCACTCAGGTGTTGCCAGCAGCGCTTCAAGCTTTTGGATGGTAACGCCATGGTCTTCGCGTCGGCGCTGCTCAAGGGCAAGGATGGCGGGAGTCTTGGCGATCAGCCAAGGGCCATACTCGGGGGTCAGGTAGTCTGCGAAAGCGTCTCTGGCCGCCGCGCGTACCTGCGGCACCCAGTCGTTGAGCCGCACGATAATGGACGCCAGCCGCTCGATCGACTGCGACGAGCGGATTTGCCGTAGACCGGCCTCCCGGTCGAATCCATCCCAGGACGTGACCAGCCACTTCCAGTCACGCACTGGCAATACTTCTGGTGGATCCACTGGATCTACTGAGCGTTCGGTTTTTGCAGTGGTGGATGTTTTTCCGGTGAGTCTTTGCAACAAAACTTTCCACATGGAGCTGACTATCCCTGACGTCCGAACATTGGCGTGAGCCATAGCATGCCTGTCGCCGATTTTTTTTGAAACGCATGCCCTGCTCCCCCGAAATTTTCCGCCGTGCCCGGTTCGATCACCTAACCTCATAGATTGTGTGATCAACGAGAACCGGCCCCTCTCATGCGCAACACATTGAAGTCATTGTTTTTTGTCGCGCTGCTCCTGCTCGCCCCGGGCAGTTCGGTGGTGTGGGCGGCGGATTTGCCGGCGCCCTCGGCGACCGCTGCGGCGCCGCTGGTGGAGGTCTCGCAAAGTGATCTGCAAGCCTTGCAACTGCGCCTCGACGGGTTGAAGCAGCAGATTTCCGCCGCCAACAACTACAACCAGCTCGAAGGCCCGCAAGACCGGGTGCAGACGTTCATTCTGGATGTCGATCGGTTGTCGGCGTCGTTGTTGCCGCAGCAGGCACAACTGGCGGTGCAACTGGGGGTGCTCGGCGCAGCACCGGATACGCAGATTGCCGCCGAACAGGCGGAAATCGCCGCGCAACGGGCGCAGCTCAACGAGCAGAAAAACAAGGTCGATGCCACGCTCAAAAGCCTTGCCGCGCTCAAACAAAGCGCCGCCGAGCTGATCACGCAAATCGCCGGCATCCGCCGCACACTGCTCGAAAGCGAACTGACGCTGCGCACCGACAGCATCCTGAGCCCGGACTTCTGGTCGCCATTGGTGTCGCCAGAGCCGGATGATCGTCAGCGCCTGAATTTTTTCATCAATCAGGTGAAACTCACCTGGGCCACGGTCTGGGCGCCCGGCCAGCGCTTTTTCACCTGTGTGCTGGTGCTGCTGGCGCTGGCTTTCTGGACGCTCGGCCGCCGACTCGCCGAGCGCGGGCTGACCTGGTTGTGCATCCATCGCATGCCGGAGGGGCGTCTGCGCCGCAGCGCGCTGGCATTCGCCTCGGCGCTGGCGACCCTTGGCACCACGGCCATCGCCCTGCATCTGCTGTTCTACGCCTGCACCCGCCACGAACCACTGACGCCCATGCTGCAGACTTTTTCCGAGGAGTTCGAAAAAGCCGTTTACGCCTGCGTCCTGATCACCGCGCTGAGCCGCGCGCTGCTGTCGACCCAGCATCCCTCGTGGCGGCTGCCGGCGATTGCCGACTCGGTGGCGCTGGCGTTGCGGCCCTATCCAAGGATTCTCGCTGCCACTCTGCTGGTGCTGGTGACGCTGGTGCAGGTCAGCAACGCCACCGGCATGAGCAGCCAGATCGTGATCGCCCAGCGTGGGGTGATTGCCATCGTGGTGATCGTGATTCTGGTGCCGCTGCTGTTGCGCGTCGGCAAAGTGCGCAAAGCGTTGCTCACCGCCAATGACCCGGAGGCCGGCAGCACGTTCGCCGGGGCGATCTACAGCATTGCCACGGTGTGCATGTGCGTGTCGGCGCTGGCTCTGCTCACCGGCTATGTGTCGCTGGCCCGCTTCGTCACCTATGAATTGGTCTGGGCCTATATCGTGCTGGCCGGGTTCTATTTGCTGGTGCAGGTGGTCAAGGATGCCTGCGAATACCTGTTCTCGCCGCGCTACTCGGCCGGCAAGACCATCAAGCAGACTCTGGGCATGGGCGACCGGCGGCTGGAGCAGATTTCGATTGTGCTGTCCGGTGCCAGCCGCGCCGGGCTGCTGTTGCTGGCGGTGATTACCCTGTTCGTCGGTGGCATCGGCACCACGTTCGGGCAACTGACCACCAATGTCATGGGCATTCTCGGCGGCGCAGGATTGCGCAAGCTGAACATCGTTCCCGCGCATCTGATCAATGCCGTGCTGGCGTTGCTGATCGGCATCTACCTGATCCGCGCTTTGCGCCGCTGGCTCGACAACGAATTCCTGCCCAAGACCGATATGGATCCGGGCATGTGCGCGTCGCTGAGCACGCTGTTTTCCAACATCGGTTATGCCACGGTCATCCTCCTGACGCTGTCGTCGCTGGGCGTGCGCTGGACCAATCTGGCGTGGATCGTCAGTGCGCTCTCGGTGGGGATCGGTTTCGGTTTGCAGGAGATCGTCAAGAACTTCGTCTCCGGGCTGATCCTGCTCACCGAACGCCCGGTGAAGGTCGGCGACCTGATCAGCATCAGCGGCGTCGAGGGCGACATCCGCCGGATCAACGTGCGCGCCACGGAAATCCAGCTCAGCGACCGTTCCATCGTGATCGTGCCCAACTCGCAACTGATCTCGCAGAACCTGCGCAACGTCACCCTCGGCGGCAGCGCCCAGGGGGTGGCAAGCCTGGAGCTGATGTTTCCGCTGGACATCGACCCCGAGCAGGTCAAGGAACTGTTGCTGAACACCTACCGCGAAAACGAAAACATCCTCGACAAACCGGCGTCGTACGTGCGCTTCAGCAAGCTGTCGCCCGATGGCATCACCTTGACGGTGACCGGCTACGTCGGCAGCCCACGGATTGTCGGCGGGACCAAGAGTGACCTGCTGTTCGAGATACTCAAGCGGCTGGGGGATGCGGGGATTGCGCTGGCGAAACCAGCCTCCGCCCCGTAACAGCCCCCCTGTGGGAGCGGGCTCTGCGCTAAACACGGAATGCATGCTTATCATTGATCCGTTGTGGGAGCGGGCTTGCTCGCGAAGACGCCGGCACAGGCAAAACCTCCGGCGACTGACACTCCGCTTTCGCGAGCAAGCCCGCTCCCACAGGGGCTCTGCGCTGAACACGGAATGCATGCCTGTCATTGATCCATTGTGGGAGCAAGCCTGCTCGCGAAGAGGCTCAGGCCGGCGCCCAACGCCGATGCAGCCAGCGCGCAAACGCATCCAGCGCAAAGCCCAGCACACCGATCAGCAGCACCATCGCCATCAGTTCCGAATACGCCAGTCGATCACGCGTATCGAGGATGAAGTAGCCCAACCCGGCGCTGACCCCGAGCATCTCGCACGGCACCAGCACGATCCACAGAATGCCGATCGACAGCCGCACCCCGGTCAGCACATGGCCGAGCACGCCGGGCAGGATCACCTTGCGCAGGGTTTCCCAGCGGGTGGCGCTGAGGCTGCGGCTGAGTTGCAGCCAGCGCGGGTCGAGCTGGCGCACACCGGCCACGGTGTTGAGCAGGATCGGCCACACCGCAGCGAAGGTCAGCAGAAAGTAGATCGGCTGATCGCCAACGCCCATCAGCATCACCACTACCGGCATCCACGACAGCGGCGAAATCATCCGCAGAAACTGAAACGCCGGCGTGGTCGCTGCTTCCAGATGCCGGTAGCTGCCGATCATCAAGCCCAGCGGCACGCCGATCAGCAGCGCCAGCAGCAGACCGACCAGAATCCGCTTCAGGCTGACCAGCACATGCTCGTACAGCTCCGGGCGCAGCAACAGTTCGCCAAGGCTGGCCAGGGTTGCCTCGGGTGAAAAGCGCAGCGCCAGGCTGTCGTTGCCGCCGAACACGTGTACGCCCAGCCACCACAGCAGCAACAGGCACAACAGCCCCGCCACACCCAACAAACCGTGTACGGTCGAAGAAGATCGCTGACGCATCAGAGGCTGAACTCCTCGCTGCGTTCGAAGCTTTCCGGCAGGCCAAAGGTCTGCATGCCGCCAACGGCCGCGATGGCATTGCGCACGAAGCGATCATCCACCAGATCCTTGGCGGTCTGCTGCGGATCAAGGCCGGCGAGGAAACCCTTGTCGCCCTCGATCAGCGTGTCCTTCAGACGTTTGACCAGTTCTTCGGTGTAGCTGGGGAACGGGTACGGCTGAAAGTCGATGCGCTGCTCGTCCCAATTGCTGTGCTGGATCGCGCCGCTGGCCAGATACTGCTCGCGGTCGCTGGTGGCCGGCGACAGCACCCGGTCGAGCACCGGTTGCGCGTGCGGCGTGTAGCGATTTTCGCCGTCCTTGGACAGCAGTTTCGCCGCCTCGGCGCGGTTGTCGCGGGTCCAGACCTGCGCCTTGACGATGGCGTTGACCACTTTCTGCGACCACTCGGGGCGGTTGTTCAGATCCTGCTCGTGCATGAACACCACGCAGCAGGCGTGATTGCGCCAGACGTCGCCGGTAAAGCGCTGCACGCGGCCAACCTTGAGTTCCTCGGCCAGGGCGTTGAACGGCTCGGCGACGATGTAGCCGGCAATGCGTTTGCTCGCCAGGGCTGGCGGCATGTCCGACGGCGGCAGCACCAGCAGATTGACCTCGTTCGGCGCCAGCGCGGCGCTCGCCGATTTGCTCACCGGCACCAGACCGTGGTCGCGGAACAACTGCTGCACCACCACGTTATGAATCGAATACCAGAACGGAATCGCCACCGACTGCCCGCCAAGTTGCTTGACCTCGGTGATGCCCGGCGCCACGGTCAGGCCCGAGCCGCCGACGTGGTTCCACGCCACGACCTTGGCCGGCACCTTGCTGCCGTAACGCGCCCACACGGTCATCGGCGAAAGCAGGTGAATCACGTTGACCTGCCCGGAAATGAACGCCTCGATCACCTGTGCCCAACTGCGCAGCAGCACCGGGCGCTCGGCCTGAATGCCTTCGGCCTCGAACAGGCCGTTGTTGTGCGCGACCAGCAGCGGCGTGGCATCGGTGATCGGCAGATAACCGATGCGCACCGGCGCGTTCGGCTCGGACGCGGCGCGGGCGTTCAGGCTGTTGAGCAACGGCAACGCGCCGCCAGCGGTCAGCAACGCGCTGAGTTTGAGGAAGTCACGACGTGTGTGAGTGAAGTCGTCCAGGCACATGGTCAATCTCCGACGTAGCGGGCACAGGTTGAATGAGGGGGTTGCGGCTCGCCCGCCGAAGGGTTTTGAGGATGTCGATGCGCAGCGCGCCCAGTTCCTCGACCAGCTCGGCACGCGGCTGAGGCAGGTCGATGCGCCACTCGCCGAGGATGTGCGCCGGGCTGTTACCCAGTAGCAGAATCCGCTCGGAAAGCAGCAGGGCTTCGTCGATGTCGTGGGTGATCAACACGGCGGCGGTGTGGTGCTCGGCAATCAGTTGCAGGAGCAACTGCTGCATGTCGGCGCGGGTGATTTCATCCAGCGCGCCGAACGGTTCATCGAGCAACAGCACCTGCGGCTGCCGCGCCAGACACCGCGCCAACGCGGTGCGCTGGGCCATGCCGCCGGACAGCTGCGCCGGGTGCTGCAACCGCGCATGTTCGAGGCCGACCGCCGCGATGGCGTGGTCGATCCGCGCCTTGCGCTGCTCGGCCGTGAGGTGCGGCTGGCGAGCGAAATCGAGACCGAAGGCGACGTTCTTTTCCAAAGTCAGCCATGGCAACAGGCTCGGGTCCTGAAACGCCACCGCCACCCGTGGATGTGCGCCGGTCAGTGGCTCGCCAAGCAGGCTCACCCGACCCTGTTGTGGCGCCTGCAGACCCGCCAGCACTCGCAGCAGACTGGATTTGCCGACACCGCTGGGGCCGAGAATGGTCACCACTTCACCGGGCTGCAATTGCAGGTCGAAGTGTTCCAGCACGGTGTGCCAGCCCTGCTCCCGTGGGTAGCCGAGGCTGATGCCCTGCGCTTCCAGCACCGGCGCAATCATGCCGTCGCTTCTCGTTTCTGCCGCTGCAATTCAGCGCGCAATTGCACCAGGCTCGGGGTGACAATCGGCACGAACGCCGACTCGCGCCAGCGCCGGGCGAAACCGCTGCCGTGCTCGGTCAGATAAGCCTTGCCGCCGCTCGATTGCAGTTCCAGTTGCACCGCATTGGCAGCGGATTCGGCCAGCGCGATGCGGATCTGGAACAAGGCGCCCGGCTGGGTCAGGAAACGTCCGTCGTGCAGACCCTGCTTGAGCGCATCGACGCTCTGCGCCAGTTGCTCGCGTTGTTCCTGCAACGGCTCCAGCAGAATCGAACGGCCGTCCTGCAAATGTCCTTCGACCTCGGCCAGCGCCCGTCGCGCCAGACCAATCGCCATGCCGCATTGCAAGCCGAGAAACGCCGGGCGCACCGCTGGCAGAAACTTGCGCGCATCGTCATGCAGCAGCCATTCGCGTCCGACCGCCACTTGCGCGAAATCGATCGCAGCCGTGTTGCTCGATTGCAGCCCCATCAGTTGCAGATCGGCGGAACGTTTTACGCCGGCAGCGTCATCGGCGATCGCCAGCACGAACGGCGAACCGCCCTCCTCGTGCTCGATTGCCGCCGCCACCACGAAACCGCTTTGGCGCAGATTGGTCACCCAGTGCAGACGCCCGTTCAAGGTCCAGCCGTCTGCGGTATTGGCGGCCCGCACTTGCAGTGCCTCGATGCCCGACAGGTATTTCATCGCGTTGGACAAACCGGTAGCCCCGGCCAGCTCTCCGCGGAGCAACGCCGGCAGCAGTTTTTCCCTCAGCGCCGCGTTGGGGCTGTGCAACAGATATTCGATGAAGGCCCGTTGGCCCCAGAACACAAACGCCGCCGCCAATGAATGGCTGGCGACGGCAGCCAGGGTTTCCACGGCATCACTTACGTGACCACCGCTGCCGCCCAGCGCCGGGCTGATGCCGACCCGTAGCACGCCGGCCTGCGCCAGTTGCGTCAGCACCTGTTGTGGATCGCCGTCGCCCGCATCCAGGGCCTGGGCGTTGTGTTCCAGCCATTGCGTCAATGCCTGATTGAGCATGTCGTTTCTCTCCTTGTACGCAGCCGCATCAACCATAGACGATGCGGCCTGAAGCGCTGGCCGATTACGCGCGATACGGCGCCAGCTCGGGGTTGAGCGGCGTGTCGGCGAACACGTTGGCGAAGTTGCACAGGGTCGCCAGGCTGATGCCGAGGATCACTTCCAGCGCATTGCCTTCGGTGTAGCCGGCAGCCTTGAATTGGTTGAAGGTCTGGTCGCTGACCTTGCCCCGGGTGGCAATCACTTCGCGGGCAAACGCGGCCAGGGTTTCCAGTTTTTCCACGGGCACGGTGGCTTTCTCACGCAGCGCACTGACCACTTCCGGCGGCAGTTTGGCCTTATTCAGCGCCACGGCGGTATGACCTGCGACACAGAAATCGCAACCATGGTTGGTGGCCGCAATCAGTTGCACCACTTCGCGCTCGGCAAGGCTGAGTTCGGACTTGCCATTGAGCGCCGATACCGTAACGTAGGTTTCCAGCGCGGCCGGGGCATTGGCCAGCACGGCCAGCAGGTTCGGAATGAATCCGGAGTTCTTCTGAGCGTTTTCCAGAAACGGTCTGGCGGCTTCGGGAGCGCTTTGCACGGTGTGAAGAGTGACGCGCGACATGGAGTGGACTCCTGCTGTTGAGTGTCCGGCCAGTCTGTTGGTTATAAAAATTTCGATCCATATTCTAAAGTAGCGATTACTTGCTCCTGAGTGTTTCCATTAGATGATTTCGTCCAGCCCCCTGGTTGATTGGTTATTAGAAAGCCTCGAACTCGATGCCAGCCTGTTTCACGTCGGGCGCTATTGCGGTGGCTGGCATGCAAGTACGCACGGACTGGCGCGCGCCAGTTTTCACTTGATCGTGCAGGGCCGCTGCTGGCTGCACATTGACGGGCAGGAGCAGTCGATAGTGTTGAACGCGGGAGATGCGGTATTTCTGCTGCGCGATCTGAACTACCGCCTCTCCAGCGCCGAAGAGCCGGCCCTCGCCCAAACACTGCCGCGCAGGGCCATGACCGCGCTCGACAGTCAGGCACAGGATGGCGTCGGGCTGGTCTGCGGGTTCTTTCATTTCAAGTCCGGGCTGTCGTCGCTGATCATCGAAGGCCTGCCGGACTGGATCATCCTGCGCGCGGGCGATCCTTCTTCGAGCGCGGCGCGAGCCTTGTTCGAGTTGATCCTGCAAGAGTGCGAACGCTTGCCGGCGCCCTCCTCGGCGCTGCTCGAACGCTTGAGTCATCTGCTGTTTTTGTATGTGTTGCGCCAACAGATGGCCGACAACCAGAGCCTCGGCGGCCTCGTGGCTTTGGCGCGCAATCCGCAGTTCGCGCCGTTGCTGGACCAGTTGATCGAACAACCGCAATTGCCGTGGTCGCTGGAGAGCATGGCGGCGAGTATCGGCCTGTCGCGCTCGGCGTTTTTCAAACGCTTCAACGAACTGGCCGGGCAATCGCCGGGGCAGGTATTGCTGGCGTTGCGCATTCGGCATGCCCGCCAGTTGCTGCGGGCCAATCACACGGTGGAACAGGTGTGCGCGGCCGTGGGCTATCAGTCGATCGCCGCATTTACCCGGGCGTTCGCCAAGTCGGTGGGGGTGCAACCGGGGGCTTATCGCAAGCAGCATGAGGGGCGCTGAGCGACGCGTTAATATGCCGTCGCTGCTGGAAAGCACCGAGAACCTGTGGGAGCGGGCTTGCTCGCGAAGGCGGCGGTACATCCAACATCTTTATTGACTGAACCGGCGCTTTCGCGAGCAAGCCCGCTCCCACTGGGGAGATGTGTTGATTACGGGATTTGTGCACGCCACAAAACCTGTGGGAGCTGGCTTGCCAGCGATGGCGTTGGTGCATCCAACATCTTTTATTGACTGAACCAGCGCTTTCGCGGGCAAGCCCGGCTCCCACAGGGGAGATGTGTGGATCACGGGATTTGTGCACGCCACGAGACCTGTGGGAGCCGGGCTTGCCCGCGAAGGCGGCGGTACATTTGGCATCCTGGCTTGGTTCGTTCCTTATTCCACTAATCAACCACAAAACCATTTTTTAATCTTTTATCGCTATTAACCTCGCCCTCTATAATTGCGCCCCTGTACTCAACTCATAAAAAGGGATGCTTCATGCAAAGACGCCTGTTACTGGCCGCACTGTTCGTCACTGTCGCCGGTTGTGCCAGCTCGCCGCCTGCCGCCGTTCACACCCATGACCCCACCAGTTCAACCCTGCAAGGCGACGCCACGCGTCCGGCACAGGCGCAATGGATCCGCACCGAGCTGTACTTCTCGGTGGGCACCGTGGATGGCAAGGAAGGCGCGGTCATTCCGGCGCGCTGGCGCGAGTTTCTCGACAAGGAAGTGACGTCGCGGTTTCCCGACGGTTTCACCGTGTTCGATGCCTATGGGCAGTGGCGTGATCATGGGGCGAAGGAGCCAGAGCGGCTGAGCACCAAGGTGATCGTGATCCTGCACGAGAACAATCCGCAGAACGCCGGCAACATCGAGGCAATTCGACTGGCGTACAAACGCATTACCGGGGACTTGTCGGTACTGCGGCTGTCGCAACCTGCCGAAGTATCGTTCTAATCGCTGATCTGGCCGAGAGCTTGCCGAGGCGTCGACGCCAGGTGGCTCAATCCCGACAGCAGCAGCGCCCCCATCAGCAACACACCAATCCCCAGAAACGCACCCCACCCGACCACGGTCACGCTCGAATAGAGCATGTACAGGCACAGCCCGAAAAACAGCAGCGGCAACAGCGGATACCACGGCACCCTCACCGGCCTCGGCACCTCAGGGAAACGCCGGCGCAGGATGATCAACGCCAGGCTGCTAAAGCTCAGAAACAGCCAGTACACCGGGGTCAGGTACTCGACCATGGTGTTGAAGCCGCTCTGGGTGAAACTGCCGAACAGCACCAGCAACAATGCCACCGCGCCCTCCGCCAGCAAGGCTTTGCGCGGCACGCCGTCGCGTTCGTGCCACTCGCCGAAGCGACGCAACTGCGGCACATCGCGGGCCGCGGCATAGGTGGTGCGGGCGCCGACCAGCAAGGTCGAGTTGATGCTGGCGATGGCCGCGATGCCCACCATCAGCAGAATCAGCAGCACCCCCGGCGCACCGAATGCACGGTTCAACAGCTCCACCGCCGGTGCATTGCTCGCCGCCAGCCCGGCGAAACCCAGGCCTCGCACAAACGCCCAGTTCAGCGCCAGATAAATCGCCATCAGCAGCGTCAGCGCACCGAGCATGGCGATGAAGATTCCGCGTCGGCCATCGCGCACTTCCGCCGACAAGGTCGCCGCATCGCTCCAGCCACCAAACGCCAGAAACACGAAAATCATCGCTGCGGAAAACCCGGCCATTTCGGTGTTTTCCGGCGCAACCGAAACGCTCGCTGGCGCTGCTTCAATCCCCTGCCACGCCAGCCACACACCGGCGCTGGCGATGCTCAGAAAGCCCAGCGCCAACAAGCCGACCAACAAGGTCTGGGTGATGAAACCGATGTGCTTGCCAGTGAGATGGAGCAGCACCAACGCGGCGATCAACCCGCCAGCAAACAGCCCCGAGCCGTACCGACCGAGCGGCACTACGGCATTGACGTAATCGGCAAACATGAACGCCGACAAGGCGATCCAGCCGGTGTGCATCACCGAAAAGCGCGACCAGGCGAACAGGAAACCCATGCGCTCGCCATAGGCCGTGCGCAGAAAGTGATAGTCGCCGCCAGGATGTGGAAATGCCGTGGCCATTTCGGCAAAGCACAACGCCCCAGCCATCGACGCCAGGCCGCCGAGCACCCAGACCCAGTAGAACCAGGCCGGCCCGACGTTCAGCGCCACGGTCGGCGCGGTTTTCAGGGTGTCGGTGGTGATCACCATGCCCAGCGTGATCAGCAACGCCTGCAGCACCGGCAGGTGACGCTTGGGGCCGTTGGAGTGATTCATTGAGTGTCCCGCAGAAGATCCGCCGTCCATGGCGGTTCGGCTCAGAAGCCGTAGGTGGCGCTGGCGTAGTAGTAAGCGCCGTTGGTGCCGATCGGCGACAGCACGTCATACGGCAGGTTGCCGCCGTAATTGATCGCCGAGCCGGAGCGCTCCGGGTAGTTGTCGGTGAGGTTGTTGCCGCCCAGGGCGACGCTGAATTTCGGGGTGAATTTGTAGGTCACCTCGGCGTCCAGTTGCCACACCGCGCCGTAGGTCTGCTCCGGTTGCGAGTCGCCGAAATCGAACACGCGAGTGGTCTCGCCCTGACGGGTCAGACGCCCGAGCAGGCCCCAGTGTTCGCTGGCCCAGTTGGCGGAAAACACGAAACGATCCTTGGGCGCAGCGTCGGTCAGGGTGTTGGTTTCTTCAACGCCGACCAGTGCATCGTTGCCGATCCCCAACGCCGTCAGTTGCGAAGGCGTGCCTTTGGTGCTGGTGACTTTGGTGTGGTTGTAGGTGTACGCGGTGGTCAAGCCCAGTTGCCCTTCATACAGCGGCTGATGGTAGTTGAGCACCAGCTCGGCACCGTGGGTGCTGGTGTCGGCGGCGTTGGTGAAAAAGTTGACGTCATGCACCCCGGCCACGCCGAAGTTGTCGTTGATGTATTGCTCCATGGCGTCGCTGCCGATGCGCTGCGACAGGGTGATGCGGTCCTTGACGTCGATGCGGAACACATCGAGCGAAGCGTCGAAGCGTTCGTTGAGCTGGAAGGTCAGACCGAGGCTGAAGTTCTTCGAGGTCTCCGGATCGAGCTTCTCGGCTCCCAGCGCGCGGGCGATCGGATCGTTGACCGAAAGCACACGGATGTCGGTGAGTGTGCCGCCTTCGCCAAAGTTGCTGGTGGTGTTCTGGAAACCGCTCTGCGCCAGCGACGGCGCGCGGAAGTTGTTCGACACCGCACCGCGCAACGCCCACTGTTCGGTCAATTTGTAGCGACCACTGAGCTTGCCGGTGAGTTTGCTGCCAGCATCATCGTAATGTTCCCAGCGGGTGGCGGCGTCGACGAAAAATCGGTCAGTCAGATCGCCCGAAATTTCCGCGTAGGTGGCAAACACGTTGCGGTCCAGGTCCGACTCTTCGCTGGGGCGCAGGCCGTTGGCGCCATCAGCGCCGGAGCCAATGTAGGAGGCCTCGTCACCGGCGTAGGTCAGGTAGCTTTCGTAGCGATATTCGCCGCCCAGCGCCAGCACGAACGAGCGTCCGCCGAGGCGCAGTTCGCGGCTGAAATCGAGGTTGGTGGTGGTCTGGCGCAGCTCGTAATCGCCGGTGTCGAATTTCGTCGGCGAGTCCTCGCCGAGGCTGACGTTGAGCGTGCGACGGGTGGAGCCGTCGAAGCGGTTGCGGCCATGGGTGACGCTGCTGTCGAAGTCCCAGTCTTCGCCGATCAAGCCCTTGAAGCCGGCGGTGGCTGAAACATCCTTGTTGTCGCCCAGCGACTGCGGCAGGTAGCCGTTGGGGTAGAACTGCGGCTGCTCGTAGGGGTAGCGATAGAATTCGGCGCCGGTGGTATGGCGCTGATTGTAGGTGCCAAAGCTGTAAGCCTTGCCGCCGGCCAGCGGCAGCTCGCTGTTGAACCACAGGTTGACGTCCCGCGCCAGGCCGTCGCCCATCACGTAATTGCGCTGGTCGGGGGTATCGGCAAAGCCATCGAAACCGGCGCGGTTGGTCGGGTTGCGATTTTTGTACTCGGTGCCGCCACGAATGAACCCGCCCTCTTCGCCCAGGCGCGTGCCGATCTTCGCGGTGGTCACGCTGTTCTGGCCGTCGGTGGTGGTTCTGCCGATAGCGTTCTGATGGGTGTGAAACGCGCCGTAGCTGGTGGACACTTCACCGCCTTCGGGGGCGTCGTCGAGGATGATGTTGATCACCCCGGCAATCGCATCGGAACCGTACTGCGCACCGGCGCCGTCGCGCAGCACTTCGATGCGTTTGATCGCGCTGATGGGGATCGAGTTGAAGTCCACCGGCGCCGTGCCACGACCGATTTTCGACGAGTCGTTGACCACCGCCGAGGTGTGACGGCGCTTGCCGTTGACCAGCACCAGCACCTGATCCGGGCTCATGCCGCGCAGCTGTGCGGCGCGCACGTGGTCGGCGCCACCGGAGTTGGACTGACGCGGCATGCTGAACGATGGCAGCAACGTTTGCAGCGCCTGGCCCAGTTCACCGTCGGCCGCGCCGGTGGACTTGAGATCGGCGGCGGTCAACACGTCCACCGGCACTGGAGAGTCGAGCACCGTACGCGCGGTGCCACGGGTGCCGGTGACCAGCACGGTACCCAGCCGTGTGTCATCGTCAACGCGGGTGGAAGTGTCTTCGGCTTGCGCCGGAACTTGCCAGATCGCACCGACCACCGCGATGGCCAGTAATGAACGGGAACGCTGATACATGGGACAGCTCCTTTATCGCAGCTAATACCCGGCCGTTGCCGACAATAAAGGGTCGGCAATCAATGCGCGGCAATGTCTGCTGTAGTTGTAGAAATCAGGAAGGCGGTGAAGGCTGGTTAAACGTATTGAGTTGGTTAAGCGCAGAATCCCCAAAGTTAGTTGTTTCCCCTTGAACGCCGATGCTAGATGGGCGGAGGCTTGCCGTAAAAGAACCAATAACACTTAGGTTAGATCGGGCGGATTATTTGTTTTTAGAGCAACACAAGTGTTGCTCGGCAAACACTTAAACCCTAACTAACACCCACTAATTCAAGATCAGCCAAAGATCTTTTGTAGGAGTGAGCCTGCTCGCGATAGCGGTGTATCAGCCACTGAAGAAGTTGAATGTTCTACCCTCATCGCGAGCAGGCTCACTCCTACAGGTTGATCGGGGTGAACACATTGCTTTCATCCACCGCAGATCCAATGTGGGAGCGGGCTTGCTCGCGAAAGCTGTCGTTCAGTCACCGAAAATATCGACCGGGCTGGCCTCTTCGCGAGCAAGCTCGCTCCCACAGTTTTTATTGGAGCGAGCTGACTTTTTACTCCCGACTGAAATCCAGTGTGGGAGCGAGCCTGCTCGCGAAAGCGGTCGATCAGTCACCCGAGATGTTGACTGCAAACATGCGCAAACCTTTAGTCGAATTCCTTTTCCAGCCAGGCATCCGCGGCAATGTCCAGGGCCTGCGCACTGAAGCGTTGCTCCGCAAACGGATCGGCGTGCAGGTGAAAGCCGTTGCGTTCCCAGAAACCGGGTTGTTCTTCGTCGACAAACTCCAGGCCGCGCAGCCATTTGGCGCTTTTCCAGAAGTAGCGCCCGGCGACCACCAGCCGCAGCGGCCAGCCGTGCTGGGCGGTCAAGGGTTGGCCGGCGTAATGGGTGGCGAGCAGGCTGTCCGGGTGCAGCAGGTCGTCCAGCAACAGGTTGGTCTGGTAATCGTGATCGGCGTGGGCCATGACAAAACCTGAAGCGGGCTGGATATCGAGCTCGCTCAGCAAATCCTGCAGATGTACCCCGCTCCACTGCGTGTCGAACTTCGACCAGCGTGTCACGCAATGAATGTCACATTGCAACTCGCGCTGCGGCAACCTTTGCAGGTCGGCAAAACTCAACTCGACGCCACGCCCGACCTTGCCGAACAGGCGCAGTGACCAGGTTGCCAATTCATACTCCGGCACCGTGCCTTCGTGGAGAATCGGGAACCGCTCGGTCAACACCTGCCCCGGCGGCAAACGTTGACCGAACGCCGGGTCAGCCTTGGGTGCGCGGCTGTTGCGCAAGCGCATGGCTTTGTTGTGCATATTCACTCCCAAGCGCGTCAGGATGCCTGCCGCGCATAAAGCGCCTCACCCGGTGATAACGGCTGCATTCAGTTCGCCACAGGAATCCACTCGGCCCGCGCCACATTGGCGGTATCACCGAACGCCGGCAGCTTCTGCGCCAGGTCGCGGACGTTTTTCACGTCCAGATCGAGCAACTGCTGACGGGTGATCAGGGTCGGTGGCACCAACACCTGATGTCCCGGATTTTCGCCGGCAATTAACATCGCCAGACTGCGCACGCTGATCGCTCCCGCCACTTGCGGATTGACCGCTGCGGTCGCCGCCCAGGCGCTGTCAGGTTCTTTCATGATCTGGATGTCGGCGGTGGAGATGTCGGCGCTGTAGATCTTCACCTTGCGCCCCAGACCGGCCTCATCGACGGCGATTTTCGCGCCTTTGGCGAACTCGTCGAACGGCGCGAAGATCACGCTGATATCCGGATTGGCGCGCAACACCGCGCTGGCCTGATCCGCCACCGAGTTGGCAATCGGCGGGTTGAGCGTGCCGAAACGCGCCTTCTCGATGATGCCCGGATTGGCCTGTTTCACCTGACTCCAGATCTCGTCGCGGCGCTCCATCGGGGTGAAGCCGCTGATGTACACGTAACCGGCATCGAACCGCGTGCCGTTGTCCTTCATCGCCTGATCCAGCGCCAGTCGCGCCAGTGCATGGTGATCCTGCTCGACCTGAGTCACTTGCGGGCTGTTCAGGTCAACGTCGAACGCCACCACCTTGATGCCTTTGGCGATCGCCCGGTCAATCGGTCCCTTGAGGGTTTCCGCCAGGCCCAGTTGCACGATGATCCCGTCGACGCCGAGGTCGATCGCCTGATCGATCATCTCGCCCTGACTCGCCGCCTGCTGCCGCGCATCGAACACCCGCAGATTGGCCCCCAGCGCCTCGGTCTGTTTCTCCACGCCGCGCAGATACGCCTCGGGAAAGTCCCCGGAAAACAGATAGCCGACCAGCGCGATCTGCACCTGACCTTTATCGAACGGCGCCGGAGCACCTGGCAATGCCTTGGCGTGAGCACTCAAAGCCAATGCCGAGAGCACCGCGCCGGCGAGGCAATGGCGTGCGAACTGCTTGATTGAACCGTGCATACATCTTCCTTGCAGCGACAAATGAACCGGCTCAGCGCGCCCGATGCGCGAGGCCGAAGGTGAACATCAGGGCCAGCACCAGCACCAGTCCCTTGACGAAATCCTGCGCGTAATACGGCGCGTTGAGCATGGTCAGGCCATTGAGCAGCGACGCCACCAGCAGTGCGCCGACCAACGTGCCGAACGCATTGGGCTTCTTCGCCCCGAACACGGCAAAACCGATCAGCGCCGCGCCGAGGGCGTCGAGCACCAGACCGTTGCCGGAGCTGACATCACCCCGACCCAGGCGCGCCGCCAACAGCAACCCGCCGAGCGAGGCGAGCAACGCCGAGAGCACGTACGCGAGCAACTTCAAGCGCTGTACCGGCGCGCCCGCCAATCGCGCCGCCTGCTCGTTGCCGCCAATCGCATAAAACAACCGGCCGATGCGCGTACGCTCGAGAAACAGCCACACCGCCAGCGCCACCAGCGCCGTGATCAACACCGGCACCGGCACCATGTCCCACAAGCGTCCGCGGCCGAGGGCGAGAAACGCCGTACTGAACGTGCCTTCGGTTTCCACTCCACTGGGCAAGGTCATGCCCACCGCAATCGAGCGTCCGCCCGTGGGAATCAGTTGCACGCCGATCACCAGAAACATGCTGCCCAGCGTCGCGAGAATGTCCGGCACCCGCAGCTTGACGATCAGCCAGCCATTGAGCAGCCCGACCAGTGCGCCACCGGCCAGACTGATCAGCACCGCCGGCACCGCGCCCCAACCGAGCACCACCATCACGTAACTGGCGATCATCAGGCTCATCGCCGCCACCGCACCAATCGACAGATCAAGTCCGCCGACGGCCATGGTCAGCGTCACGCCAAGGGCCAGCAGCGCGACGATCGACACCGACTGCAAGATGCTGAACAGATTGCCGACGCGCAAAAACGCCGGCTCCGCGACACTGAAAAACACCACGATCAGCGCCAGCAGCCACAACAGGCCGTAGCGGATCAGCGCTTGCAGCAGGCGCTCGGTGGGTGCCGTAGCGGACGACAACAGTGAACTCGAATCAGGCACTCGCTCTGCTCCTTGGCGTGGCATGAAAGGGATTTTCGCTAGCGTCGCTGCCGGCCAGCGCAGCGACCAGGGTCGCGCGCTCAAGACCGGCACGCGGGTATTCGGCGACCACGGCGTGATCGAGCACCAACAGAATGCGGTCGGCGATTTCCAGGGCTTCGTCGACATCGGCGCAAATCACCAGGGTCGCGCGGCCGCCGGCACTGTCGCGCAACAGTTGGCCGATCTCGCGGCGGGCGCGCACGTCGACGCCCTGAAACGGCTCGTCGAGGATCAACACCCGCCCTTCTCCGAGCAGCCAGCGGCCAAGCACGACCTTCTGTTGATTGCCGCCGGACAGCGCGCTCATCGGCACCTCGATGCCGGCGGTCTTGATCCCCAGCGCCGCGACTTGCGCCTCGACCGCTGCAGCTTCGGCGCGGTTGCGAATGAACCCGGCACGGGTGAAGCGCTCCAGAAACGGCAGCGTCAGGGTGCGGCGCAGGGAGAAATCCGGCACCAGCGACTGACTGGCACGATCCTCCGCCGCGAGAAACACACCGCTGCGAATCGCCGCCCTTGGCGAACCCGGCAGCCAGTCCACGCCATCCAGTTGCAGGCTGCCGGCCACCGCTTTGCGCAAGCCGAACAGCACTTCGGCGATCTCGCTTTTGCCAGCGCCGAGCAGCCCGGTCAGTACCACCACTTCGCCTTGGTGCAGGTCGAAATCGAAGCGCCTGGAGCGCGGCAAAACCTGCAAACCGCGCACACCAAGGACTTTTCGGCCCACGCGACCGGGCGTGTAGACATGCCCGTCCAGCGCCTGCCCGAGCATGGCGTGCACCGCTTCCGGCAACTGCCGCGCACTGAACTCTCCGGCCAGTCGCCCGTCGCGCAGGACAATGGCGCGATCCGCCACCCGTTGCAGATCGGACAAGCGATGGGAGATGTAAACAATCGCCACGCCACGGCTGCGCAAGATATCGATCAGATCAAACAGACGCTGCGCTTCGGCATCCGACAACGCCGCCGTTGGCTCATCGAGAATCAGCAGACGCGGCTGCAAAGCAAAGGCCCGCGCCAGCACCACCAACTGCCGTTCAGCCAAGCCCAGCTGTTCAATGGTTTGCTCCAGCGGCAACACCAGCCCCAACCCGGCGGCGATACTCGCGGCGCGCTCGAGCAGGCGTTTGCGATTGAGCCAGAAGTCCGCGTCGGGTTTGCACAGCTCATCGAGCAGCAGGTTTTCCGCCACGCTCAAACCCGGCGCAATGCCCTCGTTGATCTGCTGATGCACCGCGACAATCCCGACCCGGCGTGCCGACAGCGGCGAGCTGAATTGCCGGGGCTGGCCGTCGATGTAAATCTCGCCGCCATCGGCGCGCTGGCTGCCGGCGAGAATTTTCACCAGCGTCGATTTGCCGGCACCGTTGGCACCGAGCAAGGCCACCACTTCGGCGGGATGAATCTGCAGGCTGACGCGATCCAGTGCGCGGTTCGAGCCGAAGGTTTTGCTTAGTTCACGCACCTGAATCAGAGGCGCGCGGGCCACGACGACACTCATAAAATTCCTTAACGCCGATGGGCCAGCGAACGCACCAGCCGGTCGCCCAGGCTCTGCACACCCTGCACCAGAATGACCAGCACCACCACGGTGGCGACCATCACTTCATTGTTGAAACGCTGATAGCCGTAACGGATCGCCAGATCACCGAGGCCGCCACCGCCAATCACCCCGGCCATGGATGAAAAACCGATCAGCATCACCAGCGTCAGAGTGATCCCCGCCAGCAACGCGGGCAGCGCTTCGGGCAACAGCACTTTGCAAATCACATGACGGATATCGCCACCCATGGCGAGGATCGCTTCGATTCGGCCCTTGTCGACTTCATCCAGGGCGTTCTCGACGATCCGCGCAAAAAACGGAAACGCGCCGATGGTGATCGGCACTACCGCAGCGGTGCTGCCGAGGGTGGTGCCGACCACCAGTCGGGTCAGCGGAATCAGTGCAATCAACATCACCACAAACGGCAGCGAGCGCCCCAGATTGACCAGCGAACCCAGCGCGGCATTGAGCCGTGGCAGCGGCCACAGTCCGTCGCGGCGACTGACAAACAGCAACACCCCGAGCGGCAAACCGATCAGCAGCGTGAACAGCCCGGCAAGCAAGACCATGTACAGGGTTTCGCCGGTGGCGTTGAACACCAGTTGCAGGATTTCATCCCAGTTGATCGCGCGGTTCATGACTGGGCCGCCCGCACGCCGTATTGCTTGAGGAAGCTGAGCCCGGGGATGTCGTGGCCGAGCGGCAGGCCGCAGGTCGGACGCAACGAAGTGCCGAGACTCGATTGCGCATCGGCGAGCAATCGCGGCACCGGGCCGGACTCGACCAGGCGACCGTCCGCCATGTACGCCGCGTGATCGCAGATCGACTTGACCACGTCCAGCTCATGGGTGATCAGCACAATGGTCACGCCCAATTGCCGGTTGATGTCGCGCAGCAAGTCAAGAATCGACGTGGTGGTTTCCGGGTCCAGCGCACTGGTGGCTTCGTCCGACAGCAGATACGCAGGCTCGGCAGCCAGCGCGCGGGCGATCCCCACCCGTTGTTTTTGCCCACCGGACAACTGCGAGGGAAAGGCTTGCGCCTTGTCAGTCAAACCGACCAGTTCCAGCAGTTCGCGCACCCGCACATGGCGCCACGGTTTGCCGACGTTGGCGATTTCCAGCGGCACGGCGATGTTGTCGAACACGGTGCGCGAGTGCAGCAGATTGAAGCCCTGGAAGATCATGCCGATGCGCTGACGCTGGCGGCGCAGGTCGCTGGCAGACAGCGTCAGCAGGTCCACGCCGTCGATCAGGATCCGCCCGCTGTCCGGGCGTTCGAGCAGATTGAGACAACGCAACAGGGTCGACTTGCCTGCGCCGCTGCGCCCGAGAATGCCGTAGATCGCGCCGTCGGGAATACTCAGCGACACCTGATCCAGTGCTGGTGCCGGCGCCGACGGGTAGGTCTTGCGCAACTGCTCGACGACGATCATGGCTTGCCATCCTCCACCGGAATCACCGAGCCCTTGAAGTTATCGCTGATGTACTTCGCCACTTGCGGCGAGGTCAGGTCTTTGGCCAGTTGCGCAATGCGCGGATCGTTCTGCAGTGTCGGCGTGGTCACCAGAATGTTGGCGTACGGATTGTGCTCGGCCTTCTCCAGCCCCAGCGCATCCTGGGCCGGCACCAGTCCGGCTTCCAGCGCGTAGTTGCCGTTGATCACCGCAAGGTCGACGTCGTCCAGCGCCCGAGGGATTTGCGGCGATTCGATTTCCAGGATCTTCAGCTGTTTCGGGTTCTCGGCGATGTCCTTGGGTGTGGCCTGATCGGCTGCCGGATCCTTGAAGCCGGGCTTGAGTTTGATCAGGCCGTTGTCCTGCAACAGGTACAGCGCACGGCTCAGGTTGGTGACGTTGTTGGGCACGGCGACGGTGCCTTTTTCCGGCACCTCGGCGAAGCTTTTGTGCCGGCGCGAATAGATGCCCAGCGGCTCGATATGCACCGTGGCGGCCACCGCGAGTTTCTGCCCCAGCGCTTGTTCCTGGGATTTCAGATACGGCAGATGCTGGAAGTAATTGGCATCGACATCGCCATGCACCAACAGCTCGTTGGAGTTCACGCCGTTGGGAATCTCGATGACCTTGAGCTTGAGTTGCGGATCGATTGTCTGGATGTACGCGAGAATCTGCGCGTGGGGCACCGGGTCGGCAGCCACGCGCAACGGCTCCAGTGCCTGCGCGCCGAACGAAGTCACCAGCGCGCCGAGCACGGCCAGGGTCAAACCTGCTTTTTTCAACATGTGCGGAGTCCTTGAGCGAGTGATGAATCAGGCGTTGGCGGTTTTACGAGCCGGTGCGGCGGGCATCAGCGCGTCGGCATAGAAGCGCCGGGCGACGTCGGGGTGCGAACGCAACCGACCCTTGAGGTAGTTCCAGCCGACATCGCGAAACAACGGATTGAGCGGATCACTCGCCGGGCCACGCGCTTCGCGCAGCAGCGCGGTGGGCAACGGATACAGCGGCACCACGGCATCGAGTTGCGCGCCGAGGAAGAAGGCGATGGACAAGCGTTCGCTGCCTGCGGGCGGCGACACCACCCGATGCACCGTGGCGCGCAGATAGCCGTTGGTGGCCAGCTCCAGCAGTTCGCCGATGTTCACAACCAGCGTGTTGTCGCGGGGCAGCGCATCGATCCAGCGCCCTTCCTCGACCTCCACTTGCAGACCGGTCTGCTGGTCTTGCAGCAGAAAGCTGAGGAACCCGGAATCCTTGTGCGCGCCGACGCCCTGCTGACTCGCGCTGGCGGCCTGGCCTGGATAGCGCATCAACTTGATGTGTTCGTTGGGCTTGTCGCCGTATAACTGATCGAACGCGTCCGCCCGCAGCGACAGCGCCTGGGCGAAGGCACGCAGCAGGCGCAACGCCATGCGCGTCATCGCCTGTTGCCATTCGAGCAGCAGCGGTTTGAGCTCTGGCAGCGCCGCCGGCCATTGGTTGGGCCCCTGCAAGCGCGCCCACAACGGGCTTTCCGCGTCCAGCGGCAACGCTTCGCGCTCGGCGCCGAGATCGAACTGCTCACGCCAGTCGGGTTGACCACGGGTGATCTCGGAAGCGGCACGGTTGTACCCGCGAAAATGCGGCGAATTGATCATGCCGACGGCGTTTTTTTCGTGCTCGGACAAGGCGAAGAACTGCCGGGCGTGATCCTGCACCTGCTTGAGCAGGTGGCTGTCGATGCCATGGCCGGTGAGATAGAAAAAGCCGACGTCACGCGCGGCGTGACGCAGGTTTTCAAGAAATTCATAACGCTGCTGCGCGGTGCCTTCGAACAACGAAAGGTCCAGCGTCGGCAGCGTGGTGATATCGAGGGTATGCGGCATGATTCACTCCCGTGTGAACCAAACCTGAAGAGCCTTTGATCGATTCAGCGTGTGCCGTCATGGCAATCGGGGGTCTATCGGTTTGATGCGTTTGATTCGTCGTGAGACAAAACTAAACGATCTTAAAAACCACGAACAAATACCCTTTTTGCATTAGCTTAGGCCTGACGCTCAAGTTCGCTGTCATCACGCGACAGCTCTCCCGCTTCAACTGATCAACGTGCCGGGTCATAAAACGGTTCGACCGCCACCCGGCTGCCGACAAAGAAACTGTCAGCCACCAGCCGCAGTGGCTGCAGATCGACGTCGCTGGCCCGATCGCCAATCAGTTGCCGGAAGTGTCGATACACCGCGGTGTACTCGCCCTCTTCCGACACCACTTGGCGCACGCCGTCGATGCTCAGCAGCGCCCCGCCGTTGTCCAGGCGCAGCACCCCTTCGGCGCAGCGAATCTCGATGCTCCAGAGTTCGTCGTGACCGTGGTCGAAATCGAACTCGGCCTGCACGTCGAGTCGGTTCGCGTCGGACATCTTGATCGACGCGGCAATCGGCGACTGGCAGTTTTCCGGTACGCGCAGTTCGGCGGCTTCGACAAACAATGGCTGCGCCAGCAAACGGGTGACTATCGATAAGGCATTGATGCCCGGATCGAAAACGCCCAGACCACCGGGTTGCCAGATCCACGTCTGCCCGGGATGCCACTTGCGCACGTCTTCCTTCCAGTCGATCTGCACGCTTTGCAGTGTGCGGCTGGCGAGCCAGTCGCGGGCGGCTTCGATACCTGGGGCGTAGCGCGAATGCCAGGCGAACAACGCACTGACACCCTGCTGCTGCGCTTGACTGACCAGGGTCATCGCCTCGCCCAGCGTGGCGCACGGCGGTTTTTCCACCAACACATGTTTGCCGGCGGCCAGCGCCTGCTGTACCAGAGCGAATCGACCTTGCGGCGGCGTACAAAACGCGATCGCATCCACCTCGGGGCCGTTCTCCAGCAACTCGCTCAACGAGTGAAAGTTCTCCACCCCGGCGCAGGATTTACCTTGCGTGGCGACCGCCACCAGACGAAATCCGGGATTCGCGTTGATCGCCGGAACATGTTGATCCTGGGCAATCTTGCCGTAGCCCACCAGACCGAGACGGATCGGTTGCATCAATGACTCCTGTTTTTGTCTTGTTGTCGTCAGCGAATGCGCAGATTAGCCGTAAACGTCAGGGAATACCCAGCTGAGTCTGATCAAAAAAACGCAGACGCCAACGCTCGGTTCATCGCGCCGGGTAGTAACGCTGATGCAGCGGCGCAAACAGAGAAAGCCTGCTTTTCAGGGCAGGCTTTCACGTTCACAACGCTGCAATCACTTCTGCTGAGCGGTCAACGCCGAGTAACTGTTCATCAGGTTCCGGTAGTTCGGAATCCGCTGCGACAGCAGATTGCCCAGCCCTTCGATGTCGTTGCGCCAGTCGCGGTGCAGCTCACAGGCGACCGAGAACCAGTTCATCATTTGTGCGCCGGCCTGGGTCATGCGGCTCCAGGCGGCTTGCTGGACGGTGGTGTTGAAGGTGCCGGAGGCGTCGGTGACGACGAATACATCGAAGCCTTCGGCCAGTGCCGACAGGGTCGGGAACGCGACGCAGACGTCGGTCACGACACCGGCGATGATGATCTGCTTGCGGCCGGTGGCCTTGATCGCCTTCACGAAGTCTTCGTTGTCCCAGGCGTTGATCTGGCCTGGACGGGCGATGTATGGCGCGTCCGGGAACATTTCCTTCAGTTCCGGGACCAGCGGGCCGTTGGGGCCTTGTTCGAAACTGGTGGTGAGAATGGTCGGCAGGTTGAAGAATTTCGCCAGGTCGGCCAGCGCCAGGACGTTGTTCTTGAACTCGTTCGGCGAGAAGTCCTGAACCAGAGAAATCAGACCGGTCTGGTGGTCGACCAGCAGGACTACGGCGTCGTCTTTGTTCAGGCGGTTGTAGGTTGCAGTGCTCATGTTTGAATCCCTTTTCTTGGTTGAGGTAGTTGGCGTTGCGTTGAACATGGGCACAGATTACTGACACGACCGGAACCGATAAATCGGTTGAAAAGTGTTTCACTGTCAACTCATAACGGACAATCCTGGCGACACAACACAGGCTTGCCAGCCTCCAACTCAATCCGCCTCGGGAATTGGTTTGGCGATCATCAAACTGTACGGTGCCCGGTTCAGGACCCTCTCCACCGTTGCGCCAATCAAGTTGAGGCCTTGCGGGTAGGCGGTGCCCCATAACCCTGTGGGAGCGGGCTTGCCCGCGAAGGGTTCATTCCAGGCAACATCTCAAATGGCTGACACACCGCTTTCGCGAGCAAGCCCGCTCCCACACTGGATCTCGGCAGGCCGCCATTCCTGAGTTCACCGCATAACCCTGTGGGAGCGGGCTTGCTCGCGAAGGGGTCATTCCGGGCAACATCTCAAATGACTGACGCACCGCTTTCGCGAGCAAGCCCGCTCCCACGATGATCTCGACAGGCCGCCATTCCTGGGTTCACCTCACAATCCTGTGGATGAAGTTATGAGCTAATAACGCCTTCATTAAACCGTCTTTCAAACGTTGTACTAGGATAGGATCCACTTCCTGACATTTGCGCCGACCAGGGAACATGCTCGACGCAGGTCAGGAATGGGACTGTTTCACCTGCAACTCATGGATGATGTTTATGAATTCACACCTGTTTCCCCACATCGGTAAAGTCATTGCGAGCACCGGCAGCCGGCACTTTCCGCGGATGCTGCATGACCTGATCCAGACACAACTGGCGGTCGACGCCACACACATTCGCCAGATGCGCGTCGAGCCGGTGGGCCGCCCCGCCCATCGCCACCCGCCGGAAACCGGCCAAGACTCGGCCCAGCAGGCTGAAACGGTATTCTGCGAACAGATTGCCGCACGCTCGAGCGAGCCAATGGAGCCGCCAGCCGGGGCCAGCGCCGACGCCTCACAATTGCACCTGACCCGGCGCAAGGACGGCTACCGCTACGTGATTTCGGTGTATCGCAACGACCAGTCGCAACGGTTCTCGGCTCAGGAGCAGAGTTTGTTGCAGGACATTTCTCCGGTGCTGTTGCCGATGCTGGAAAAACACATTCACGCCCTGCAACCCCAGCAGGCCAACACCGAAGACCCGTCGCCCAGCGCTGACGGCGCGCAACAGGGCCTGGAAAACCTGCGGCTGCGCTTCAACGAGCGTTTGCAGCAACTGGGCCTGAGCCTGTCCAATCGCGAAACCGAAGTGTGCATTGGCCTGCTCGCCGGGCGAACTGCGCCGGAGCTTGCCGAGCAGTTGCAGTTGAAGGTCAACACGGTGGAAAGCTACCTCAAGCGCGCCGCAATCAAACTGGGGATCAGCGGCCGGCATTCGTTGATGCGCTGGATGTATTCGCCTGAACATACCGCCACCCTGCCCGGTTCACCCCACGCCGCTTGATGGTGCCCGATCTGCAGGAACTGCCGCTGCGAGCAAGCCCGCTCCCACATCGAAATGCGCTGAGCCGATGGTTACAGCAACACCCGGCTAAAACTGTGGGAGCGGGCTTGCTCGCGAAGAGGCCGTGTCAGGCACTTAAGGTGTTGGCAGGCACACCGCATTCGCGAGCAAGCCCGCTCCCACATCGGTATGCGCTGAGCCGATGGTTACAGCAACACCCGGTTAAAACTGTGGGAGCGGGCTTGCTCGCGAAGAGGCCAGAACTGTCAGCGCCTATTCCTTGGGCACAACATTATCCAGCGCCTGATTCACCGCCAACTCGCCCAGCATCACCACTTGGGCAATGCCCAACACCATATTACGGCTCGGCCCTTCCAGCGTGCCGGCGAAATCGCCGAGCATGACCGTGGCAGAGGCCAGGGATTCGCAGGCGTTGGCCAGCAGGGATTCGGTGTCGGTTTGCGGGTTGACCAAGAACATGCTGCTGGGGGTGTACGGCGTTGCCATGATGTTTGCGGGCGCGAGGTAGTGGTCGAGGGCGCGTTCGGCGGCTTCGTGGAGTTTTCTGGAGTTGAGGGATTCGTAGGGTGATACCGAGTCTGTGGCCGGCGGATTGGGTGGGGTTTCGGACATCAGCAGGAACTCCGATCAAGGTACTTTGGAAGAATGACTTCGTGTAGGAGCTGCCGAAGGCTGCGATCTTTTGATCTTGTTTTTAGAAGCAAAATCAAAAGATCGCAGCCTGCGGCAGCTCCTACAGGGGACCGGGTGATTAGTTCGGCACGCGGCGGCCGTCCAGTACCCGGTTGACCATCAGTTCACTGAGCATGATCACCTGATGCAGCATCAGCATGGCCCGGCGCTGTGAGTTGTCGACGACATCGCCAATATCGCGGGCCATGTCGCTGGCGGCGGCTAACGATTCGCAGGCTTCGACGAGCAAGGTTTCCTCGTCCACGGTGGGGTCGATGAGGAAGATTCTGTTCGCCTTGCATGACGAGGTTGAAGGGATCGAGATCTTCAGTGCGCCGGGGTTGAGGTAGAAGTTGATGGCGCGGTCGGTTGCCGCTTTTATCTTCTGCGGGTCGAGGGCTGGGTCGTACGGGATCGAGGTGTCTGGGGGGTTGGGTGTGGCTTTGAACATGGATGTACTCCTATTGCAGTTATTCAGGAGCCATCACTCTCGCTACCAAACGAGGGGTGGTGGCCATACGCGGGTTGGTAGACCGGCTGCAATAGGAACCCGGCGCTCACGAGTGAGCCCCACGCATGACCACCATAAAACCGAGCCCCGCAAAGGGACTGCAAAGGTGTTGCCATACAGCTATTACAGACGGGCTACCAAACCCGATCACTGATTTTCAGTGACAGGGAAACGATAAGCCCGTCGCATAGCCGTGTAAGCCGGCGGATTCTGGCGTACGCGTAGGTAACGGCGCAAGGCGTTGTAGCCGGTATGGCGTAACGGTTCATGTACTTTAAACGTGGTTGCGGGGTTAGGTTTATATGCGCGGGAGTATCGAGAGTTACCCTGTTGTTTTGATGTTGTCTGGCAGGCCGCTTTCGCGAGCAAGTCGAATCGTCGCACCGCCGCTCCCACAGTTGGAATGAGTGCATTCAGGTGGGAGGTTGGTCGGTTGGCAGGCCGCCATCGCTGGCAAGCCAGCTTCCACCATTTGATCGAGTGCATTCAGTCAGGGACTGGTCGACTGTGAGGCCGCTTTCGCGAGCAAGCCCGCTCCCACAGTTGGAATGCGTGCATTCATTTGGGGATTGGTTGGCTCTAAGGGCGTCATTGCTGGCAAGCCAGTTCCCACAGATTCAGGCAGTGGGGGGGCGCAACACCAGCGCAAACAGTTCGCCATGCCCGTTCACATTGAGCTTGTGATAGAGATTGCGCCGATGCACCTTCACCGTCTCCGGCGAGATGCCCATCTGCTGGGCGATGGCCTTGCTGGAAAAGCCCTGCAGAATCAGCCGCGCGGTGTCGACTTCGCGGGTGGTCAGGCGCGCATCGAAGCGATCGAGCAGCGTTGCCAGATCCCCCGCCACCGGCTCGGTGCCGGTCCCTTGTGGCGGCAACAGCTGCACGTGTCGGCGCATCGCCGCCAACACCCAGTCGCGCACACACAGCAGACGGCCCTGCTCCGCCAGATCGAAAGCCGTCGAGCGTCCGAGTGACAGGCCAAGCACGCCGCCCTCGATGTTGATCATGAACTGCAACTCGTCCTCACCGACCACCGAGCGAAAGTAGCTCTGGTAATACTCGCTGTGCAGAAACTGGTCCGGCGCCACCGAGGCCAGGCTGTGCAGGCCGTCGGCGATGCCGGTCGAGGCGGTTTGGTAGAACGGATCGAGCAGGTACATGCCAGCGGTGTAGCCGGCCAGTTCTTCCTGCTCGTCGGCGCGGCCCTTGCTGTCGAAGTCGATCAGCAATTGCGGTGCCTGCCCCGCTTTCATCAGTGCCACCAGCGCGTTGTCCAGCGGCACCAGCAGGCGCAGCGTGTCGACCAGCGCGCGCCAGAAAGCGTCCTGGCCGACGGCGGCAAACACCCGCGCCAGACTTTGGTGCACCGGCAACTCCTGCAACAACGCGTCCACGCTCTACCCCTTTTGAGTAACCCATGATGGGAATGGGTCAGGCGTGCCCGCCCCGATAGGCTGAGCACTCCTGTCAATTACCGGCCTGCCGCAGGCCAGGAGTGCCGCATCATGCGTTGTCGTCGTGGCTATATCAACCGGGGCATCAACCTTGGCCTGCTCGCCTGTTTTGGCGTCGCATCCGTCGCCAGTGCCGCCGACGCACCGAGCGTGCACGTCTACAACTGGTACGACTACATCGGCCCCACGACCCTGGCTGACTTCAAGCGCGACAGCGGCATTCAGCCGGTTTACGACACCTTCGACAGCGCCGAAGTGCTCGAAGGCAAACTGCTGACCAGCCGCAGCGGTTACGACGTGGTGGTGGCGAGCAACTTCAGCCTGCCGACGCTGATCAAGGCCGGCGCCCTCGCCCAGCTGCCTCGCGATCAACTGCCGGGCTGGAACAATCTGGACAGCGATCTGCTGAGCAAACTGGCCAACAACGATCCCGGCAATCAATACGCCGTGCCTTATCTGTGGGGCACCAACGGCATCGGCTACAACGTCGACAAAGTGCGCGCCGCGCTCGGCGACAACGCGCCGCTGGATTCGTGGGATCTGGTGTTCAAGGAAGAGAACCTCGCCAAGCTCGGCCAGTGCGGGGTGGCGATGCTCGACTCGCCGTCGGAGATGCTCCCGGTGGCCCTGCACTACCTGGGCTTGCCGCCCAACAGCACCAACCCCGAGGACTATCAGAAAGCCGAAGCGCTGCTGCTCAAATTGCGCCCGCACATTGCCTACTTCAACTCGTCGAAATTCATCAGTGACCTGTCCAACGGCAACATTTGTGTGGCGGTGGGCTGGTCCGGGGCGATGCTCGAAGCCAAGACCAACGCCGAGCAGGCGCACAACGGCGTGAAGATCGCCTACAGCCTGCCCAAGGAAGGCGCGCCGGTGTGGTTCGACACGCTGGTGCTGCTCAAGGATGCGCCGAACCGCGCTCAGGGTCTGGCGTTCATCGACTACCTGCTGCGCCCGGAAGTGATCGCGCCGGTCAGTGATCACCTGTCGTACCCCAACGGCAACCGCGCCGCGACGCCACTGGTGGCTGCGGCCACCCGGGATAACCCGGCGGTGTATCCGTCGGCCGCGGCGATGGCCACGTTGTACACCCTGGAACCGCTGCCCAAAGCCACCGAACGCGTGCGTACGCGGGTGTGGAGCAAGGTCAAGAACGGCCAGTAACCCCAACACATTTCCCCTGTAGGAGTGAGCCTGCTCGCGATGGCGTCTTTGAATTCAACATCTTTGTTGATTGGCTCACCGCAATCGCGAGCAGGCTCACTCCTACAAAGTCCGTGAGTCCTTCAGATTTTTACAGAGAGACAAAACATGAAACCTCGTGCCCGTGACCTCAACATCCGCATCGGCCAACTGCAACCCGGTCCGCTCAACGCCATCACCGACGTCCCCGGCGTGCGCGTCGGCCACAGTAACGTGCGTGGCCGCAGCGACAGCGGACGTGACATCTGCACTGGCGTCACAGTGATCGAACCGCGCCGCGGCTCGACCAACCAGCAACCGTGCTTCGCCGGGGTGCATGTGCTCAATGGCAATGGCGATGCCACCGGCCTTGAGTGGATTCGCGAGGCCGGGCTGCTGACCAGTCCCATCGCCTTCACCAACACCCACAGCCTCGGCGTCGTGCGCGATGCGTTGATTGCGCTGGATCGCCAACAGCAACCGGACGACGGGCGCCTCTACTGGAACATGCCGGTGGTGCTGGAAACTTTCGATGGCTTGCTCAACGACATCAACGGTTTTCACGTCAAACCCGAGCATGTTGCCGAGGCGCTGAGTTCCGCGCATGACGGCGCAGTAGAAGAAGGCGCCGTTGGCGGCGGCAGCGGCATGATCTGCCATGAATTCAAGGGCGGCATCGGCAGCGCGTCACGCCGTTTGAGCAGCGCTCAGGGCGGCTGGACGGTGGGCGCGATCGTCCAGGCCAACCACGGCATTCGCAGCGAGTTGCGGGTCGACGGTTATCCGGTGGGTCGCTACATGGAGCAGGTGGATTCGCCGTTCCTGCGGGCTTCGCTGCCGCATCCTGGCATGGGTTCGATCGTGGTCTGCCTGGCCACCGACGCACCGCTGCTGCCGCATCAATGCACGCGTCTCGCGCAACGCGCCAGCCTCGGTCTGGCGCGCAGCGGCGGCGGTAACGAAGACCACAGCGGCGACATTTTCATCGCCTTCGCCACCGGCAACGATCACGTGCCGCCCGCCGCCTACGAGGGCAAAGGTGCGCCGACCTGCGACGGTTTGCGCATGGTCAACAATGACCACATCAGCGAGCTGTTCCTGGCCGCCACCGAAGCAGTCGAAGAAGCGATCATCAACGCCCTGCTCGCCAGCGAGAGCACCGCGGGCAACGGGCATGCAGTGCCTGGGCTGGATAAGGAAACTCTGCTCGCCGCCCTCGCCAAGGCCGGCTGGCCCGGCGCCCGCTGACCTGTTGGAGCTGCGGCACGCTGCGATCTTTTGACCTTGCTTTCATAAATCAAAAGATCGCAGCCTTCGGTAGCTCTTACAGGAGGTGCGACTCAGGTGAACATCTGGGCGCCGATATGTCGCGCCGTTTGCAGATGCTCCTGCGGATCACGCACCTCCGACTCCACCATCAGCGTCGAGCTGACCACCGTCGCCCCGCTGTAATCGAAAATCCCGTGTTCGATCTGCGCCTTCATCGCCGGGCCATAACCGTGGCGTTCGTAGGCGCGTTCATCGGCCCCTGCAAGGCCGACCAGATGCACGCGCAAGCGCTGCAGCTTCTTCACATGCTTGAGGTCGCCAGCGAAATCAAACGCCCAGCCATTGCTGAACACCCGATCAATCCAACCCTTGAGCAACGCCGGCATCGACCACCAGTACACCGGGAATACCAGCACCAGAGCGTCGGCCCGATCAATCCGTGCCTGTTCCGCCAATACGTCGGCTGGCGGCTGCGCCTCGCGGTGATGCACGGCGAAATCCGCTGCGCCGAACACCGGCTGAAATCCCTCGGCGTACAGATCGGCGAATTCCCGGGTATTGGCAGGGTTGGCGCTTGTCAGGCCCTCGGCAATCTGCGTTGCCACGCTGTGGGTCAGCGAACGCGGTTCGTGATGCGCCACAACAATCAATGCGTGCATGGTCATTCTCCTGTAAGTTTGCGCTGACCAAGGGCTATATACTCTTGGTAAGTTACGAACAGTAAGTTACGTTTGGTATATAAACAATGTCAACCACAGAAATGACCGAAGCCGATTCCCCTGCCCAACCGCGACGTCGCCTGTCGCGCGAAGATCGCAACCGCCAGTTGCTCGACGTCGCCTGGCAGATCATTCGGGCCGAGGGCACCGATGCCCTGACCCTGGGTTATCTGGCGGACAAGGCCGGGGTGACCAAACCGGTGGTCTACGACCACTTCACCACTCGCTCGGGCTTGCTCGCGGCGCTGTATCGCGACTTCGATACTCGCCAGACTGCGGTGATGGATGCAGCGATCGACCAGTGCCCGCCAACGCTCATCGACACCGCGACGGTGATCGCCACGGCGTACGTCGATTGCGTGTTATTGCAGGGCAATGAGATTCCGGGGGTGATTGCCGCGCTGGGCAGCACGCCGGAGCTGGAAAAGATCAAGCGCGACTACGAGGCAATCTTCCTCGAAAAGTGCCGCAGTGTGCTGCAACCGCTGGCCGCTGGCGGGCAAATCACCCAGGCCGGTTTGCGCGCGATGCTCGGTGCCGCCGAGGCGTTGTCGAATGCTGCCGCCAGTGCTGAAATCAGTGCCGGGCAAGCGAAGGACGAATTGTTCGCCACCATCATCGCAATGGTGGAACGGGCCGCCGCCCGTGCGACTAGCGGTACTTGAGTCAGCCCCCGCGCGTTCCCATGATGAAGGTACGCAGGCGCTTGACTCCTGAGCGACTGCGTAGGGAACGGGTGTTCTGAACCCCAAATCAAGCCTGTTCCCTGTTTCATGCGCAGCTTGAGCCTCATGGGCTCTACTTCTCCCCATCAAAGAGCCTTGAGGCTCTTTTTTTGTCCGTTTTTTGCGCCGGACTCAGGACTCAGTGCAACGTCAGGCGCTGACGGACAAATTCTTCGACGTGACGGGTAGTTTGATCCAGATGCCGGTCGCGCTGTTTTTCGGCATCGAGCATCGCGCGCTTGCCGTTTTTCTGCAGCAGGTAGGTGTGGATCTGCTGCACTTCCAGCGAGCGATAGATCGGTGTGGTGTCGATGAAACCGCGCAGGCCATTGCTGCGGTAATGCCGGGTGCTCATCAACACTTGGGTTTCGCGCGCGCCGATCACCTCGAAACCCAGCGCCTCGAAGTACGGCACTTTGCCGACACTGCAGGTCAGCTCGGCGTGCGGATAACGGCCGATCATCTCGCCGATCATTGCCCGCGCCACGCCCTGGCGCCGATAACCTTCGCGCACGGCCATGTAGGCGACGCTGCACGCTTCCCAATCGCCTTGCACCGGCAGGTACAAGAGGAAACCTATGACCCGCTCCGGGTCGTCCTCGGCCGTCGCCACCAGCAATTCCACCTCGGTGCCCTTCTCGCCATTCAGCGCTTCCAGATACAGATGCACCTCATAGCCGACCGCGTACTGATAGACGTTGTACAGCAGATTGCTCGGGCCAAGACCGACCGCGCTGATGTCGGTCAGGTAATCGACCACCAGTTGCAGAATCTGGCTGTTGACGCTTTCGGGGCATGGGGATTTGTAGTGGGTGATGCGTGGCATGACAGCTGAACTCCGACGAAAAACCGCGACATCATACCGTGTCCCGACGCCTGCCACCGTCGCAGGAAATACCGAAGCAAGCTGACGGTTGACCTGAAGAAAATTTCATCTGCCAAGGCTCGGATCTTTCGTCGATTTGGCGTCCAATTCTTCAGCTGCGTTCACTTTTTTCACGCAGGCCTTGAGGAGTTGTCATGAGCGTTTTGCGTTCACTGTTCAAATGGCGAAAAACCCTGTTGCTGGTGCCTGTGACACTGGAGGCGCTGGCCAGTGCGCCAGCGTTTGCCCAGCAGGTGGTGATCGTTCAGCAAGCCCCGCCGCCGATGCGCATGGAAGTGATGCCCGGCCCGCGCCCCGGTTATGTCTGGGATCAGGGCCATTGGCGCTGGGAAGGACGCGGCTACGTGTGGATGCCCGGTCATTGGCAACCGGTGAGGTACGGCGCGCACTGGCGACCAGGCCACTGGCAGGCGCGCGGTCCTAACTGGTACTGGGTCGAAGGCCACTGGGCCCGGTGAACCCGCTCGGCAACAACAACTTATCTACCGGGAAGACCACCATGTCGCGAAACCTGAAAACCCTGCTCGCCGCCTCACTGGTCGCGATCACCCTGTCGGGCTGCATTGTCGAACCGGTACGGCCGCATCGGCCACCGCCGCCGGTGGAAGTCGTGCCGGTCATGCCAGCGCCCGGTTATCACTGGGTCGCCGGTCACTATCGTTGGGATGGACGTGAGTGGCGCTGGGCACCGGGACACTGGCGCGCCTATTGACCTGAGCGGCTGGCGTCACTGCTGTGGCGCCACCACCTTGAACTTGATCGCGATGTCGTTGGACACCACAGTGTCCGCCCACTCCCCCGCCCCGAGTCCGAACTGGTCACGCTTGAGCACCAGTTCACCGTCGAAAATGCCGATCGAACTGTCCGGTTTCAGCTCGACCGGCACCTGCACCTCGCGGGTGATGCCCTTGAGGGTGAGCTGGCCGGCGATCAGATAATGATTGCCCGTGACCCGGGTAAAACGGCTGGACTCGAACACCGCCACGGGAAAGCGCTGGGTATCGAACCACGCCGGTTTCACCAGTTCGGTGTTGGCGTCGGTGCTGCCGGCGTCGATGCTGTTGAGGTCGATGTGCAATGTGGTGTGGGCGCCGGCGAGGTTGTCGCTGTCGAACTGCAGTGTCGCGTCGAACTTGCCGAAGGTGCCGTACATCAGCGAGCCCATCTGGTTGTAGGTAAAGCTGATCTGGCTGGCGGTGGTGTTGACGCGGTTGTATTCAGCGGCCTGCGCCGCGCTCGTGACGCACAGGCAGGCAAACAGTGCCACAGCGGTGAATCGGGCACGCATGGGATTCTCCGGACAGGGCAAACCTTCGAGGCCTCGACTGACTTAAGCAAACAACCGGCGAATGCGCCATGTCATTTGTCTGCCGGTGTCGCTCGGGCTCAGACCAGCCGCTCGATCTTCTGATGCTGCCAGACCAGTTTGTAATACAGCGTCTGCAACACCAGCATGCCCAGATACGCCACCGGGAACGCCATCCAAACGCCCTGCAAACCGTACTGACCGTCCAGCCAGTAAGCCGCCGGCAACTGCACGCCGACCACACAGACAATCGCAATAATCACCGGCACCAGCACCGTTCCGCTGGCGCGCATGATGCCGCCGATGATCGCCTGGAAGCCGAACACCAACAGGCTCCACAACATGATGTGCAGCAAGTGCTCAGCCATCGCCCGGGTCGAATCTTCGGTCAGGAACAATCCCAGCAACCAGTGCGACAACAGGTAACCGAGCACGATCAAACCGCCGGTGAGGCACACGTTGATCAACAGCCCGGTGCGCAGGATCGCTGCCAGGCGTTGCAGTTGCCCGGCACCAATGGCCTGGGCGCCAAGGATCGAGGCGGTGATGGCAATCGACAGCGCCGGAAACTGTACGTAGTTGACGATCTGCGTCACCGCGCCATAGGCCGCTGTCGCCTGCGAGCCGTGCTGGTTGACCAGCGCCAGAATCACCAGCTCCGACAGCGACAACACGATCATCTGCACCCCGGTCGGCAGGCCGATGCGCAGCACCTTGCCGAGAATCGCCGCGTCCAGGCGCAGTGCCGCGAAGAACTCGCGGTCCGGCGCCAGCGGATGGTCCTTGCGAATCAGCCGCCACGCCAGCCACGTCATGGCCGACAGGTTACCGGCCAGTCCGGCGAAGGCGGCACTCTGAATGCCCAACTGTGGCAGACCGAACCAGCCGCGAATCAACGCCGGGGTCAGCGCCAGCCCGACCGAGGTCGACACAATCAGCGCCAACAGTGGCGACACGGTGTCGCTGACTCCGCGCAGCAATTGCGTGAACAGCACAAACACCAGCATCGACGGCAGAATCCACATCATCACGTGCGCATACGCCACCGCATCGTCCAGCACATCCGCCGGCGTCCCCAGCCCCTGCAAGGCCTGCCGCGCAAACACACTGCCCAGCACCGCCGCCAGCAAGCCGATCAACACCCCCAGCAACAGCGTTGCCCCGGCGATCGCCTTGACCATGTGTGCCTCGCGCGCCCCCCACGCCTGGCCGATCAACACCCCGGCGCCCGCGCCCAGGCCGATCACCAGCGCGATAAAGAAAAAGATCACCGGAAACATCCCCGACACCGCCGCCAGCGCTTGCGTACCGAGCATCTGCCCAATGTAAATGCTGTTGACCGTGCCCGACATCGATTGCAGGAAGTTGGACAACACCATCGGCGCAAGGAACAGCAGGTAGGTTTGCCAGAGCGGTTTGATGGTGCTGGGGGTTTGCATTGAGGATCGTTCTCGGGGTGGGAGATGCGAGGGATATTACGCTAGATGGGCGGGATAAAGTCGGTCGACATCGCCTCTGCTCAAGGCTTAAATGTCGGCACTATTTTTTGTGGAACGCGCCTGCCCATGACTCCGCTGCGAAATGCTCTGACCTGTTCCCTGCTGGTTCTGTTCAGCCACACTGCCGGCGCCGCCGAGCCCCCTGTTTCCTCCGAATCGTTGCGTCCGTTGCTGACAACCTTGAACGAACGCCTGAACATCGGCGACCTGGTGGCGCTGACCAAATGGGACAGTGGCAAGCCGATTCAGGACAGCCCGCGCGAAGCCCAGGTCATCGCCAATGCCCGCACCCTGGCGACCGAACACCAGCTCGACCCCGAAGAAGTCGCCCAGTTGATCGCTGCACAAATGGAGGCAAACAAACTGGTGCAGTACGGATTGCTCGCGCAATGGCAAGCGGCTGGTGCGGCGCCGGACACCCCGCGACCGGATCTGGCGAAGCAGATTCGTCCGCGCCTCGACGAGCTGCAAACCCGCCTGCTGCGCCAGTACGCCGACTTCGCGCCGCATCGCCGCGACCCGAATTGCCCGGTCTGGCTGGCCAAGGCCCGGCAGGGCCTGACACACGACGCACTGCATGATCTGGCCCTGACCCGCGCCACCGGAGAACTATGCATTCGGGCGCAGAAGCTCTGAATCCGGACTTGCGGCATACATCGCTGGCGTCGATAGTCACCATCACGCCAATGAAGTTCTCATAAAAAATCCGCGGCGTAACATCAGCTCCATACCAACCCAATACACCCCGGAGCACACGATCATGAAACGCCAAACCATCCTCGGCATCGCTTTCTCGGTTCTTGCAGTCAACGCTTTTGCAGCAACACCCGTTCACACCTTGGTCGCTGAAGGCGGCTCGGACAAGTTGATTGAAAGCCGTCTGGCTGAAGGTGGTTTTGATCGTCTGCTGGAGCGCCGTGTCGCTGAAGGTGGTTCGGATCGTCTGCTGGAGCGCCGCGTCGCTGAAGGTGGTTCGGATCGTCTGCAAGAACGCCGCGTCGCTGAAGGTGGTTCGGATCGTCTGCAAGAACGCCGTGTCGCTGAAGGTGGTTCGGATCGTCTGCAGGAACGCCGCGTCGCTGAAGGTGGTTCGGATCGTCTGCAGGAACGCCGTGTCGCTGAAGGTGGCTCGGATCGTCTGCAGGAACGCCGCGTCGCTGAAGGTGGTTCGGATCGTCTGATCGAAAGCCGCAATGCATAAAACAACGGCTCTAAAGCAGTCAAAGAAGCCCGGCCTGATCAGCCGGGCTTTTACATTTCGTCGTTTGCTGGCGTGGTTCTTTTCAACAACCCGCGCCAGAAAGGATCTTGCCTTGTAGGGCATTGGCGAAACTTCCGACGGTGCTTATCCGAAGCGACCGACTGGCAGCCCGACGCTTAATGCGCATACCATGCGGCCACAACGTCCAAACAGAATTTGCCTGCCCATGCTCAAAGCCAGTCTGCGAAGTCACCTGACCCTCTGGTTCGCCGGTTTGTCCCTGCTGACCCTGGCGATCGTCGGCTTCTATGTCGGGCATATCGCCACCGAACAGATGAAACAGGTCAGCGGCAATTCACTGCTCAATACCGCGCGTTCTGCGGCAACGTTGCTCGGTGACCAATTACGCGAGCGCCAGCTGGAGGTCTACCTGCTCAGCCGTGCGCCGCATCTGGAACGCGGCGACCTCGACAACCCGGCGATTCTCAAATCGATGCAACTGCGCACCCAGGCCCGGGCCGAGTATGCGTGGATGGGCGTGACCGATGCCGAGGGCCATGTGCATCAAGCGGTCAATAATTTGCTGGTCGGGCAATCGGTGCAGCAACGGCCATGGTTCCAGGCTGGCCTGCGGGGTGAGTACACCGGTGACCCGCACGAAGCGGTGTTGCTGGCCAAACTGCTGCCGGGAACGCCCAACGGCGAACCGCTGCGTTTCATCGACTTCGCCGCCCCGATCCGCAACGCCGACGGCCAGGTGATTGGCGTGCTGGGCGCGCACGCGCACTGGAGCTGGGTGACGCGTATCGTCGAATCGGCAGCGTTCTCGCATAAAAATGCGTCGCCGGATATCGAAGCGCTGATCATCGATCACGACGGCAAGGTGCTGTACCCGGAAGCCCTGATGGGCCAGCAACTGGCGGTGAATGATTCGAAGTCGCCGGGCTGGTCGGTCGGCAACGGTTACCTGACCAGCATGGTCACCGTACCGACGCCTTCGAGTACGGCGTTGTCCTGGTCGATTGCCGTGCGCCAGCCACTGGACACCGCTCTGGAGCCGGCGCGCCTGCTGCTCTATAAATTGTTGCTGCTGGGTGTGGCCGCCGCCGTGGCATTCGGGCTGGTGGCGTACTATCTGGCGCAGTATCTGAGCCGGCCGATCGAGCAACTCGCGCACTCGGCCAAACAGGTGCAGAACCAACAGCCCGGCGCACACTTCCCGCTGCAGCACCCGGTGCGGGAAATCGCCCAGCTTGGGCAGTCGATCGACGCCATGACCCGGTCGCTGCTGGCCAAGGAGCGCGAACTGCAGGAAGCCAACGCCTCGCTGGAAGCCACCGTCGCCCAGCGCACCGCGGCACTGATGCAGGCCAATGCCGACCTGTTGAACCTGGCGACCCACGACGCCCTGACCGGCGTCTACAACCGTCGCCGCTTCGATGAAAAACTCAGCGAATACAGTCTGCTGTTCCGCCGCACCGGGCGACCGTTTGCCCTGCTGCTGATCGACGCCGATCACTTCAAGCGTATCAACGACACCTACGGCCACGCGATTGGCGACGACGTGTTGCAGCAATTGGCGCAGCTCATTCAGGTCAGCGTGCGCGCCACCGATTTCGTCGCCCGTTACGGCGGCGAGGAATTCGCCGTACTGCTGCCGGAAGTCGCCCAGCCTGATACTCCAGAGGTGGTCGCCGAAAAGATCCGTGTCGCCGTGGCCCAGGCGCACTTTCCCGAGATCGGACAGGTCACGGTGAGCATTGGCGTCGCGCTGGCCGACCCGGCGGACAACAGCCACACGATGCTGATCAAACGTGCCGACCAGCAGCTGTATCAGGCGAAAGCGGCGGGCCGTAATCAGGTGGCTTGATCAGCCCTCTTTGACTTCGCAAATGCCGTTGGCCTGGTTTGCCGGGCCGGCCGAGCAAAATCTTTAATTGGGGAACTGCTGCAGATACGCCAGCAAATTATCGATCTTCTCCTCGTCACTCAGCCCCCAGAAAATCATTCGTGTGCCCGGCACCACGCCCTTTGGATCTTTCAGATACGCGGTCAGCGTTTCGCGGTCCCAGGTCTTGCCCGAGTTTTTCATCGCCTCGGAATACACGTAATTGGCCGAGGTGCCGGCCGCTCGACCGATGATGCCGTTGAGTTGCGGGCCGAACCCCGGGCGCGCATCCGGACCAACCTGGTGGCAGCCGCCGCACAGGCGCGGGAAGATCTTTTCGCCGGCTTGCGGATCGCCTGCGGCGCGGGTGGTCGAGCTGAACAGTACGGCGGTGGCGGTCAAGGCAAGCAAGAGTGCAACAGTGTTTTTCATCGAAGGTTCCGGAACGGCTTGAATCTGGCTGCGCAAGGGTAACATCTGTCCCCCGGGCCTCGTTTTACAGGTAAGCGGCAATGACCTTCCTGACGGTGGTCAAGGCCTGCCGCAACACATCCATTTCCACTGAACCCAGGGCCAGTCGAATCGCATGCGGCACATGGGCCGATACGGCGAACGGCTCGGCCGTGGTGACCGAAATCTGCTTCTGCATCAGCTCCACCACAATCTGATCGGCACGCACGTCTTCCGGCAAGGGCAGCCACAGGAAATACGAGTTCGGATGGGCGACGCATGGCAACCCTTTGAGCAACTCGGCAGCCAGTGCCTGGCGCGCCTGAGCATCGTGGCGTTTTTGCGCTTCCAGTTCGATCACGGTGCCGTCGTCGAGCCAGCCGCAGACGATCGCGGTCATCAGTCCCGGGGTGTTCCAGGTGGTTGCGCGAATCACCCGCTCCAGTGCCGGAACGTGGGCCGCAGGCGCAGCAATGAAACCGACGCGCAGGCCGGTGGCGATGTTCTTCGAAAGGCCCGAAACGTAGACCGTGCGCTCAGGCGCCAGGTCGATCAGAGGACGCGGCGGGTCTTCCACCAGAAAAGCGTAGGCCGCGTCTTCGATAAGGGTCAGATCATGCCGCCGCGCGATGGCAGCCAATTCTTCGCGCTGCTCGATTGGCATCACCCAACCAAGCGGGTTATGCAGGGTCGGCATGCTGTACACCGCACGCACCGAGCGACTGCGGCAGAGTTTTTCCAGCGCGGCCAGATCCGGCCCCTGCTCGTTGACCGGGATCGCCACCACTTCCAGATGCAACGCCTCGGCCAGCACTTTGAACCCGGAATAGGTCAACGCATCGGCGGCGATCACATCGCCGGGCTTGAGCAACGCCATCAGCGTCACCGCCAGCCCCTGCTGGGCGCCGTTGACCAGCAGTACTTGTTCGGCGTCGACGCTGACACCGCGACTGAGCAAATGGCGCGCGACCGAAGCCCGTTCGTGGGCCCGGCCGGCATGTGGCTGATAGCGCAACAACGCTTCCAGATCTCCCGACAACGCCAACTGGCGCAGTGCGGTGCGCAACAATTGCGTCTGACCGGGCAAGGACGGGTAGTTGAAATTCAGGTCGATCATGCCGACGGCCACGTCTTTCTGGTCGATGCCCTGCCCCGGCGACAACGAGGTTTCGCGCACGAAGGTGCCGCGCCCGGTTTCGCCGCTGACCAGCCCCATGGCTTCGAGTTCGGCGTACACCCGCGAGGCCGTGACCAGCGCCAGGCCTTCCTGCGTGGCCAGTTGCCGGTGCGTCGGCAGACGGGTGCCGGGCGCCAGACGTCCGGTGCGAATGTCGGCGGCGTAAGTGTCGACGAGGGTCTTGTAGCGAGAGCGGGACATGTCGGGATGTATCCATGACAATTTTTTGATTGTCCTGATTCTCAATCATAGGATTCTCTCAAAGCAACCCACAATGAGTGTGAATCGTATGGAACGGACTTCAAACGTGAGCAACCCGGCACTGGAAAAAACCAGCGGCTGGATCAACGGCTTTATTGGCGTGGTGTGCTTCAGCGGCTCGCTGCCGGCGACGCGCCTGGCCGTGCTGGAGTTTGACCCGGTGTTTCTCACCGTCGCGCGCGCCGCCATTGCCGGCGTCCTGGCCGTTGCCCTGTTGTGGTTGTTCCGTGAGCGGCGACCGTCCAGGGATCAGTGGTTTTCGTTGTTGATCGTGGCATTGGGCGTCGTACTCGGTTTCCCGCTGCTGACGGCGTTGGCATTGCAGCACGTGACATCGGCGCATTCGATCGTCTTTGTCGGCTTGCTGCCATTGGCCACTGCGCTGTTTGGCGTCTTGCGCGGTGGCGAGCGTCCGCGCCCGGTATTCTGGTTCTTCTCGATCCTCGGCAGTGCTCTGGTGGTGGGGTTCGCCTTGTCACAGGGATTGTCCGCCTCGCCCACCGGTGACCTGCTGATGCTGGCCTCGATTCTGGTCTGTGGTCTGGGTTATGCCGAAGGCGCAAAACTGTCGCGCACCCTGGGTGGCTGGCAGGTGATCTGTTGGGCGCTGGTCTTGTCGCTGCCCCCGATGGCAATTGCGAGCCTGTGGCTGGCCCCACCATCCTTCAGCGGCATCAGCGTGTCGGCATGGGTCTGTCTGGGCTACGTTTCGCTGTTCAGCATGCTGATCGCGTTCGTGTTCTGGTATCGCGGTCTGGCCCAGGGCGGGATTGCCGCGGTTGGTCAACTGCAGTTGCTGCAACCGTTTTTCGGCCTGGCGCTGGCAGCGACGTTGCTGCATGAGCAAGTCAGCATCGGCATGCTGGTGGTGACGGTGGGCGTGATTCTTTGTGTGGCCGGGGCGAAGAAATTTTCCCGATAGTGATCTTTGGCATCGCCGCTGTGGGAGCGGGCTTGCTCGCGAAGGCGTAATGGCAGTCGATACCGTTTCATCGACATATCGCCTTCGCGAGCAAGCCGCGCCCACAACTGCACTCAGTGGTGTTCGACGCCGGCGCGTTTCAACAGCTTCTTGCAGCGCTCGGAGAGATGAAACACCTGCAGCTCCTTGCCCGCCTTTTCGTAACGCTCGCGCAGGGTCTTCAACGCGGCAATCGCCGAGTAATCGACGAAGCTCAAATGCCGGCAATCGAGGGTCACTCGTACTGGGTCATTGGCCGGGTCGAACTGGTTGAGGAACGGCGTGGTCGAGGCGAAAAACAGCGTGCCGTGCAGGCGGTAGAGTTTGCTGCCGTCGGCTTCCAGATGCTCATCGGCGTACAACTCGCGGGCCTGCTGCCAGGCGAAATTCAGCGCGGCGATGATGATCCCGCAGAGCACGGCAGTGGCCAGGTCGGTGAACACGGTGATAGTGGTCACGGCGATGATCACCAGTACATCGTTGAGCGGTACTTTGTTCAACACCCGCAACGAAGCCCAGGCGAAGGTCTGCTGCGAGACCACGAACATCACCCCTACCAGCGCCGCCAGCGGAATACGCTCGATCAGCGGCGACAGAAACAGGATGAACAGCAGAATCAGCACCCCCGCCACCACCCCGGACAAACGCCCGCGGCCGCCGGAGCTGAGGTTGATCACGGTCTGGCCGATCATCGCGCAACCGCCCATGCCACCGAATGCGCCGGAGACCACGTTCGCCGCGCCCAGCGCCACGCACTCGCGATCCGGGTAGCCGCGGGTTTCGGTGATTTCGTCGGTAAGGTTCAGGGTCAGCAGGGTTTCCAGCAGACCGACCAGCGCCATCAGAATCGCGTACGGGGCGATGATGCGCAGGGTTTCCAGCGTCCACGGGATGTCCGGCAGCGCGAAGCTCGGCAGACCGCCGGCGATGTGCGCCATGTCGCCAAGGGTGCGCGTCGGCAGACCGAACAGGTAGACCAGCAGGCCCACGCCGAGGATCGCCACCAATGCTGGCGGCACCGCGCGGGTCAGGCGCGGCAGGATGTAGACGATGGCCATGGTCAGCAGCACCAGCCCGGTCATCAGGTACAGCGGCGTGCCGCTGAGCCAATGTTCACCGCTCTTGAAATGCTCCAGTTGCGCCAGTGCAATGATGATCGCCAGGCCGTTGACGAAACCGAGCATCACCGGATGCGGCACCATGCGCACCAGTTTGCCCAGGCGCAACAAGCCGAACGCCATCATGATCAAACCGCCGAGCAACACCGTCGCCAGCAAGTACTGCACGCCGTGCTGCACCACCAGCGCGATGATCACCACCGCCATCGAACCCGCCGCCCCGGAGACCATTCCCGGCCGGCCACCGAACAACGCGGTCAGCGTACAAATGATGAAGGCGCCGTACAGGCCCATCAGCGGATTGAGATGCGCCACCAGCGCGAACGCAATGCATTCGGGCAACAGGGCAAACGAGGTGGTGAGTCCGGCCAGGACATCGGCGCGCAGACGTTTCGGTTTCATGGCTTACCTGACTGAGCGGCCAACGAGGGTGGCCGCGGATGTTCGCGAAAATGAGGGGTGCGAATGTTACGGAATAGTTCGGAATCGGGCCAGTGATCGCTGACACCCGTCGACGCGCGATTTATCCTGACGCGCTTCTGCCCCCATCGAGTACGACCATGACTGCACTGCTGACCGCCCGCGACGTTTGCCAGCGCTTGCGCGAGGCTGCGCTGGGCGTGCTGATGTTCAACAGATCCGAGACGCCCGCTGATAGCGGACTGGTTACGGTCGATGTCGAGGGCTGGCGCCTGTTGCTTGATTTTGAGGGTGGGCACTTGCATCACTGTGAACAGTGCCGCTGCCCGGATGGCCGCGAATGGCAATTCAACAGCCGTTACGGCACCGACCCGGTGAATCTGCTCAGTACCTGGGAACTGGCGCAGATCGAGAATCTGTTGAAGCTCTGAGCGCTTCCCGGTGAAGTCGGTTGCTCAATGATGGCACTCTGCCCATAATTCGCCCCCCCTTATTCCTCACGCAAGGAAACGCCGTGAAAAAGTCTCTGTTGTTGATCCCGATGCTGGCAGTGCTGCTGCAAGGTTGTGGCATGACCATGACCCGCTATGAGCCGAGCTTCGAAAACGTTCAGAAGCTCAAGCAGACCCCGCCCCTGCAAGCGATCAGCAATCCTCAGGTAACTGCCGAGTCTGGCAAAGGTTCGCTGACTGTGCGGGCCAACCCGGTGCGCTCGCCATCCGGCAGCATCCCGGCGCATATCCAGGACGCGATCACCGAAGAACTGCGCAAGGCCGGTCTGCTTGATCCGCAGGCTCAGCGTCAGTTGAAAGTGCTGGTGGTGAAGAACAACCTGTCGGCCGGCATGGGCACGGGCGATGGCGAACTCGCTGCACGCTTCACCCTGCTTAATGGGCAGAACGTGGTATACGACGCGACCAAGCATGTCAGCAGCCAGTGGAGCAGCAGCTTCTTTGGTTTCATTGCGATTCCGAACGCGGTCAACGCCTACAACCCGATGCTGCGTGACTTGCTGAAAGAACTGTACAGCGATCCTCAGTTCATCCAGGCCCTGAAGTAAGGGCGAAAAAAGAGCCGCGATTGCGGCTCTTTTTTTTTGCCATCAGGCCCGTGGAGTACGGGGCTCGAGTGCCGAGTATTTCAGGTTGTTGTTGTCGATCATCTGCTTGAGCAGCGCATTGACCTGACGGGTGAAGGTGTCGTTGACCGCCGCCTTCGGGGTGTTGCCCATCAGCGGAATGAACCAGATACCGATCCAGGTTCCGACCGCATCATGGTTGCTCGCGGTGGTCAGGGCCTGACCTGTGCCGTCCACGGCTTCGAGGCTCATGGTGTACTGATCGGTACCGTATGCCGGGATCACCCCCAGGCTGAAACCACTGATGAAGCCCAGTACCATCGAACCGGCATTCGGCGGATGGTTGTACATTTTCAGACGCAGGCTGTAGTCGCCCGGTTGCTTCTGGAACTCGTCCAGGGTGACACGGCCGAACAGGCCCGAATCGGTCAGAATCTTTTGCAGCTCAGGCTTGAGCTGGTCACGTGCCTGCGGCACTTCTACGGCCGAAGCGCTTTTCGGCTCGCCCTGATAGAAGTCGAAGTCCACATAGACATTGGGTTTGTTGGCGTAGCTGGCCATCGATGGCAGTTTGACCGGCGCCACTTCGTCTTTGGTGAAACTGGCACAGCCACCGAGCGCAAGCACCAGGCCCAGCGCCAGGATTTTCCCGAATTGCATGTTGTCTTCCCTATGTGAACCGAGCCAAATGATAGCAATGAGCCTCCATTGCGGAGGCGGGGCGGATTCTAGAGAGAGCGCTCGCGTGAGGAAAGACTGAATCAGAAAATTTACACAAAAATATCCGCTCAGCCCTGTCGCAAGTGGAACAGTTGCTGGCTTCGTCGCTATATAGTTTTGTATATTGCGAAACCGAAATTGCCCGTATCTGCCCATGCCTTCTATTCACACCGTGTTCCCATGAGCGCCATCCGCGTACGCAACGAGCAACTGATCCTCGCCGCCGCCAGCGAAGAATTTGCCGCCAACGGCTTCGACGCCACCCAGACCCGCGACATCGCCGCCCGCGCCGGCGTGCCCAAGGCCAACCTGTATTACTACTTCCAGACCAAGGAAAACCTCTATTCCAAGGTTCTGCTGGAGTTTGTCGAACCGCTGCTGGAAGCCTCAGCGGCGTTGCGCGAAAGCGACGATCCCATGATCGGGCTGCGCGCCTACATCGCCGCGCGCATCCGCATCGCCCGCGAACACCATCAATCATTGTGGGAGCGGGCTTGCTCGCGAAGGCGTCGGGTCAGCCCACACATGCGTCACAGGCTCACCGCTTTCGCGAGCAAGCCCGCTCCCACAGGGGGTTTGTGCTGGGCAAGGGAATCTGTGAACACCACCAATCATTGTGGGAGCAGGCTTGCTCGCGAAGGCGTCGGGTCAGCCCACACATGCTTCACAGGCCCACCGCTTTCGCGAGCAAGCCCGCTCCACAGGGGATTTGTGCTGGGCAAGGGAATCTGTGAACACCATCAATCATTGTGGGAGCGGGCTTGCCCGCGAAGGCGTCGGGTCAGCCAACACATGCGTCACAGACTCACCGCTTTCGCGAGCAAGCCCGCTCCCACAGGGGATTTGTGCTGGGCGTGGGAATTGGTGAACACCCTCAATCATTGTGGGAGCGGGCTTGCTCGCGAAGGCGTCGGGTCAGCCAACACATGCGTCACAGGCCCACCGCTTTCGCGAGCAAGCTCGCTCCCACAGGGGTATGCGCTGGTTTTAGAAAGTGATCTCGGCTGCGGGTTTGACGTCGACCCGGGCCGTCGCGCCGGTCAGGTGCGCCAGATCCTTGTTGTGTTCGGCGATGATGTCTTCGGCGCTCATGTTGCCGTTGTCGACGGTGGAGTGAGCGTCCGCGACGAGCACCACGTCGTAGCCCAGTTCGTGCGCCCTGCGCACGGTGGCGTTGACGCAGTAGTCGGTCTGCAGCCCGCAGATGATCAGGCGCTCGAAGTCTTCGCTGGCCAGCAGTTTGCCCAAGTCAGTCTGGTAGAACGAATCAGGGGTGGTTTTGCGTACGCGCAGGTCTTGCGTTGTCGTCAGCAGGCCTTCGGCGAGTTGCCAGCCTTCGGCCCCATGGGCCAGCGGGCTGTCCTTTTCCTCATGCTGAATCAGCACTACCGGCACACCCGCCTCACGCGCACGCGTGCTGAGCTGGTTAATGGTGTCGATCACACGGTGGATGTCGAAGCACTGATACTCGCCCGAGCAGAGAGCCTGTTGGACGTCGATGATCAGCAATGCGCTAGACATGATGGGCCTTCCTTGATCGATCCTTGAGACAGGGGACGGAGCCAAGCCCCGCCGCCCTTTTTACGCCGCTCAATAACCCAATGACAACCCGGTATTACGCCGTGGATCGTTGGCCCCGTAGAAACGGTTTTTGCCCACGGGTTTACCGCCCAGTGACGGCGCGCCGACCAGGATCGCGGCGATGTGGTTGGCATCCTGCGGCCCGGCGAACTTGTGGCCCCAGCTCTCGAGGATCTTCTTCGTATCCGGGCTGGCGGCGAAGTCTTCGAGGTTGGTTTCTTCCGGCATCCATTGCTGGTGGAAACGCGGCGCGTCGACCGCTTCCTGCAGGCCCATGCCGTAGTCGATGACGTTGAGCATGGTCAGCAAGGTCGCGGTGATGATGCGGCTGCCACCCGGCGTACCAACCACCATCACCACTTTGCCGTCCTTGGTGACGATGGTCGGGCTCATCGACGACAGCGGGGTTTTGCCCGGGGCGATGGCATTGGCCTCGCCCTGCACCAGACCGTACATGTTCGGCACGCCGACCTTGGAGGTGAAGTCGTCCATCTCGTCGTTGAGGATCACACCGGTCTTGCTCGCCATCACCCCGGCGCCGAACCAGTCGTTGAGGGTGTAAGTCACCGACACTGCGTTGCCCCACTTGTCGACAATCGAATAGTGCGTGGTGTTGTTGCCTTCATGCGGGGCGACGCCGGGTTTCAGCTCGGCGGAGATCCCGGCCTTCTGCGGCTGGATCGCATTGCGCAGCGTGGTGGCGTAGTTCTTGTCCAGCAGGTGCTCGATCGGGTTCTTCACGAAATCCGGGTCGCCCAGATAGCTGTTGCGATCCACATAGGCGTGGCGCATCGCTTCGATCTGATAGTGCATGCCCTGGGCCGAATGGAAGCCCAGATCCTTCATCGGATAGCCTTCGAGGATGTTCATGATCTCGCAGATCACCACCCCGCCGGAGCTTGGCGGTGGCGCCGAAACCACATGGTAGCCACGGTAATCGCACTCCACCGGGGCCAGTTCGCGGGTCTTGTATTTGTCGAGGTCGGCCTGGGTGATGATGCCCTTGTTGGCCTGACTGGACGTGACGATGGCGTCGGCCACCCAGCCTTTATAGAAACCGTCAGCGCCTTTTTCGGAAATGGTGCGCAGGGTTTTCGCCAGATCCTTCTGCACCAGCTTCTGCCCGACCTGCATCGGCTCGCCGTTGTGCAGGAAGATCGAGCCGGAATCACGCATGTCCTTCTTGAACACATCGGTGGCGTAGTCCAACAGATCGACGTCGCCCTGCTCCAGCTCGAAGCCGTCTTCCGCCAGTTTGATCGCCGGAGCGATCATGTCCTTGCGCGGTTTGGTGCCGTACTTGCTCAGCGCCAGCTCCATGCCCGACACGGTGCCCGGCACCGCCACGGCGAGGTGACCACGAGTGCTCAGATCCGGGACGACGTTGCCGTCCTTGTCCAGATACATGTTGGCAGTCGCCGCCAGTGGGGCTTTTTCGCGGAAGTCGAGGAAGGTCTTGCGCCCGTCCGCCAGTTGAATGGTCATGAAACCGCCACCGCCGAGGTTGCCTGCGGCGGGATACACCACCGCCAGCGCATAGCCCACAGCGACCGCCGCATCCACCGCGTTACCGCCGTTTTTCAACACATCGACACCGACATGCGAGGCCAGGTGTTGAGCGGTGACCACCATGCCGTTTTCGGCGGCAACCGGTGCTACGGAAGCGGCGTGGGCCATGAGGCAGCTCAGTGCCAGTGACGTCGCAATCAGCGTTTTGGCCAAAGGTTCGTACTTCATGAGTCGATCTCTTTTTTGTTTTCGGGTTCTGTGCAGAACAGAGGGGAACGCAGCAAAAGCACCAAGCAGTATGGTCGCTATTGCGATTTGCGCCTCCCCGCTCAGGCAGTATGCTGGGCGCTCTCGCCGTACCGATCCGGAGTTCTGCCCATGTCGTACACGTTCATCACCCTGCCCTCACCGGTCGGCGAATTGAAGCTGGTTGCGAACGGCTCACGACTGGCGGCCATCCTCTGGGAAAACGACAAACCGGGCCGGGTGCGCCTCGGTCCGATGAGCGAAGCGCCGGACAATCCGCTGCTGCAGCGAACCGCGCAGCAGCTTGAGGAATATTTTGCCGGCAAGCGTGACCGCTTCGACCTGGAACTGGATTTTGTCGGCACCGATTTTCAGAAGAAGGTCTGGGCGGCGCTGCTAACCATCCCCTTTGGCGAGACGCGCACTTACAGCCAGATCGCCGAGCAGATCGGCAACCCGACGGCGGTGCGTGCGGTGGGCGCGGCTAACGGGCGTAACCCGATCTCGATTGTGGCGCCGTGTCATCGGGTGATCGGCGCGTCGGGGAAGTTGACCGGGTTTGCGGGCGGGCTTGAGGCCAAAGAGCGGTTGCTGACGCTGGAGGGCGGTGACTGGTCTGATGTCGGTAGAACAGGCGACCTGTTTTAACCCTGTAAATGCCATATGTGTGGCGAGGGCGCTTGCTCCCGCTCCAGTGTGCAGCACGGGTAAAAACCTGGGGCCGCTGCGCAGCACAGCGGGAGCAAGCTCCCTCGCCACAATGGATTGACGCTGAATCAGCTGTCGAAAAGATTATTCATCGCCGCATACTGCAACAGCATGATGGTCTTGGCGTCGCAGATCTCGCCGCGCTGAAACGCCGCCAGTGCCTCATCGAAGCGCCACTCCAGCACTTCCAGTTCTTCGGTTTCCTCTTCCAGGCCGCCGCCCTCGCTGACCTTCGACTTCGCGTCGTATTCGGCGATAAAAAAGTGCAGTTTCTCGGTCACCGAGCCGGGGCTCATGTAGGCCTCGAAGACCTTCTTCACCTCATGCACGCGGTAACCGGTTTCCTCTTCGGCCTCGTCGCGGATCCGCTGTTCCGGCGCCGCACCTTCCAGCAGCCCCGCCGCCACTTCGATCAACAAGCCGTCGTGGCCGTTGACGAACACCGGCAAGCGGAATTGGCGGGTCAGCACCACCGTGCGCTTTTCGCGGTTGAACAACAGAATCGCCGCGCCATTGCCACGGTCGTAGACTTCGCGAGTCTGCCGCTGCCAGTCACCGTTGTTGCGTAGATAGTCGAAGGTGATTTTCTGCAACAGATACCAGTCGTGGGACAACACCTGAGTATCGACAATGTTGACCCGCTCGGCTGTCTTGGTCATGACGCCTGTTCCTTGTGCCATCGGAAAACGCCCATAGTCGAATAATCGCGCGCACAAAAAAAGCCCGGCAATGCTGTCGGGCTTGTTTACTGGTGTTCGCGGATGGTGTCAGAGATCGACCAGGTGCCGGTCGATGCGCTTGAGCACGCCTTTGATCAGGTTCATCGCACTGTCGGCGCGAAACGGCAGGTTAAGCGAAGGCTCGCAGATCTCCATTTCCATGATCATCGGCCGACCGTCATAGTCGCGGATCACGTCGACCCGGCCGTAGAGCAACGGCAGCTCAAGCCCGAGCACTTCGGCAGAAGCCACCAGCGCCGATAGCGCCACCGCCTGCTCCTCGGCATCCGCCTCGCGCGGCTGGCGAAATTCGGGGGTCGGCACGTTCACCGTACCGTCCGCCATGAGCATGGCGCCCTTGCGGATGGAATGGCTGAAGGTGTTATCGAAGAAGGTCAGGTCCGTCTCGCCGTAAGTGTCGATGGTGGTGATGTACGGCTGAATGATCACGTGCGAACCGCGCTTTTGCAGCGCGCGAATGTGTGCCAGCGCGGCCTCGGAACCGCCACGGACAAATCTTTTCACCCCGCGCGAATACGAGCCGATCGTCGGTTTGACGACAAATTCGTGGCTGTCGGTGTTCGCGTCGAGGAAGTCAGCCAGATAACCCTCGGGAGCGTCGTCGGGCGCCAGGAATACACTGGGAATAATCGGCACACCGCGCGCAGCAATGTCCTTCAGGTACAACTTGTTCAAGCCCCATCGGGCCACGGACGGCACGTTCAACAGGCAGGTCAGTGCATGCACCTTGTCGCACCAGGCAAAGAATTCGTCGAGGTTTTCAATGCAGTCCCACGGTGAACGGATCAATACGGCGGTATACGCCGCCCAATCGATTGACGGATCGTCCCAGAAACACACATCGGCGTTGATCGACAGTTGCTTGCAGGCTTCCAGCAATGGCGGCATGTCGTAGTCAATGTGCAGGTTCGGCTTATCGGTGACGAGTGCAAGCTTAATCATGAAGAATCCTTTCTACTGAACAGTTGGAAGCAGAAAAACAGCGACGACTCACCAGGGAATCACGCGGTCCTGATGGCGGTAAGTGCCCGTGGGGCCATCGGCACCAATCAATGCCAGAGCGACACTGGTCCGCGCGCCTTCCTGCACATCGAGATCACCGGCGCCGTCATTCATGCCGGTTTTGGTGTAACCGGGGTGCACGGCATTGACCTTGACGGGCGTATCGCGAAGCTCGTATGCCAGATGAACCGTCCACGAATTCACCCCGCTTTTACTGGCGCTGTAGCCCGGCAAGGATTTGAACATCGGTGAATAGGCGTAGGAATCGACGTCCGTATGGGTGGTGAGCGATGCCAGCAGACTGGATACGTTGACGATGCGCCCGGCCGCAGACTGGCGAATCAGCGGCAGACAATGCTGGGTCACCGCGACCATGCCGAACAGGTTGGTTTCAAACGTCTGGCGCCACTGTTGAAGTGGTTGTTGCGAAGGGTTCAACCCGTATGATTCGATACGGATCGCCGCGTTATTGATCAGAATATCCAGTCGACCGAACTTCGCCTCCAGCAATTTGACCGCCGAGGCGATGCTGTCTTCATCCGTGACATCCATCAGGCACGGGAACGCCTTCAGGCCCATGCCGACCAACTCGTCGGCCGCCTGAGCGACAGCCTGATAATTCCTGCCACTGAGTACCACCGTCACGCCCTCGGCGGCCAGTTGTCGCGCCACCTCGAAACCGATGCCACGGTTGGCACCGGTCACCAATGCAACCTTGTCAAAATCGTTCATCGTGCAACTCCAGACAACGCTCCGCCCTGCCCGCAGGAAGGACGGAACGAATACGATTCATGAAATGTTCCAGCAGCGGCCCGAACGCCCGCAGATCGGTCAGAAAGGCGTCGTGGCCGTCCGGGCAATCGAGCCGGACAAAGGTCACCTCGGCACCATCCTGCTCGAGCCCTTGAGCGATGTGCTGCTGTTGCGCGACAGGAAACAGCGTGTCGCTCTCGACGCCGACCACCAGAACCTGCTCCAGCCCGGCAGTCTGAAAACCGCCCTGCGGCAGCGTCAGACAGGCATAAAGATCAATCGCGCGGCTTAGCTGCAGATAACTGTTAGGGTCGAAATCCCGCGCGAATCGCCAGGCATTGGCCTGCAGATAATCCTCGACTTCAAAGTCGTGGGTCATGCCGGCGGATTTCCCCGCCGCCTGATCGCTGCGGCTGAAACGGCGATTCAATTGCGCGCCGGAGCGATAACTCAACAGGCCGATCTTGCGGGCCAGCGTCATGCCGTGAATCGGGCGCGCATCCGGCGAATACTCGCCACCGGCCCACAGCGGATCACTGCGAATGGCTTCCCGCTGCAATGAACGCAAGGCCGTGGACACGGGAAGCGAACTGGCCGCGCCGCACAGGTTGATGTGATGCCGGACAAACCCCGGATACCGGGTCAACAGGGCCAGCGCACACATGCCACCCATCGAAGCGCCGATCAGGCAGGTCACTTGCGCCATGCCCAGCGCTTTCACGGCCATGACGATCGTGTCGACGATGTCTTCGATGCTCAGCTCGGGAAAGCGCGACTGGTAAGGCCTGCCACTCGCCCGCTCGGTGGACAGCGGCCCCGTCGAGCCCTTGCAACCCCCCAGATAGTTGAAACAGATCACATACCAGCGGTCTGTATCGATCGGCTTGCCTGAACCGGCAAAGTCCTCCCACCAGCCCGCCTCAGGATCGCGAGCGACACTGCAGACGTGGCTGTTGGCGGACATGCCGGGCAGCACCAGGACGATGTTGTCGCGACGATCATTCAGTTGCCCGAACGTCTCATACGTCAGCCTGAAATCTTCCAGTACACCTCCACGATGCATTGGAAACGGGCGCGCGAACTCGATGTAATCTGCTGCCGGAAGAGTTTCCACCATGATGCTAATCCCTTAGAGCGCCTGCTTCGCCAAGTAACCGGTTGCCTGTTATGGCTCGAGCGACTGCAACCAGTCATCGTCGGAACCTTCGGCGATGCCATCCATCAGGAAGGTCGAGAGATAACGTTCACCGGTATCCGGCAGCATGGCCAGCAGCACGGAACCGGACGCTGCGGTCTCGGCAACCTTCAACGCTGCGGCGACCGAGGCGCCCGAAGAAATGCCGACGAAGATCCCCTCCTCCCTGGCCAGGCGCTGCGAAGTGTCACGTGCTTCGTACTCGTTCACGGTCAGGACTTTGTCGATGACGGTCTTGTCCATGATGGTCGGCGTGAAGTTGGGCGCGAGTCCCTGAATCTGGTGCACGCCCCAGGTGCCGCCCGACAGCAACGCAGCATTTTCCGGTTCTGCGGCAACGATCTGCACGGCGGGTCGCGCGACTCGCAGCATCTGGCCAACGCCGGTCAGTGTGCCGCTGGTGCCGAAACCGGTGACAAAGTAGTCCAGGCGTTTACCGGCGAAATCACCGAGGATTTCGGTGGCGGTGGTTTCGCGGTGATAGGAAGGGTTGGCCGGGTTATCGAATTGTCGCGATCTGAACCAGCCAAACTTCTGCGCCAGTTCATCGGCAATCTGGTTGCCGCCGCTGCTGCCCAGGTGAGCAGGAAACAGCAGAACCTTGCCGCCATAGGCGCGAATCAGCTTGCGCCGTTCGATCGAGTAACTGTCGGACATGATCGCCACGAAGTTATAGCCGCGCGCCGCGGCAACCATCGCCAACGCAATGCCGACGTTGCCGGAGGTGCATTCGGCGATCGTATCGCCAGGCTTCAACAGGCCTCTGGCTTCGGCGTCGAGTACCACCGCCAGCGCCAGCCGGTCCTTGACCGAACCGCCGGGGTTGAACGACTCGACCTTCACATAAATGCTGACCTGTTCCGGGGCGAGCCTTTGCAGCTTGACGATTGGCGTACGGCCGATCGTGTCCAGAATGCTTTCATACAACGGCATGAGCGAGTTCTCCATCAAATACGAATTCAGCAGGGCCGGAGAGGTACATCGCGGACAAGTCACTCTCCCATGTCACTTCAAGGGTTCCGCCGGGCAGTTCGACATCGACCGAGCGGTCGACCCGCCCGGCCCGCGCCAGCACCGCGACCGCCGCGCAGGCACCGCTGCCGCAGGCCAGCGTCTCGCCTGCGCCGAATTCGTAGACCTTGAGTTTTATCCTGTTGCGCGATTGCAGCTGTACAAACCCGACGTTGACGTCAGGGGAGAAATACCCGGAGTTTTGCAGGGCACTGCCGACAGTTGGAATCTCATACTGATCACGCTCGGCTTCGATCACCGCGTGCGGGTTGCCCATCGATACCGCCGAACACGCCAGGTGTTGCCCGGCGAGTTCGAGTTGATAAGCCGACTGCACCTGGTCGAAGCCGAACACCGGGATGGCGGCGGGCGAGAAATTCGGTGCGCCCATGCTGATCTGATAGTTGCCGTCCTTCATGACCCGGACCCGGTGGGTACCGGAGGGACTGTCGAGGGTGAACTCGGACGCCTCCGTCAGGCCTGCCCGAACCAGCCATGCGGCGACACACCGCGCGCCGTTGCCGCATTGCCGGGAGGACTCGCCCTGCGCCGTCCAGATATCGAACGAGGCCACGGACGATGGATTGCGCGCCGCCTTGACGCCCAGGACCATATCGGCGCCGATACCTTTATGGCGATTAGCCAGGTACTTGCACAATTCGCGCGACGGATCCTGCGCATCACGCAGATCGAGAATGATCATGTCATTGCCCGCACCGTGCATCTTGCTGAAACGCAGCCGGTCAGCAGCAGGCGGTTTATGCATGGCACACACTCGCCTCAAGACACGCTTTGGAGAGGAGCGGGTCAACGATATCGATGATGCACTGGGTCGCACGCTGTGCCGTCGCCGCATCGCAGGAGGCGTTGAACTCGGCGATTTCCAGGCCGACGATCTGCTCCAGCGGAATTGCTCCCAGGATCGCCGCGAGCTGTTGCGGCAGCAGACCGTCAGGCACTGCGTAGTCGGCGGGCACGTAGCCAGGCTCAAGAGAGTCCCAATCGATGTGCACCCAGACCTTCGATTGGCCGATCGCGCTGCGCACCGCTTCGGCGGTTGCCTGCTGCGGAGAAAGCGTGCGCACATTATTGGCGCTCAGCAGACGCTGCTCTTGCCCGTCGATGTCGCGCGCGCCGACCAGAATGACGTTCTCTGCACGCACGCCGGCGCCACAGCCGCTGTCCCAGAGGCCACATAATGCCGACACCACCATCCCGCCCAGGTAGCCCGTGTCAGTGGTCGTCGGAATATTGAAGTCACCATGGGCATCGACCCACACCAGACAAAGGTCCGGGTAATGTCTGGCCACCGCAGGTACGCTGCCCAGGCTGGCCGGGCAGGTGCCGTTGATGACCACTGTGAGTTGCTGCTCCTCTACCGCACAGGCCACGGCGCGATGCAGCGAATCGATCTGCTCACGTCCTGCCGGCAGACTGACTGTCCAGTCATCGGCCGCCGGCTCGCAGCTGCCGTCACCGATATACAGCGGCGCTACACCGTACTTTGCTTCAAGTGCCGACGCGGCCTTCAACGCGCCGATACGGGTAAATGCCGTGCGGTCTGCCACTCTGCCGTTGGATACAATCAACTTGAACATCAGGCTTCCTCTTTATTTTCATGGCTGGAATGTTTGAACGGGCAAACATCCGTGCGCTCTGCATTTTCTTCAATCAAACCGTATTGCCACCACTCTTTGGCGTCAGAGCCGAAGCCGCCCAATTGCAAGGCGTGGGGCACCGAATCATATTTAAGGATGCGTTTGCGAATATTGGCGCGAACATTACGTCCGCCCACGGTATCGCCGGCAAATACATCGAAGCGTTCACGCGGATTAATCACCAGCGCAAATCTCGACCCGAGGTTTCTGCTCTTGCGAAGTTTGTGTGCGGGAGAACTCATATTCACAAAAAGTTGCATTCCCGCGAAGCACATCGACCAGAACGGTGACTCCGGGTCGACATCGACGCTGTCCGGCCACGGGCTTTCATCCAGCCAGTGCAGGCTCTGCAGCACGCCCCACCCGGCGGCCTGATACTCCTGCGCGGTACTCGCCGATATCGCATCGGTTGAAAAGAACACGATGAGCGGATAAGCGTCCTCGATTGAACCACTCCATGTTCTGGAAAGCGTCACATACTCTTTCAAGCCTTCAGCCAGTTTCGCCAGCCCTTGAGCATCCAAAGTGTCGACAAATACAAACTTGATCGAAGACTTCTTGAATGCATTCTTGGAAAAGATGCAGGGAAAGTCGGACCCTGCTCCAAGTCGCTCTTCCAGTTCATTCAAAGCCTCTTTTTCCCAACCGGCCCCACGATGATTAATCTCATCCTGAGAAAGCATGACCCGATAAGAAACCTGCGCATCAAAGTTCCGCATACTCATTCCTTTATGCTGCACAACTTAGAGAGATGGCCGAGTGTGGCATCCAGCCGTCTGGCACTTTGCGCTGTCACACCTGCCACGAACTTACGTCTGGCATGACAACTTGCTTACTTGATCTGCCTCTGGAATCAGAAGACCGGCCACAGGTCCCGGGCGTTATTCGCCACTCGACGAACGCTCAGGTTGTTAACTGACCTGCTGCTGATGAATCGATGAATCCGCGCCATGGCGTCTTCGATGTCCGGCAATGCCGGCAACGTGACCACGCGAAAATGGTCGGGTGCGGGCCAGTTGAACGCGGTTCCCTGGACCACCAGCAGCTTTTCCGACATCAACAGCTCGAGGACAAACTTCTCGTCATCTTTGATCGGGCAAATTTTCGGATCGATCCTTGGAAATGCGTACAGCGCGCCCATCGGCTTAACGCAACTGACGCCAGGAATAGCGTTGAGCAGTTCATGCACCCGGTTGCGCTGTTCGAGCAGACGCCCCTGAGGCAAGACCAGGTCATTGATACTCTGGTAACCCCCCAGCGCGGTCTGGATCGCATGCTGGGCCGGAACGTTGGCGCACAGGCGCATGTTCGCCAGCATGTCGATGCCTTCGATGTAGCCGGCGGCATGCTGCTTCGGCCCGGAAATCACCAGCCAGCCTGAGCGGAACCCGGCCACCCGGTACGACTTGGACAACCCGTTGAAGGTCAGGCACAGCAAGTCCGGCGCCAGCGAGGCGGTGCTGATGTGCACAGCTTCGTCGTAGAGAATCTTGTCGTAGATCTCGTCGGAGAACACCACCAGATTGTGCTGGCGCGCGATCTCCAGCATTCCCAGCAGCACGTCTCGCGGATACACCGCACCGGTGGGATTGTTGGGGTTGATGATCACCAGCGCTCGGGTGTTGGGGGTGATTTTGGCCCGTATGTCATCGAGGTCCGGCCACCAGTCCTGCTGCTCGTCGCACCTGTAGTGCACCGCATTGCCCCCGGCAAGACTCACCGCGGCGGTCCACAACGGATAATCCGGAGCAGGCACCAGCACTTCGTCGCGGTTGTTCAGCAGCGCCTGCAGTGACATCACAATGAGCTCGGAGACGCCATTGCCCAGGTAGATATCGTCGACGCCGACGCCCTCGATCTGCTTCTGCTGACAGTACTGCATGACGGCCTTGCGGGCGCTGAACAAGCCTTTGGAGTCACTGTAACCTTGCGCCGTCGGCAAATTACGGATCACATCCTGGAGTATCTCGTCGGGCGCCTCGAAACCGAAGGGCGCGGGATTGCCGATATTCAACTTGAGAATGCGCTGGCCGTCCTCCTCCATCTTTCTGGCCTGCTCCAGTGCCGGGCCACGAATGTCATAACACACACTGTTCAACTTCAGCGATTTCAGATACTGCACGACTACACATCCTTGTTTTTTTTATCAGGGTCGCAGCAACAGCAAACTCAGGTCCGAGAGACTGCCTTCAACTGCTCATCCGGGGACTTCGACAGTGCCCGCGACATATTCAGGAAAACGAACAACACGACAATCGGAATGGCGATAAACAGTGCCAGGCCACGAACGCCCAGTTCGGAAAAGGAACTGACCAGCAAACCGTAACCGGCCCCCGCCGCCATCTGGAAAAAGAAAAACTGCCCGGAGGAAATACCGATATCACGACTGACACTCTTCAATAGCCCGGCCTGAGTCGCGGGAATCACCATCCCGACCGACAACAGAATGAACACCATCGGAATCAGCAGCGCCGGCAGCACACTGCCAAACACCGACAGCAGAATGCCCAGCAACATGCACCCGGCCATGCCTACCCTGCTTCCAAGCAGCAGGATCTCGTTCAACGCCCACCTGGCGCTCAATGCTCGCGCCAACGTACTGCCAATCACATAACCGACGGCGCACAGGGAGATCACCGCGCCGTAACCCAGGCTGGACATGCCCAGTTCCGTCTGCAACGCATAAGTCGAACAGGACAGGAACACGAAGTAACTCATCCACACCAGACTGATGCCGGCGGCATAAGCCAGATAATCCGCATTTTTGAAGTTGGCGGCATAAACGGCAATGATGCTGCGCCCCGTCGAATCCGATGCCCCCGGAGAGGTGTCGACGTGCCAGAAAAGCACCAATGCCGCGAGATTGAACATCCCCACGCCGCCCATCATCCAGCGCCATCCGAGCGAAGGTAACAACATGCCGCCGAGCAACGGTGCGATACACGGCGTGAGCGCTATCGCCGAGGCAAGAGTGGTGAGAATTCGCAGGCGTTTGCTTTCCGGATAATCGGATTTCACGATCAGCCTGGTGGTTACGGTCCCTACACACCCTCCGAGGGCCTGCATGAAACGCGCAACCGCAAACAGGTAAAAGGAGTCCGAGAACGCTGCAAGCAGGCACCCGACAGCACAAATCAGCAACCCCGAAATCTGTACGCGACGGGCTCCGATACGATCGGCAAGAATCCCCGCCAATACCACGGACAACGCATACCCGATCATGTAAACAACAAACGTTTCCTGAATCGCCTCATGGGGGACTCGAAACTCCTCCGCCAGTTTTGCAACGGTGGGCGTCATCAGGCCGAGTCCGAGCTGCGGCACGATTACAGCCGTCAATAACGCTGCAGGTAACAGGATTCCGGGGCGGCTGGATTTCACGCAGAAAGCTCCTTGAGGTATTGATCAGTCGTCAGCAAATGCGGCAGAACCCGGTCGATCTGACGTGTGATCATGGCCAGTGAACTGGTGTAGTAATGGTTACCGGCAGCCAGTTGGCCCAAGGCATAAATAGCGTCGCTGGCCTTGCCACTGCGGTCGATGACCTTGTGCGAACCGAATGACACGTGCAGGCCTCCAAACGGATGGTGCTGAGCGACGCCATTGTTGACCATCGAAGACACCAGCTCGGTACCGGTCTGCCCGACACCACCGGTTTCAGATCGCGTGGCGTTGATGACCCAGTCGGCATGACAGGCGCCTGCCTGGTAATTCAGGACGAAACCGCCACCGGGACTCAGTTCCACGCCCTTCAGGCCAGGACGAATCACGAGGTGTCCGGATTCGAGCATGTTGCGCAACTTGTTGGCCGTTGCCGGAGGCATCGGGTTGCACAGGCTCATGAAAATCGAGTGATAGTTGGCCATGTAATAACTGCGATCGCCCGCACTCAGGCTGTCCCAGGCCAGTTCGACGTAGTCGTTGGCAATATCAATCAGGATGGACAGCCACTTTTCGCCACGGGCCGATGCTTGAAGATGGCGCTCCAGCCGCTCGAACGGCAGTTGACCTGGCGCCAGTTCAGCCTTGAGCTTCTCCAGATCCACGCCTTGGGCCGTCAGTTCGAAGGTGATCAGGCCAAGCCATTTCGACCAGGAGATCATCCCCGCTTCATCACGCAGCTCTTCGATGCGTTCGCGGGTGATGACCTTGTAAGTGAAGTCGTGATGCGGCATGCGCACCGCTGGCAGCAGCGCATTGCGCGACAGCATGACGATCTTGCCGCGGTGTCCCTGGGCATTCAGGGCCAGGACTGCATCGACAGCGGAGAGGCTGGAACCAATGATCGCCACCTGATCGTCGCCGCCAATCGCGGAAAACCTGGTCCACATCGGATACGGATTGCCGATGTAGTTTTGGGAGCAGGCCAACGAGAAGATATCCGCCGGTTCAGCGGTACCGATGCACAGAATCACCCGGTCGAACACTTGTTGCGGCCCGTTTTCGACACCGACGACCGCTTTGTCATCGTGCATTGTCAGGCTGGTGACCTTTTGCCCGATCACTCGAATCGGCCGCTTGAGGTCGCGCGCCAGCGCCACTTGCTCGGCAAAACAATCGGACAGGTACTCACCAAAATAGTGACGGGGCAAGAAATCAAGTTGCGCCAGTGCACTTCCATATTTATGAGTGACCCATCCTACAAAGTGCCGGGGATCGTCACTTTTCACGGACATGAATCGGGCCTGGCGATTAATCAATCCATAATCACCATCGTTTTGATAAGCGCGACCTGGACCTATTTTCTTGTCAGGCTCATAGAGGGTAATTGCAACATCCATATTTTTCAGCTTAACGTCGCGCTGCAACGCATCAATTACACTAATCGCTGTTGCACCCCCTCCGACTATCGCAATCTTTAGTTGCGGCTCGCGATGATTAGTCTTATTGAGTGTTGACAGTTTTTCAAAAGCAGTCATTGCCGACGATATCCCTATACCAATCCAGTTTCTCTTGACCCCAATGACTCGCGCGCCACCCCTCAACGCGTTAGCTTGAGCGGCGTTGAGCGTATTTGTATGCCGCGCTAAGATGAAGATCCATTAAATGGATTTTGGTGTGTACCACTATGACCAGAGGTAAGCGGCCAGTTGGCCTCGACCTAGTCTTGCCGTTCGAATTGACCGAACATTCGCTGTCCACCAAACATCAGCTTCTGTGCCGTTTCCTTGAACACCTGATCAGTTCCGGTCGGCTCCAATCCGGCGAAGCGCTGCCCTCCACGCGTACGCTTGCGCAAAGATGGGGAGTTTCCCGAGGGACTCTGGAAACTGTTTTCGATCAATTGCGCGAAGAAGGTTTCATCATTCGCAAGCGAGGTGCCGGCTCGGTGGTCTGCGCAACATTGCCGGATAATCTGATCGCCGCTGCCAGAACTAAGGAACTGCAAGTCGAACTTGATACTCACCGGTCATCCGATTCACCGGCCCCCATTACTTATTTACAGCCGTATGTACCGTTTATTGCCAGACTGGCCGATCCGGGATTGCTCGAAGAAAAAGATGTAAAGTCGTTATGCACACCTTCCGCCAAAGACCTCGCCACCGCAGTATCGGCCTCGTCACTCGGCGGTGACGAGAACTTGCGCAAGTCCATTTGCGACCATATCCAGATCTACCGGGGAATTGACTGCTCACCTCAGGACATCGTGATTACCCACGGCATCAGGCACTGTCTCGACCTCATCAGCAGATTATTGGGAAAAGAGGCCGTCGTTGCCATGGAAGATCCCGGCTATTACTGGGCCCGGCGGATATTCAATTGTTCCGGCAACACAATCATCGATATTCCAGTGGACGATGCAGGTCTGATCGTTGAAGCGTTGTCACCCGCCAGTCCGGTTCAGGCCATTTATGTCACGCCCTCTCACCAGGCTCCTTTGGGTGTCTGCATGAGCATGGCACGCCGCAAGGCCCTGCTGGCCTCGGCGACCGCAGCCAATGCGATCATCATCGAGGACGACTACGACAGCGAGTACAACTATGGCAGTGCTCCCCTGCCCGCCATCAAATCAATAGATACAAACGACCGGGTGATTTTCTGCGGCAGCTTCAATAAAACCCTGTTCAGCAACTTTCGTCTGGGCTTCATGGTCATTCCCAAACATTTACAGAAGAAAGTCATCAACCTCATCGAAGACACCGGCCAGACGCCCGGCATACTGGGTCAGCTCGCACTCAACCAGTTTCTCTGCACCGGAAAATATGTACGGCATTTGCGCATCTCGCGACAGACGTATCAACATCGACGCGATTTGCTGATCTCACAGCTGCGAGAAAACCCTGATCTGCAGATTTCCGGCGAGCAATCCGGATTACATTTTGTGCTCTGGTTACCCGCAGACATTGATGAAAGAGAATTCTGCGCACGGGCTGCCCTCTTCAATCTTTGCCTGCAACCGGTATCCGCATTCACCAGCAGTCACGCGGTCAAACCCGGCGTGCTGATTGGTTACGCGGCGCTTACCGATACGCAAATCAATCAGGCGGCTGCCTGCTTGCTGGATCTCGTCAAGTCATTCACTCAATGTATCGAGCGCGTCCCGATCGGATAAACAACTCGCTCCGCTATGACTCACACCCGAGCATTGCTTGCCTGGCCCACGCAAAAAAGCCCGGCAGCGCTACCGGGCTCTTTAATTGCTGCTAACGGGCGACGCGCGACAACGTGTCATCCGTTTCCTGTGTCGCTGTTTTCGCTCCGTGAATCAGCGGTCCATAACGCCGACTGAATTCCCAGCCATACGGCACGCGATCCTTGCTGACGCCGTTGTCCCAGTTTACCGACCAGGTCATCAGGCCCTTGATCGGCAGCCCTTTGATCGCCAGACGTTTGAGCGCATTGCCGACGGCGGTGCTGTCGATCACGTAACCGGTGGCAGCCGCATCGACGTTGGCCGGCAGGCCGATGACGAATTTGTCCGCCGGGATTTTGGTGAAGCCCCGGGTGCCGGTCACCAGACTTTCGGTCAGGTAGTAGAGGAAGTCCTCTTTCAGCGCATCGTTGTTCTGCGCGATCCACGCACCATTGCCATTATTGGCTTCCGGCACCCAGACCCCGTCGCCGCCCTGGTTGTAGAACTGTGGCGCGATGAAGTCGTAATAGCCTTCAAGCGCCTGCAGGTAACCGACGTATTTGCCATTGGTGGTCAGGTACGGAAACTCCGGGGCCATGCTGATGATGAAGTGCTTGCCCTGGCCTGCGTAGTGATCCTTGACCAGTTTCAGCGCGGCCGGCAGCACGGTCTTGTTGGCGGCGAAATCAATCGCGCTCTGTTCAAGATCGATGTCCAGCCCATCGAAGCCGTAGGTTTCCACCAGACGGATAATCTCATTGGCCAGTGGTTGTTCCTGTCCGGCCCGCAACTCGATGTGCGCATCGGCGCCACCCAGGGACAAGAGCACCGCCCGCCCCTGGCTGTTGAGCACGCCGACCTGACGCCGGAACTCGGCATCGGAGACGTTGTACGGCTTGAAGGTTGGAATCCCGCTGCCCTTCATGAACGCCACCGCGACCACGTTGTACTCCTTGGGCACCGCTTCCAGAGCGATTTCGGCGAAGCGGCCCTGACGATAGCCGTCACTTGGACCCGCCGGCCAGTTGTGCCAGAAGCCCATGAGTATTTTTTTGCCGGCGATGCTCGGCATCAGCGCGGCCGCGTCGGCCGCCTGGTTTTGCACTAGCGTGAAGTCGATATTTGACATGTTCTAATCCTTCAGAACCTGTGGGTTGAGCGTAACGCCGTTATTTGAAGTCGACGTCGAACGCCTGATAGAACGCGTTGCCGGTGTTGGCGACGATCCACATCAGCACGATGACGTGACGGCCCTTTTTGGTGGCCGGCAATTTCACCGAATGATTGACCTTGGCCTTCAATTCCCCCGGATAGCTGTAATACGGCACTTGAGTGTAGAAGTCTTCGGCGAAAGGCTGCGCTTCGAGTTGTGCACGGGAAATGCGCTGTTTCGGATCCCAGCCATCCTTGGTGATCAGCCAGCGATAACCACGGGTGGTGTGTGGCGCGGTGTATTCCCACTTCACTTCCAGCGTCTGGCCCGGGGTGACACTGAGCAGTGGCCAGCTGAACGGACGATTGAGCTTTTTGCTCATTTCCTCGTCGGTGAAGTTCACGCAGTCACGGGCATCGGTCTTGCCACCGCTGAGGATGTAACCGTCGGCGGGCGGCGTGACACTGTCACTGTCGCTGCCATAGGGAGCAGGAAAAGGCCCTGCCGTCAGCGCCGGGAAGTTCTTGCCGCCTTCCATTTCGTTGACCTGCCAGGCACCGAGCAATCCTTGCTCGATGGCTACCGCACCGCGGCTGGCTGGAGAGGTGACGCGACCGTGTCGCAGTTGGGTTTGAGCTTGTGGTTGATTCATGTTTTTCACTCCGTTGATTTAAGAACTCTCCTGTCCGAGGAGAGGCCTTCAAGCTAACGGAGGTGGTTTTTTTGTCCATCGGCGGTTTTGTCGCAGTCAATCGGCGTCTCAAGTAAAAAACGCCGAAAACACTGGATGAATATACAGCTGATTACGACAAGACCCACCCAACGCATGGCCAAAGGCCTACACGCCGACACTGCAAAAACTGGCATTCAGTACTCATGGCAGTTGCGCTTGGTACTCCTTTTCGTACTGGCCAGCGAGTTGTTCCTTTTGCTTGTCATCGAGCAATTTGCCGGCCATCTGGAAGAACTTCTGCTCTTCTTCCTTGAGATGGTGATGGACTTTGTCGGAGAGCTTCTTCGCCGTTGCCAGCCACGCCGGGCTGGACATCTCGGTCTCGTCCAGCTCTTCCATCATCTCGTCCATTTCATGATGCTCGGAGATGGCGTGGCGACTGAGGTCAACACCGTTGTCGAACTCCATCAGCGGGATGTAGAAGTGGCGCTCTTCGGCGGTTTCGTGGGCCTGCAGCTCGGCTTTCAGCTGTTTATAGGCTTCAACCCGCTCCGGGGTGTCGCCGCTGGTTTCGACCAGGGCTTTGGCGTAACTGCGCTGGCGGTCGTGGCTTTCGCGAAGGGCTTCGAAAATATTCATGGGGGATCCTCATCAACCGCGTTCGGAATGACGCTGTAAAAGCTAGACCCCGGCGCGACAGCGGCGGTTCCAAAGGGATGAGGAAGGACTTGGAAGACGCTCCCCGGGCAGGATAGGCTGGCGGTTCATCTCACAAGGAAGTTGCACATGACGTTGCGAATCGAGCTGTCGCAGAACCCCACGGAAGAACAACGCAAGGCCATTCTCGAGCCTTTGATTGCGTATAACGACGCCCGGACCGGTGGTTCCACATCTGAACCTTTCGCCCTGCTGGTGCGCGATGAACACGACGCGATTCTCGGCGGTTTGTACGGCCGGGTGATCTTCCAGTGGATGTACATCGAGTTGCTGTGCGTCCCGGAACAGGGTCGCGGGCAACGCATCGGCTCGGAACTGATGGCCATGGCGGAAAATCTGGCCAAGGAGAAGAACTGCCTCGGCATCTGGCTGGACACCTTCGACTTTCAGGCGCCGGCGTTCTACGAGAAGCTGGGATTCAGCCAGTTTGGCGAGATCGTTGATTACCCGCCGGGGCATAGCCGGCATTATTTCCAGAAGCGCTTGATCGGTTGAATTCATTGGCCTCATCGCGAGCAGGCTCACTCCTACAGGATCGGTGGCAAACACAAATCCAGTGTGGGAGCCAGCCTGCTGGCGATAACGGCAGCCGCTTCAGCGCAATATCAAAGACAGGTCGCCAACGCCGCCAACCGGCGCTTGGCAACAAAATCGTCCTTCTGCGCGTAGTAGTTGAGGACGGTTCCCGACGCATCGCTGGTCACGTCGACAAATGACTCTGCGGAACGGGTGTACACCGTCGAGCCACCCTTCTTGCCCGGTTGCAGATACGCTCCGGCGTCCACGCCAAACACTGCTTCGTCCTGCCAGCCGAACTGTACGCACTGAGCGACAACTTTCTCTGGCTTGTCCGAAGCCAGAACCTTGTACGGGGCTTTGGTGCGAGAATCGTCCATCACCGAACCCGCGCAGCCAGCCAGCACGGTCGCGGCCAGCGCTACCATCAGAATTCGCATTGCATTCGCTCATTCAGAAAAAAGCGGACTGTATCACCGCAACAGGCAAAATCATTCTGCTTTACTGCATTTATAGCGCGACATGCGACAGCCGCTCCGGCACCCTAGGGTCATCAGCCTCACAAGGAACACACATGGCGCCCACCGACCAGCGACATGAACAAGCCCTGAAATTGTTTCTCGACGCGCGCCCCGAATTGCGCGAAACCCTCGATCATCTCAATCCGCTGCTGGCCCAGGCCAAGGGTGAAACCGCTGCGCAGTATCGTGAAGAACGTCTGCACGAAGCCTTCGAGGCCGAGGCGGAGAATCAAGGCCTGTTCGCCTGGGAACTGACCTTGCTCCTGACGGCCGCAACGCCCGAGGACTATCAGGCCCAGCGCATGGAGGTGCATCGCGAGGTAGCGGAAATGGCCCACATGCGCTGGGAAGATTACTGCGAATTGTATGGGCTGGAACCGTAACCGCCGCTGAAGGATATCGTCGCCGATGCTGCCCTCCACTTCGACTCACCGCGCCACCTCCGGGCATCTGCATCAGCAGAAATGGCGCGGGCGCATCGGTCTGGCGCTGGTGGCCAGCCTGTCGGTACTCGCCGGCATGACCGATGCAATCGGCTTCATGGCCAGCGGCGATTTCGTTTCGTTCATGAGCGGCAACACCACGCGGCTGGCGGTGGCGATCAGTGACGGCGACCTCGGACTGACCTTGCGCCTGATCATCCTCGTCGTCACCTTCGTGATCGGTAATGCCTTGGGGATCGTGATCGGGCGCCTCGGTGGTCGGCGCACATTGCCCTTGTTGCTGTGCATCGCCACCCTGCTCTGTCTGGCGGCCGCCTGGCCGTATGACACGCAACTGCCGGCGCTGCTGGCGGCGATCATCGCGATGGGCATGCTCAACGCGGCGGTCGAAGAAGTGAACGGTCTGCCCGTCGGCCTGACTTACGTGACCGGAGCGCTGTCGCGGTTCGGCCGTGGCCTGGGGCGCTGGATGCTCGGCGAGCGGCGTAATGGCTGGCGGGTGCAACTGGTGCCGTGGAGCGGGATGTTCATCGGCGCGATACTCGGCGCAGTGCTGGAACATCATTTCGGACTTCGGGCATTGTTCGCCAGCGGCTTGCTGGCGGCGGTGCTGGGCGTGCTGTCCCTGAGCATTCCGCGGCGCTGGCAACTGGGCTATATGCCGCGCTGAAATACGATCCTGTGGGAGCGGGCTTGCTCGCGAAAGCGGTGCATCAGTCAAAGACCTTTTGAATGACTCAACGCCTTCGCGAGCAAGCCCGCTCCCACAGAGGGCATGCGCCTGACTTCGATTTCGCGGATGCCGTCATAAAGCTTTATCATGGCCGCAGTTTTGCTGATCGAGTCCGTCATGAAGTTCGCCATCGCGCTGTTTTCCGCCGCCCATGCGCCCTCCTCGCGCCGTGCCCTGCTGTTTGCGCAGGCTGCGCTGGCCGGCGGGCATGAGATTGTCCGGCTGTTTTTTTATCAGGACGGCGTCTACAACGCCTCCGACGCGGTGGTCACCCCGCAGGACGAACTGGATCTGCCCAAACAGTGGCGCGCGTTCATCAGCGAGCAGCAACTGGACGGTGTGGTGTGTATCGCCGCCGCCCTGCGCCGTGGCGTGCTGAATGACGAAGAAGCCAAACGCTACCAGCGTGATGCCGTCGCGGTCAGCGCGCCGTGGGAATTGTCCGGCCTCGGCCAGTTGCACGATGCGGTGCAGGACGCCGATCGACTGATCTGTTTCGGAGGTGCGTGAGATGGCCAAATCCCTGTTGATCATCAGCCGCCAGTCGCCATGGTCCGGCCCCGGCGCCCGCGAAGCGCTGGACATCGTGCTGGCCGGCGGCGCGTTCGATCTGCCGATCGGCCTGCTGTTTCTCGATGACGGCGTGCTGCAACTGGCCGCCGGGCAGAACGCCAAGGCCCTGCAACAGAAAGACCTCAGTGCCAATCTGCAGGCGCTGCCGATGTTCGGCGTTGAAGAACTGTTCTACTGCACCGACAGCGCCAGCGCCCGTGGCCTGAGCACGCTGTCGCTGGACGAAGCGCAGCCGCTTGGCGCCAGCGAAATCACCGCCCTTATTGACCGTTACGACCAGGTGATCACCCTCTGATGTCGACTTTGCATGTGTTGTCTCATTCCCCGTTCGGCGATGATCGCCTGAGCAGTTGCCTGCGCGTGATCGGCGCTGCCGACGCCTTACTGTTATCCGGTGATGCGGTTTACGCCCTGCAACCGGGCACTGCGCCATTCGCCACGCTGAACGAGCGCCGGGTCAAGCTGTTCGCCCTCGCCGAAGACCTGCAGGCCCGTGCCATCGTTGCTCCCGACTGGGCCGAAGCCATCGATTACCCGGCCTTCGTCGAACTGTCGATCCACCACGACAAGGTCAACAGTTGGCTATGAACTCGATGACTGTCGGCGCCCGCGCCATCGAACTGGATAAGGACGGCTTTCTGGTCGACCTCGACGACTGGTCCCATGACGTTGCCAGCGCCCTCGCCGTCGCTGAAGACATCGAACTGACCCCCGAACACTGGGAAGTCCTCGAACTGCTACGCAGTTTCTACGCGGAATTCCAGTTGTCGCCAGCCACCCGCCCGCTGATCAAGTACACCGCACTCAAACTCGGCCCGGACAAAGGCAACAGCCTGCACCTGAACCGACTGTTCAAAGGCACCCCTGCCAAACTCGCCGCGAAACTGGCGGGCCTGCCCAAACCGACGAATTGCTTATGACCGAATTTCCAGCGCTGACCCTCGAAACGCCCGCCGAGCACCCGTTCGCACAGTTTGTGCGGATCCTCGGCAAGGGCAAACGCGGCGCCCGCGACCTGACCCGTGAAGAAGCCCGGGAAGCCATGGGCATGGTGCTCGACGACAAAGTCGAAGACACCCAGCTCGGGGCCTTTCTGATGCTGCTACGGCACAAGGAAGAAAGCGCGGAGGAAATGGCCGGTTTCACCGAAGCCTTGCGCGAGCGCCTGTCAGCGCCAACGCTGAATGTCGATCTGGACTGGCCGACCTACGCCGGCAAGAAACGCCATCTGCCGTGGTACCTGCTGTCGGCCAAGTGCCTGGCGCAAAACGGCGTGCGGATTTTCATGCACGGCGGCGGCGCGCACACCGCCGGACGTCTGTACACCGAACAACTGCTTGGCGAGCTGAACATCCCGCTCTGCCGCACCTGGGCGCAGGTCGGCAGCGCGCTGGACCACGGCGGTCTGGCGTTCATGCCGCTGATCGACTGGGCGCCACAGTTGCAGAAGATGATCGACCTGCGCAACACCATGGGCCTGCGCTCGCCGATTCACTCGCTGGCACGCATCCTCAATCCACTGCGCGCCCGTTGTGGCCTGCAAAGTATTTTCCACCCGGGCTATCAAGCGGTGCATCGCGAGGCCAGCGGTCTGCTCGGCGACACGGCGATCGTGGTCAAGGGCGATGGCGGCGAAATCGAGATCAATCCGGATGCCGACAGTCATCTGTACGGCACGAAGGGCGGCGAGAGCTGGGACGAGGAATGGCCGCAGCTGTCGAGCCAGCGCCACGTCAAACCGGCCTCGCTGGATGTCGAGCATTTGAAAGCGGTGTGGCGCGGCGAGGTGGTCGACAGCTATCCGCAAATGGCCCTGATCTCGACCATGGCCCTGGCCCTGCGCGGCCTCGGTCAAAGCCGCGAGCAAGCGTTCGCAACCGCCGAGCAATACTGGGCGGCGCGCAACAAATCGATTTAACCGATCATAGACGCCCGATCTTTGCGCTTTTTGTTCGAACTCATCGGAATAGACTCGGCTCCAACGCTTATTGAATCAGGAGTCTTGATCATGGGTTTACTCGTCGATGGCCACTGGCAGGACAAGTGGTACGAAAGCAGCAAAGACGGCGCCTTTCAGCGCGAACAGGCGCAACGGCGCAATTGGGTCACCACTGACGGCCAGCCCGGGCCGAGCGGTGAAGGCGGTTTCGCCGCCGAAGCCGGGCGCTATCACCTTTATGTGTCCCTCGCCTGCCCGTGGGCGCACCGTACGCTGATTCTGCGCAAGCTCAAAGGTCTGGAAAGCCTGATCGACGTGTCCGTGGTCAGCTGGCTGATGCTGGAAAACGGCTGGACCTTCGACCAGACCCTTGGCTCGACCGGCGACAAGCTCGACCACTTCGACTTCATGCATCAGCGCTACACCGCCGACACGCCGGACTACACCGGCCGTGTCACTGTGCCGGTGCTGTGGGACAAAAAGCTCAAGCGCATTGTCAGCAATGAGTCGGCGGAAATCATCCGCATGTTCAACAGCGCCTTCGATGACCTGACCGGTAACGAACTGGACTTCTACCCGGCACCGTTACGCGGCGAGATCGATGCACTGAACGAACGGATTTATCCGGCGGTGAACAACGGTGTGTATCGCGCCGGCTTTGCCACCTCGCAACAGGCTTATGAAGAGGCGTTCGATGAGGTGTTTGCCGAGCTGGATCACTTGGAACGGGTGCTGGGCGCCAATCGCTATCTGACGGGTGAATACCTGACCGAGGCCGATGTGCGACTGTTCACCACGCTGATTCGCTTCGATGCGGTGTACCACGGGCACTTCAAGTGCAATCTGCGGCGGATTGCCGATTACCCGAACCTGTCGAACTGGCTGCGTGAGCTGTATCAGTGGCCGGGGATTGGCGAGACGGTGGATTTTCAGCACATCAAAAACCACTACTACGGTAGCCACAAGACCATCAATCCGACGGGGATTGTGCCGAAGGGGCCGGCGCAGGATTTCAGCGGGGCGCATGATCGGGCGCGGCTCAACGGGAAAGGGGTTTGGCGTAGAGGCTGATTGATTCGGTGTTTTTTGAGGGCCTCTTTGCGAGCAAGCCCGCTCCCACACTGGATTTGTGCATGACACAGATCCAATGTGGGAGCGGGCTTGCTCGCGAATGAGGGCAACTCGGTTTTCAGACTTGCGCCTGAGCCCCTTCGAACCACGCCAGTTTCTCGCGCAGCTGCACCACCTCCCCCACGATCACCAGCGTCGGCGCATGCACTTCATGCTCCGCTACCAGACGTGGCAGGTCGGCCAGCGTGCCAGTAAAGACCCGCTGATTGACCGTGGTGCCCTGCTGGATCAACGCCGCCGGGGTATCCGCGCTGCGACCGTGTTTGATCAACTGCTCGCAAATCACCGGCAAGCCCACCAGGCCCATGTAGAACACCAGCGTCTGCGCCGGGGCGACGAGGTCGGCCCACGGCAGATCGGTGGAACCGTCCTTCAGGTGCCCGGTGACGAAGCGCACCGACTGCGCGTAATCGCGGTGGGTCAGCGGAATCCCGGCATACGCCGCGCAACCGCTGGCCGCCGTGATCCCCGGCACCACCTGGAACGGAATCCCGTGGGCCGCCAGCTCTTCGATTTCTTCACCGCCGCGACCGAAGATGAACGGGTCACCGCCCTTCAGGCGCACCACGCGTTTGCCGGCCTTGGCCAGATCCACCAGTTGCTGGTTGATCTGATCCTGCGGCACCGCGTGATCAGAGCGACGCTTGCCGACGTAGACACGCTCGGCATCGCGACGGCACAGCTCAAGAATCGCCGGAGCGACCAAGCGGTCGTACAGCACTACGTCGGCTTGCTGCATCAGACGCAAGGCGCGGAAGGTCAGCAGATCCGGATCACCCGGCCCTGCCCCCACCAGATACACTTCGCCGGTAGTAACAGTCGCTTCGCCATCAATCTTGGCCTGCAACAGCCGCTCGGCCTCAGTGCCCTGCCCGGCCAGTTGCCGGTCGGCAATCGGGCCCTGAAACACGTCTTCCCAGAAACCACGGCGCTGCTGCACATCCGGAAACAGGTTTTTCACCTGATTGCGGAAACGCGCGGCAAGACCGGCCAGTTGGCCGTAGGTCGAAGGAATCCAGGTTTCGATCTTGGCGCGAATCAGCCGCGCCAGCACTGGCGCATCGCCGCCGCTGGACACCGCGATGATCAGCGGCGAGCGGTCAACGATTGCCGGGAAGATCACGCTGCATAGCTGCGGCGCATCGACCACGTTGACCGGCACGCAACGCCGATGGGCATCGCTGGAGACCTGCGCATTCAGCGTTTCATCGTCGGTGGCGGCAATGATCAGCCCGCAACCGTCCAGATCCGCTTCCACGTAACCACGCAGCAGACATTCGCCACCGCTGGCGCTGACCAGTTCGCGCAGTTGCGCTTCGATTTCAGGTGCGACCACCCGCAGCAGCGCACCGGCATCGGCCAACAGGCGGGATTTGCGCAAGGCAATTTCCCCCCCACCGACCACCAACACACGACTGCCGCGCAGGTTGTGAAACAGCGGCAGATATTTCATTTAACCGATGACCTCAAGGCCACCCATGTACGGCTTCAGTACGTCCGGCACGCGGATCGAACCGTCGGCCTGCTGGTAGTTTTCCAGCACCGCCACCAGCGTACGACCGACCGCCAGGCCGGAACCATTCAGGGTGTGTACCAGCTCAGGCTTGCCGGTTTCCGGGTTGCGGAAACGCGCTTGCATGCGGCGGGCCTGGAAGTCGCCGCAGTTGGAGCACGACGAAATTTCGCGGTATTTGTCCTGGCTCGGAATCCACACTTCGAGATCGTAGGTTTTCACGGCGCTGAAGCCCATGTCGCCGGTGCACAGCGCCAGGGTGCGGTAAGGCAGACCCAGCAGTTGCAGGACTTTTTCGGCGTTGGCGGTCAGGCCTTCCAGCGCTTCCATCGAAGTCGACGGCTCGACGATCTGGACCATTTCAACCTTGTCGAACTGGTGCTGACGGATCATGCCGCGAGTGTCACGGCCCGACGCACCGGCTTCGCTGCGGAAGCACGGGGTGTGCGCGACGAACTTGATCGGCAGCAGTTTCGAGTCGACGATTTCACCGGCCACGATGTTGGTCAGGGACACTTCGGCGGTCGGGATCAGGTACAGATCGGCTTCGCCTTCGCGAGCGATCTTGAACAGGTCTTCTTCGAACTTCGGCAACTGGCCAGTGCCCTGCAGCGCCGGGGCCTGAACCAGATAAGGCGTGTAGGCCTCTTCGTAGCCGTGCTCGTTGACGTGCAGGTTGATCATGAACTGCGCCAGGGCACGGTGCAGACGGGCGATCGGGCCGCGCAGCAGAGCGAAACGGGCGCCGGACAGCTTGGCCGCGGTTTCAAAGTCCAGCCAGCCGAACTTCTCGCCCAGTGCAACGTGGTCTTTCACTTCGAAATCGAACTGCGTCGGCGTGCCCCAGCGGCGCACTTCGACGTTGTCGTCTTCGTCTTTGCCGACCGGTACCGATTCGTGCGGCAGGTTGGGGATACCCAGCAGGATCGAGTCCAGCTCGGTCTGGATCGCGTCCAGCTCAACTTTACCGGCACTCAGCTCGCCCGCCATGCGCTCGACATCCGCCATCAGCGGCGCGATGTCTTCGCCGCGCTGCTTGGCCTGACCGATGGATTTGGAACGCGCGTTACGCTCAGCCTGCAGTGCTTCGGTGCGGGTCTGGACGGTCTTGCGCTGTTCTTCCAGCGCTTCGATGCGCGCGGTATCCAGGGCAAAGCCACGGGAAGCCAGGCGGTCCGCTACGTCCTGAAGGTTGCTACGTAACAGTTTGGAATCGAGCATGTCGGTTTCTCGTTATCAAAGTTTGGTCAGGGACAGGCCGGCCCACGTCGCGAGCAGCCCGCCGAATACGCTGATCGCCGCATAGCCCAGGGCCAGCGGCACTTGCCCGCTTTCCAGCAGGCGCACCGTATCCAGTGAAAAGGATGAAAAAGTCGTCAGCCCCCCGAGGAAGCCGACCATCAACCCGGCACGCACCTCGATCGGCACCTCCGGGCGTATCAAAAACAGGCCGTACAACACGCCAATCAGCAGACAGCCCACGATATTAACGGCCAGCGTCGCGGTATAGAAGTGCCGCGGCCAATTGGCGTTGACCCAATTGCCGGTGGCGAAGCGCAACAGGGTGCCGGCAATCCCGCCGACGGAGACCGCAACGATCAATGGAAGCACTATTTTCTCCGCTGTCTTGGGCTTAAACGGTCGAGTTGGGCGAGGTGGTTGAGCTTCTCGCCGATCTTCAATTCCAGGCCACGGGGCACCGGTTGATAGAACGGGATCGGTTCGAGCTCTTCCGGGAAATAATCTTCGCCGGCGGCATAGGCATCCGGTTCATCGTGGGCGTAGCGGTATTCGTCGCCGTAACCCAGTTGCTTCATGAGTTTGGTCGGTGCATTGCGCAAGTGCAGCGGCACTTCCAGCGAACCGTACTCGGCAGCGGCGCGCAGCGCGGTCTTGAAGCCCATGTACACCGCGTTGCTTTTCGGTGCACAGGCCAGATAAGTGATGGCCTGGGCCACCGCCAGCTCGCCTTCGGGGCTGCCAAGACGCTCCTGCACTTCCCACGCCGCCAGGCAGAGGCTCAGGGCGCGCGGGTCGGCGTTGCCAATGTCTTCGCTGGCCATACGCACCACGCGCCGCGCCAGGTACAACGGATCGCAGCCGCCATCGATCATCCGCGCAAACCAGTACAGCGCGCCATCGGGATTGGAACCGCGTACCGATTTGTGCAGCGCGGAGATCTGGTCGTAGAACGCTTCGCCGCCCTTGTCGAAGCGCCGTCGGGTATCGCCGAGCAGGCTTTGCAGCAGCTCGGTGCCCATCTCGCTGTTGTCTTCAGCCAGATCCGAGGCGTTCTCCAGCAGATTGAGCAGGCGCCGGCCATCGCCATCGGCGGCCGACAACAGCATCTGGAAGCCTTCATCGCTGAGGGTCAGGTTGCGCTTGCCCAGCCCGCGCTCTTCGGTGAGCGCGCGATGTACCAGTTTGCGCAGCGCGGTCTCGTCGAGGCTTTTCAGCACATAGACGCGGGCCCGCGACAACAGCGCGTTGTTCAATTCAAACGAAGGGTTTTCGGTGGTGGCGCCGATGAAAATCAGCGTGCCGTCTTCGACGTACGGCAGGAACGCATCCTGCTGCGATTTGTTGAAGCGGTGCACTTCATCGACGAACAGAATGGTGCGCTTGCCGTATTGGCCGGCCTGCTGTTTGGCGATTTCAACGGCCTGACGGATCTCCTTGACCCCGGCAAGCACCGCCGAGACCGTTTCGAAATGCGCATCCGAGACTTCCGCGAGCAATCGCGCCAGGGTGGTCTTACCCACGCCCGGCGGCCCCCAGAAGATCATCGAATGCAGGGCACCCTGCTCCAGCGCCTCACGCAGAGGCTTGCCGCGAGCGAGCACGTGCTCCTGACCGACGTACTCATCCAGATTGGTCGCACGCAAACGCGCGGCCAGTGGCTGGGCAATCGGTGCACTGCGAAACAGATCCATCACGTAGCGTTGAAACCTCTATTAGATCTTGAGACCGATCATTTACCCCTGTGGGAGCGGGCTTGCTCGCGAAAGCGGTGTGCCATTCGACATCGATGGCGACTGATCCACCGCCTTCGGGAGCAAGCCCCCTCCCACAAGGTTATGCGTTTATTCCTGAATTACATCGGCACCCTTCGGGATGTCGAACTTGAACTTCGACGCCGACACCGCTTCGTTGGCCTTGACTCCGGTGAACAGGATGTTGGTGCGCTGACCAACGCTGTCGATCAGTTGCATGTCATTGACCAGGCCGTTGCGGAACGACAGACGCAGGCTGTCGAACAGGGTGTCCTTGGTCTTCGGCTTGAGGGTGAAGTCGATCACGCCGCCCGCCTCTTTCGCGCTGATGTCAAAGCTCTGGCTGATCTTCGACACGTCACCGGACAGCAGCAGCGCCGGGGTCTGGGTCAGGCGCTCGTCGAGCTTCTTGATGGTGGCTTGTTCCAGGTCCGGGTCCCACAGGGTGACCTTCTTGCCGTCGGAGACCATGGTCTGCTCGTTTGGCGCTTCGGTGTGCCAGTAGAACAGGCCCGGACGCTGCAGGACCATATCACCGCGAGTTTCCTGCAACTGCGTGCCGCTGCCGTCGAGGGTCAGCTGCGAGAAGTTCGCGGTCAGGGTTTTCGATGTTTCCAGCAATTGGGTCAGACGCGCCACGTCCTTGTCGTCGGCGTGGGCCGTGAACGTGGTCAGCGCCAGTACTGGCAACAGCATGCGGATAAGACGCATGGGAGTCCTCTTGAATACTCGTTGGGAGAGCGGCGGCACATCATTGTCCCGCCTTTTGCTTTTGCAGTCAGTCGCGAACCGGGCCCGGGGCCAGAACTTCACGCGAACCGTTGGTGTTCATTGAGGTGACGACCCCGGCCATTTCCATGGCTTCGATCATGCGCGCAGCGCGGTTGTAACCAATCTTCAGCTTACGCTGTACCGCGGAAATCGACGCCCGGCGGCTTTCCAGGACGAACTGTACGGCTTCGTCATACAGCGCGTCGGCTTCCGGATCGTCACCGTCACCACCACCGCTGCTGCCTTCGAAACCGCTGCCCGCCTCTTCGACACCGTTGAGGATGTCATCGTTGTATTCCGGTGCGCCACGCAGTTTCCAGGCTTCGACCACGCGGTGCACTTCATCGTCGGAAACGAACGCGCCGTGCACCCGGATCGGCAGGCTGGTGCCCGGTGGCATGTAGAGCATGTCACCGTGACCGAGCAGTTGTTCGGCGCCACCCTGGTCGATGATGGTCCGCGAGTCGATCTTGCTCGACACCTGGAACGCCATACGCGTCGGAATGTTGGCCTTGATCAGACCGGTGATCACGTCCACCGAAGGACGCTGGGTCGCGAGGATCAGGTGAATACCGGCGGCACGCGCTTTCTGTGCGATACGCGCAATCAGTTCTTCAACCTTCTTGCCGACGATCATCATCATGTCGGCGAATTCGTCGACCACCACGACGATGGTCGGCAGCTTCTGCAGCAGCGGCGCTTCGTCGTGAATGCTTTCGCGCTTGTACAGCGGATCGCTCAACGGCTCGCCGGCATCCTGCGCTTCCTTGACCTTGGCGTTGAAGCCGGACAGGTTACGCACGCCCATCTTCGCCATCAGCTTGTAGCGACGTTCCATCTCGGCAACGCTCCAGCGCAGGGCGTTGGCCGCGTCCTTCATGTCGGTCACTACCGGGCACAGCAGGTGCGGAATGCCTTCATAGATCGACAGCTCAAGCATTTTCGGGTCGATCATGATCAGTTTGGCGTCGTCCGGGCCGGATTTGAACAGGATCGACAGGATCATCGCGTTCACGCCCACCGACTTACCGGAACCAGTGGTACCGGCGACCAGCAGGTGCGGCATCTTCGCCAGGTCGGTGATGACCGGTTTGCCGCCGATGTCGTGGCCCAGGGCCAGGGTGACCGGCGACTTGAAGTTGTCGTACTCGGGGGTCGACAGCACTTCGGAGAAACGCACGATCTGCCGGTCTTCGTTGGGGATCTCGATACCGACCGTGGTCTTGCCCGGAATCACCTCGACCACCCGCACACTGGTCACGGCCAGCGAACGTGCAAGGTCTTTCGCCAGGTTGGCGATGCGGCTGACTTTGACGCCGGCTGCAGGCTGGATTTCGTAACGGGTAATCACCGGGCCTGGGTGGATCGAGTCCACGGTGACTTCGACGCCGAATTCCTTGAGCTTGATCTCCAGCAAGTGGCCGACCGCTGCCAGGGATTCCGGCGAATAGTTGAGTTGTTTCTTTTCCGCAGGATCGAGGATCGAGATCGGCGGCAAGGTGCCTTCCACGGCGCTGTCGACGAACAACGGCACCTGTTTCTCTTTCTGCACACGCTTGCTTGGCTCCGGCGCCTTGGCCGGGGCCGGGGCGATGACCGGCGGTACCTGCTTCTCGCGATCGGACATGTGCTTGCTCAGGGCCTGCTCGCGCTCGATCAGACGTTCCTTGACCTTGGCCTGTTCACGCTTGTCGGTGACAGTCGGGGCGACCACATCGTGGACGCGGTCATCGACTTCACGCAGTTGCGCGACCAGTTGCTTGCGCTCGGTACGGGCAGACCACCAGCGGTTGATTGCCCCCTGAAACAGTTCGAACAGGTCGAGAGTGATCTTGCCGGTGACGTCCATCACCTTGAACCACGACAGGTCGGTGAACACCGTGAGGCCGAACAGGAACAGCGCAATGAACAACAGCGTGCTGCCCTGAATATTCAGGGCATTGCGCGCCAGATCGCCGAGACTTTCGCCCAGCGCCCCGCCCGCACCCGCCGGCAGACCGGTGGCGGCGTGAAAATGGATATGCGCCAGCGCAGCGCCGGACAGCACCAGGAACACCAGACCGATCAGACGCCAGGAGAACAGCCAGCCGCTCCACTGCCACGGCTCGTGACGTTGACGGAAGATCTGATACGCCTTGACCGCCAGCAGCAACGGGAAGATGTACGCGAAGTAACCCAGCACCATGAACAGGATGTCGGCGCTGTAAGAACCGGCGGGGCCGCCGAAATTCTGCACGTCGTCAATCTTGCTGTTGTGGCTCCAGCCCGGATCATCCTTGCCGTAGGTCAGCAAGGCCATCATCAGGAACAGGCACAAGGCACCGATGGCGATCAATGCACCTTCCTTGAGCCGGTAGTGCAATTGCTGGCGCCAGAGCGGAACGACTGTTTTTGGTGCTGCGGTGGATTTCTTCAAAACGCTTCTTTTCCTGCGCCCGGGGCGCGTCCATCTATTGAATGTCGATAAAAAACTGCCCAATCCAGGCAGGTAAAAAAGTGAACCGGCGCATCTGAGACTACTTTTAACACTGTGCCGCAGCTTTTATAAACACAGCCATAAACACAGCGCTCTACAAATATTCTGTAACAGCCCGGCATTGTACGGGTTTGTGCGGCTGATGCCATGCTTCAAGACCCATAGCTGAGCATAGCCAAGCGCACAAATCCTGCGGTTCAATTTGAGCATGCATTGTCTTTTGTGACAAAGGCTTATGAGGTGTATTTGATGAACGCAGCGAAGCATTCACGCCTGATCATTCTCGGCTCCGGCCCTGCCGGTTACAGCGCCGCCGTGTACGCTGCCCGTGCCAACCTCAAACCGGTGGTGATCACCGGGCTGCAGGCCGGTGGTCAGCTCACCACCACCGTCGAAGTCGACAACTGGCCCGGCGACGTCGAAGGCCTGACCGGCCCGGTACTGATGGAGCGCATGCAAAAACACGCCGAGCGCTTTGCCACAGAGATCGTTTACGACCACATCCACACCGCCAAGTTGCAGCAGCGCCCGTTCGAACTCATTGGCGACAGCGGCACTTACACCTGCGACGCGTTGATCATCGCCACCGGCGCCTCGGCGCAGTATCTGGGTCTACCTTCGGAAGAAGCCTTCGCCGGCAAAGGGGTTTCGGCGTGCGCGACCTGTGACGGCTTCTTCTATCGCAATCAGGTGGTCGCCGTGGTGGGCGGCGGCAATACCGCTGTCGAGGAGGCGCTGTACCTGTCGAACATCGCCAAAGAGGTGCATTTGATCCATCGCCGCGACAAATTGCGCTCGGAGAAAATCCTTCAGGACAAACTGTTCGAAAAAGCCGCCAACGGCAACGTTCGCCTGCACTGGAACCAGAACCTGGACGAAGTGCTGGGCGATGCCAGCGGCGTGACCGGTGCGCGCCTGCGTGACAGCCACAGCGGGCAGACCCGCGAGCTGACACTGGCCGGCGTGTTCATCGCCATCGGCCACAAACCCAACACCGACCTGTTCCAGGGCCAATTGCCAATGCGCGACGGCTACCTGCTGGTCAAGGGCGGCAGCGACGGCGACGCCACCTCCACCGAGATCCCCGGCGTCTTCGCTGCCGGCGATGTGGCCGACCACGTCTACCGCCAGGCCGTGACCTCGGCCGGCGCCGGCTGCATGGCGGCACTGGACGCGGAGAAGTATCTGGACGACATTCCTGTCATTTAACGGCACACTTTATCGCGGGCCTCGCGCCCACACCGCCCTCCCCTTCTGCAAGCCTGGACGCCATGCTGACTTGGTTACAACGCAATTCCCTGACCTTCCCGCCCCTGGAAAAGGCCATGCGCGATCCCAATGGATTGCTGGCTGCCGGTGGCGATCTGTCCGCCGATCGGCTGGTGCAGGCTTACCGGCACGGCTGTTTTCCGTGGTTCTCCGAAGGCCAGCCGATCCTCTGGTGGTCACCGGATCCGCGCACCGTGCTGTTTCCCGACGAACTGCATGTCTCGCGCAGCCTCGGCAAATTGCTGCGCAAGCAACGCTACCAGGTGACCTTCGATCAGGATTTCGACGCCGTGATTCGTGCCTGCGCCGCCCCCAGGGATTACGCCGACGGCACCTGGATCACCGAAGCCATGCAGGACGCCTACCTCGAACTGCACCGCCGCGGCTTCGCCCACTCAGTAGAGGTCTGGGATCAGGGCCAACTGGTCGGCGGCCTGTATGGCCTGGCGATGGGTCAGCTGTTTTTCGGCGAATCGATGTTCAGCCGCGCCGACAATGCCTCGAAATATGGCTTTGCCACGCTGGTTCAGCATCTGAAAAACGCCGGATTTGTCCTGATTGACTGCCAGATGCCGACCGACCATCTGCACAGCCTCGGCGCCCGGGCGATCCCCCGCCACGAATTCGCCGACTATCTGGCTCGCCACCTGGATCAACCCAGTCGTGCCACTTGGGTTTGCTGAGCGACTTTTGCGCGCGTGGCTTACACTTAATTCACCAGCTTATCCCGAGGGTTGATCATGACCGAGTTGGCGCGCTTGAAGTTCTATGCCACTCAGCCTCATTCCTGCAGTTATCTGCCCGAGGAGCAGGCGACGACGCTGTTTCTCGACCCGAGTCAGCCCATGGATGTGCATGTCTACGCAGACCTGTCGGAAATGGGTTTTCGTCGCAGCGGCGATCATCTGTATCGGCCCCATTGCCAGAATTGCAATGCGTGCGTGCCTGCACGCATCCCGGTGGCGCAGTTCCTGCCCAACCGCCAGCAGAAACGCATTTTCAAACGCAATGCCGATCTGCAGGTACGCCCGGTAAAACCGCACTTCAGCGAAGAATATTTCGATCTGTACCAGCGCTATATCGAGCAGCGACACGCCGACGGCGATATGTACCCGCCGAGCCGGGACCAGTTCTCGACCTTTCTGGTGCGCGATCTGCCCTTCTCGCGCTTTTATGAATTTCGTCTCGACGGACGGTTACTCGCCGTCGCGGTGACCGATCTGCTGCCCAATGGCTTGTCAGCGGTCTATACCTTCTACGAACCTGACGAAGAGCGCCGCAGTCTGGGTCGTTTCGCAATCCTGTGGCAAATCACCGAAAGCCAGCGCCTGGGGCTAGAGGCGGTGTATCTCGGTTACTGGATCAAGAACTGCAAAAAGATGAACTACAAGACCCAGTATCGCCCCATTGAATTGCTGATTAATCAGCGCTGGGTGATTCTTAACTGATCGCAAGCCGTAAACCCCTTGGCTTAAACCCCCTTTTTCGGGCACAATGCACGCCGCTTTTGCCTGGCGCAGTTGCACCGGGCCATTCATTGGACACCGAGGGCTTTACTGCATGTCGAAAGAAGACAGCTTCGAAATGGAAGGCACTGTCGTCGACACCCTGCCCAACACCATGTTTCGTGTGGAGTTGGAAAATGGGCACGTCGTAACCGCGCATATTTCCGGCAAGATGCGCAAGAACTACATTCGTATTCTTACCGGTGACAAAGTGCGCGTCGAGCTGACGCCCTATGACTTGAGCAAAGGGCGCATTACTTACCGCGCTCGTTAATCAAGTCAATACAAGACGCCCGGCTTTGCCGGGCGTTTTTGTTTGTCTGCGATTTGGGTTTGGGTTTGGGTTTGGGTTTGGGTTTGGGTTTGGGTTTGGGTTTGTGAGCATATCCGTTGCTGCGGGGGTTGCTGATTACGGTTCCGCCCTTACGGCGGGTCACTTTTTCCAAACGCCGAAAAAGTAACCAAAAAGGCTTCCCCCGGCGTACGGCACTTCGCTGAGGCTCAGTGTTCCCTCGCTACGGTGCCCATCAGGGGGCATCGCCTCCGGTTTGCTTCGCTGCACCTCCTCTCGATGGATGCGGCTTCGCCGCATGGCGCTGCGCGCCTACCCCTGATGGACACCTTCGCTCGGCCTGCCGAAGGGGCTGAAGATCAAAAGCCACATCAAAAGCCAAAGCCAAAGCCAAAGCAGATCAAAAAATCACAGCCTTCGGCAGTTCCTGCATGGCACTGGATGCATTCAGTTAGAAATTGGTCGGCTGGTAGGCCGCCTTCGCGAGCAAGCCCGCTCCCACAGTGGATTGGGGTAGGCAGTTGGAGATTGGCAGACTGGTCGGCCGCCATCGCTGGCAGGCCAGCTCCCACAATTGGGCCGGGGGCATCAGCAAGAGATTGGTCGGCTGTCAGGCCGCCATCGCCAGCAGGCTGGCTCCTACAATTCAGAGAGCGTGCAACCCTGCGGCGAAGCCGCCCCACTCAACACGATGAGCGTTAGCTCGAGTACCGCTTTTGATTTTGATCTGAGGGCCCGTCGGCAGGCTGAGTGGAGGGATTTGTCCGGGGGTGGGAGCGCAGCGACCGTTTGGCGCAGCCAAACACAGCGAGAGGAGGTGCAGCGAAGCAAACCGTAGGCGCTGCCCCCCGGATGAATCCCGCAGCGAAGGAACCCGAGCCTAGGCGAGGGCCGAACGTCAGGGTAAAGCCTTTTTGGTTACTTTTTCGGCGTCTGGAAAAAGTGACCCGCCGTAAGGGCGGAACCCTAATCAGCAACACCCGCAGCAACGGATATACACACCAAAACCATAAGACAACAAAAAAGGCGCCCGAAGGCGCCTTTCGCTTTACAACAGACCAACAACCGTCAGGCCATCTCCGCCGTAGTCTCAAAGTCAAACGTCAACTCACCATCCTTGATGTCGATGTGCACCACACCGCCATGCTCGGCCAGCTCGCCAAACAGAATCTCCTCCGCCAGCGGACGCTTGATCTTGTCCTGGATCAGACGGGCCATCGGACGTGCGCCCATCGCCGAGTCATAACCACCGGCCGCCAGCCAACTGCGCGCCGCATCGGTAACCTCCAGCAACACACGCTTGTCTTCCAGCTGCGCCTGCAGTTCGGTAAGGAACTTGTCCACCACGCTTTTGATGACCTCATGGCTGAGGCGACCAAACTGGATAATGGTGTCCAGACGGTTACGGAACTCCGGCGTGAAGCTCTTCTTGATCACTTCCATCGCATCAGACGAGTGGTCCTGATGGGTGAAACCGATCGAAGCACGCGCCGCGGTTTCGGCACCGGCGTTGGTGGTCATGATCACGATCACATTGCGGAAATCCGCCTTGCGCCCGTTGTTGTCGGTGAGCGTGCCGTGGTCCATCACCTGCAGCAGCAGGTTGAAGACTTCCGGATGCGCCTTCTCGATTTCATCGAGCAGCAATACACAGTGCGGCTGCTTGGTGATCGCTTCGGTCAACAGACCGCCCTGATCAAAGCCGACATAGCCCGGAGGCGCACCGATCAGACGCGATACGGTGTGGCGCTCCATGTACTCGGACATGTCGAAGCGCACCAGTTCGATACCCAACGCCTTGGCCAGTTGCCGCGCGGCCTCGGTTTTACCGACACCGGTGGGACCGGCGAACAGGAACGAACCGACTGGCTTGTCAGGCGACTTAAGGCCGGCACGGGACAGTTTGATCGCGGTCGACAGCGAATCGATCGCCGCATCCTGACCAAACACCGTCAGCTTCAGGTCGCGCTCCAGGTTACGCAGCAGTTCCTTGTCGGAGCTGGTGACGTGTTTCGGCGGAATCCGCGCGATTTTCGCCACAATGTCTTCAACCTGCGGCACTTCGATGCGCTTGACGCGCATCTCGACCGGTTGCAGGCGCTGATAGGCACCTGCCTCGTCGATCACGTCGATGGCCTTGTCCGGCATATGCCGGTCATTGATGTAGCGCGATGCCAGCTCGGCAGCGGCGCGCAACGACTCATCGCTGTATTCGATGTTGTGGTGCTGTTCGAAACGCCCTTTCAGGCCGCGCAGGATACCGATGGTGTCTTCCACCGACGGTTCGACGACATCGACCTTCTGGAAGCGTCGTGCCAGCGCACGATCCTTCTCGAAGATGCCGCGAAATTCCTGGAACGTGGTCGAGCCGATGCAGCGAATGTCGCCAGACGACAGCAGCGGCTTGAGCAGGTTCGAGGCATCCATTACGCCACCGGACGCAGCGCCCGCACCGATGATGGTGTGGATCTCGTCGATGAACAGGATCGCCTGCGGACGTTTTTTCAGTTCATTGAGTAGCGCCTTGAAGCGCTTCTCGAAATCACCGCGATACTTGGTGCCTGCGAGCAGAGCGCCGAGGTCGAGCGAATAGACGACGCTGTTGGCCAGTAGATCCGGCACCTGGTTGTCGACAATCCGCTTGGCCAGGCCTTCGGCAATCGCGGTTTTACCCACGCCAGCCTCGCCGACCAGCAACGGATTGTTCTTGCGCCGGCGCGCGAGAATCTGCGCGACACGCTCGACTTCCATCTCGCGGCCGACCAGCGGGTCGATCCGGCCCTGGCGCGCGAGTTCGTTGAGATTGCTGGCATAAGCATCCAGCGGATTGCCTGAAGAAGAAGACTCACCGCCCTCGTCGTCCTGCATATCTTGTTCACCTTCAGAGTGATCGCCGTGCCCTGGCACTTTGGAAATGCCGTGGGCGATGTAATTGACGACATCAATGCGCGCAACGCTCTGCTGTTTCAGCAGGAATACGGCCTGACTCTCTTGCTCACTGAAGATTGCAACCAGCACGTTGGCGCCGGTTACTTCGCGTTTGCCCGAGCTCTGCACATGGAAGACAGCACGTTGCAGTACACGCTGGAAGCCCAGGGTTGGCTGGGTTTCGCGATCTTCGTCGTGGACGGGGATCAATGGCGTGGTGGAGTCGATGAACTCCTGCAGGTCGTGCTTGAGTTTGTCGAGGTTTGCGCCGCAGGCACGCAATACGGTGGCGGCAGCCTCATTGTCCAATAGGGCCAGCAGCAGGTGTTCGACGGTCATGAATTCATGACGCTTCGAACGAGCCTCCTTGAAGGCAAGATTGAGGGTGACTTCGAGCTCGCGGTTTAACATAGCTTCACCTCATACCCAAGTGGTCGGCGATTAACCGTCCTTCTCGATTTCACAGAGTAGCGGATGCTGGCTTTCCCTGGCGTACTGGTTGACCTGCATGGCCTTTGTCTCGGCGATGTCGCGGGTAAACACTCCACATACTGCCCGTCCTTCTGTGTGAACGGCCAGCATGACCTTGGTCGCCAGCTCGCGATTCAGGTTAAAAAACACCTCGAGCACTTCGACGACGAAATCCATCGGTGTGTAGTCATCGTTGAACAAAACCACCTTGTACATCGGCGGCGCCTGTAACGCAGGCTTTGCTTCCTGAACAGCAACGCCTGCCGAATCGTCGTCGTGCTCCTCTGGATGATCCTTTTGGAGAAGCGGGCGATCCTGATTGAATGTTAGTCGAATCTGGCTGATTGCATGCATGGAAAGAAAGGTTCGTCAGTTGTGCAAATACAGTGGTGGGGGCGGCTGTACACCTTTTCAACTCCGACTGCCCGGTCACCTTGACTATCGGGAAAACGGTGTTACAACCAATAGAGCCCACAGTGGGTAAAAAAGATCCGCGGAGTCAATCCTTTTAACGGATTAGATTGCGGATGTCCTGGATGATACTCCAGCGATGGAGTCTGTTGCAGAGGGATTTGAGCATGGCTGTCGGCAAGGTCAAGTGGTTCAACAATGCCAAGGGATTCGGCTTCATCAACACCGATGCCCGGGAAGGACGTGACGAGGACGGCAAAGTGGTCGATTTCTTTGCCCACTACTCGGCCATTGAGATGGACGGGTATAAAACTCTCAAGGCCGGGCAGATCGTCAGTTTCGACATCGTCCAAGGGCCCAAAGGCCTGCACGCGGTAAAGATCAAAGCGGCAACCGTGGCAGGCGAAACGGCTATGCATGCCCCTCATACAGAAACGGTATCAGGCTGACTCAACCGTCACCCGGTCATGAAAAAACCGCCCGAAGGCGGTTTTTTTGTACCTGCACGATTTACATGTGCTTGATGATCGCCTCACCGAAGCCCGATGAAGACACCAGCGTGGCGCCTTCCATCAGACGTTCGAAGTCATAGGTCACAGTCTTGGCCTTGATGGCGCCGTTCGTGCCCTTGATGATCAGGTCAGCTGCTTCGGTCCAGCCCAGATGACGCAACATCATCTCGGCCGACAGAATCACCGAGCCCGGGTTGACCTGGTCCTTGCCGGCGTACTTCGGCGCGGTACCGTGGGTCGCCTCGAACATGGCCACGGTGTCGGACAGGTTGGCGCCCGGCGCGATACCGATACCGCCCACTTCCGCCGCCAGGGCGTCGGAGAGGTAGTCACCGTTGAGGTTCAGGGTGGCGATTACGTCGTACTCGGCTGGACGCAGCAGGATCTGCTGAAGCATGGCGTCGGCGATGGCGTCCTTGACGATGACTTCACGGCCGGTTTTCGGGTTCTTGAATTTCATCCATGGACCGCCATCGAGCAGCTCGGCGCCGAATTCTTCCTTCGCCACCTCGTAACCCCAGTCCTTGAAGGCACCTTCGGTGAATTTCATGATGTTGCCCTTGTGCACGATGGTCAGCGACTTGCGGTCGTTGTCCACCACGTATTGCAGGGCCTTGCGCACCAGACGTTTGGTGCCTTCCTTGGAAACAGGCTTGATGCCGATCCCGCAATCCTGGTCGAAACGGATCTTGGTGACGCCCATTTCTTCTTTCAGAAACTTGATGACCTTGGTGGCCTCAGGGGAGCCGGCCTTCCATTCGATACCGGCATAAATGTCTTCGGAGTTCTCGCGGAAAATCACCATGTCGACGTCGCCAGGCTTTTTCACCGGGCTTGGCACACCTTCGAACCACACCACGGGACGCAGGCAGACATAAAGGTCGAGTTGCTGGCGCAGGGCGACATTGAGGGAGCGGATGCCACCACCGACCGGGGTGGTCAGCGGGCCCTTGATGGAGACCACGTAATCTTTAACGGCGTCCAGGGTTTCCTGGGGCAGCCAGGTGTCCTGGTCATAGACCTGAGTTGCTTTTTCGCCAGCGTAAACCTCCATCCAGGAAATCTTGCGCTTGCCCCCGTAGGCCTTGGCCACGGCAGCATCAACCACTTTGATCATCACCGGGCTGACGTCGACGCCAATGCCGTCACCTTCAATGAAGGGGATGATCGGGTTATCAGGAACATTGAGAGAATGGTCTGCATTGACGGTGATTTTGTCGCCGACGGCTGGAACCTGAATCTTCTTGTAACCCATGCTGAACTCCATTGTTTGGATTGAACATCTGGCTTGGTTCGAGCGTAACCCAGTTAAATCAACACGCAAACCCTCTGTTCACGGCGCGGCTACATCTGGTTTCGTACAAGCCTGAAAGCAAAGGGAAAAGCGCCGAACTCAAGCATTCGCAGCGACTCTACGCCCCACCCGCCCCTGCGACCTTTAGACCAATGGACGAGAATCGTTGCATATGAACCATCGGCAGATTGCCAGCTACCTATGTATAATGCCGCCCGCTGACCAAAGGGTCACGACGGCTGGCCTCTCTAGCACGAGACTTTCCGCCTGATTGGTCGGGTTGTTACCGCAGTCCGACTGCTTGACGCTCTACTGATGCACCCAACATCACCGCGAAGAATCTCGACATTCGGTTCATGGATGACTTTGAACGAACGCGCTTACCCGGCGCCCCTCGAGTTTCTGCGCACGCTTTAGCAAAGAAGAGAGAGTTAATCCGAATATGCCCACCCGCTCGAAGATCATCTATACCTTCACCGACGAAGCCCCAGCCCTCGCCACCTATTCCCTGCTGCCGATCATCGAGGCTTACACCGCCTCGGCCGATATCGCCGTGGAAACCCGCGATATCTCTCTTGCAGCACGCATCCTGGCCAGCTTCCCCGAGCAACTGGGCGACAAAGCCGTAGCCGACCACCTCGCCGAACTGGGCGACCTGGCCGTTACGCCTGAAGCCAACATCATCAAGCTGCCGAACATCAGTGCTTCGGTGCCTCAGCTGCAAGCGGCGATCAAAGAGCTGCAAGCCCAGGGTTACAACCTGCCGGACTACCCGGAAACCGTGACCAACGACGCCGAAAAAGAAGCCAAGGCGCGTTACGACAAGGTCAAGGGCAGCGCCGTGAACCCGGTTCTGCGTGAAGGCAACTCCGACCGCCGCGCTCCGCTGTCGGTAAAAAACTACGCTCGCAAGCACCCGCACAAAATGGGCGCCTGGGCCAAAGACTCCAAATCCCACGTCGCTCACATGAGCACCGGCGATTTCTACGGCAGCGAAAAAGCTGCCCTGATCGACGCCGCTGACGCTGTGAAAATCGAGCTGATCGCCAAAGACGGCACCGCCACCGTCCTGAAAGAAAAAACCAGCGTTCAGGCCGGCGAAATCCTCGACTGCGCCGTGATGAGCAAAAACGCCCTGCGCGCGTTCATCGCCGCTGAAATCGACAGCGCCAAGGCGCAAGGCGTACTGCTCTCGGTGCACCTGAAAGCGACCATGATGAAGGTCTCCGACCCGATCATGTTCGGCCAGATCGTTGCCGAGTTCTATAAAGACGCCCTGACCAAGCACGCTGACGTGCTGGCCCAGATCGGCTTCAACCTGAACAACGGCATCGGCGACCTGTACGCGCGCATCAAGGCCCTGCCGGCCGAGCAGCAAGCACAGATCGAAGCTGACATCGCAGCGGTCTACGCTGCTCGCCCATCCCTGGCGATGGTCAACTCCGACAAGGGCATCACCAACCTGCACGTGCCGAGCGACGTCATCGTCGACGCCTCGATGCCAGCGATGATCCGTGACTCCGGCAAAATGTGGGGTACCGACGGTCAGTTGCACGACACCAAGGCAGTGATCCCGGATCGTTGCTACGCAACCATCTACCAGGCCGTGATCGAAGATTGCAAAGCCAACGGCGCGTTCGATCCGACCACCATGGGCAGCGTGCCAAACGTTGGCCTGATGGCGAAGAAAGCCGAAGAGTACGGCTCGCACGACAAGACTTTCCAGATCAAGGCTGACGGCGTGGTTCGCGTCACCGACAGCAAGGGCAACCTGCTGATGGAACAGGCTGTTGAAGCCGGCGACATCTTCCGCATGTGCCAGACCAAAGACGCGCCGATTCAGGACTGGGTCAAACTGGCCGTCAACCGTGCTCGCGCCAGCAGCACCCCGGCGATCTTCTGGCTGGACCCGATGCGCGCCCACGACGGCGTGGTCATCGAGAAGGTTCAGGCGTACCTGAAGGATCACGACACCAGCGGTCTGGACATCCAGATCATGGCGCCAGTCGACGCCATGAAGTACACCCTGCAGCGCACCCGCGAAGGCAAGGACACCATTTCGGTGACCGGCAACGTCCTGCGCGACTACCTGACTGACCTGTTCCCGATCATGGAACTGGGCACCAGCGCCAAGATGCTGTCGATCGTGCCGCTGATGAACGGCGGTGGCCTGTTCGAAACCGGCGCCGGCGGTTCGGCGCCGAAGCACGTGCAGCAACTGGTCGAAGAGAACTTCCTGCGCTGGGATTCGCTGGGCGAATTCCTGGCTCTGGCAGCGTCCCTCGAGCATTTGGGTGTGAACTACAACAACCCGAAAGCGCTGGTTCTGTCGAAAACCCTGGATCAGGCCACCGGCCAGTTCCTCGACAACAACAAGTCGCCATCGCGCAAGGTCGGCAACATCGACAACCGCGGCAGCCACTTCTACCTGGCGCTGTACTGGGCTCAGGCCCTGGCCGCCCAGACCGAAGACGCTGCACTGCAAGCGCAGTTCGCGACCCTGGCCAAAACCCTGACCGAGAACGAGGCCACCATCGTTGCCGAGCTCAACGCCGTGCAGGGCAAGCCAGTGGACATCGGCGGTTACTACCACGCCGACGCCGAGCTGATCAGCAAGGCCATGCGCCCAAGCGCAACCTTCAACGCGGCGATTGCTGCGCTGGTTTAAGGTTGTAATGCTGCAAAGAAGCCCCGGCCCAGTGCCGGGGTTTCTGTTTCCGAATACAACACAAGCCCCTTGTAGGAGTGAGCCTGCTCGCGATAGCGGTATACCATTCAACGATTATGGTGGCTGACATTGCGCTATCGCGAGCAGGCTCACTCCTACAGGGATTAGGTTTCAATTCAATATTTGAGGACACCCTATGGAATGGCTCCCCCACATCACCGTTGCCACCATCGTCGAAGACAACGGCCGCTTCCTGATGGTCGAAGAGCACAAAGCCGGGCGTAATGTGCTCAACCAGCCGGCCGGTCATCTGGACCCGAACGAGACCCTGATCGACGCCGCCATCCGCGAAACCCTTGAGGAAACCGGCTGGGACGTCGAACCCACCGGGGTGATCGGCATTTATCTGTATACCGCGCCGAGCAACGGGGTGACGTATCAACGCGTGTGCTTCAGCGCCAAAGCAGTGAAACACCACCCCGACTATCAACTGGACGACGGCATCGTCGGCGCCAAGTGGTTGACCCGTAGCGAATTAATCGCTCAGCGCGACAACTGGCGCAGCGAGCTGATCATCCGCTGCATCGACGACTATCTGGCCGGTCATCACTTCAGTCTCGAACTGATCCGCCCTTCTCTTTAGCCTTGAGGCCGTGAGCCTGCTAGAATCGCGTCCTTTTTCAAGACACTCATTGAATCCCTATGCGTGATCCAGCCCCTTCTGACACATCCAAGAAGCGCGTCATTGTCGGCATGTCCGGCGGCGTGGACTCTTCCGTTTCCGCTCTCCTGCTGATCGAGCAGGGTTACGAGGTGGAAGGCCTGTTCATGAAGAACTGGGAAGAAGACGACGGAACGGAATACTGCACCGCCATGGACGACCTGGCGGATGCCCAGGCCGTGTGCGACAAGATCGGCATCAAGCTGCACACCGCCAACTTCGCCGCCGAGTACTGGGACAACGTGTTCGAGCACTTCCTCGCCGAATACAAGGCCGGTCGCACGCCGAATCCGGACATCCTGTGCAACCGCGAGATCAAGTTCAAGGCGTTCCTCGACTACGCCATGATGCTTGGCGCCGACCTGATCGCCACCGGCCACTACGTGCGCCGTCGCGACATCGATGGTCGTACCGAACTGCTCAAGGGCCTCGATCCGAACAAGGACCAGAGCTACTTCCTGCACGCTGTCGGCGGCGAACAGATCGCCAAGACCCTGTTCCCGGTCGGTGAACTGGAAAAGCCCGAAGTGCGCGCCATTGCCGAGAAATACGAGCTGGCGACCGCCAAGAAGAAGGATTCCACCGGGATCTGCTTCATCGGCGAGCGACGTTTCAGCGATTTCCTCAAGCAATACCTGCCGGCGCAACCGGGCGAAATCAAAACCACCGAAGGCGAAGTCATCGGCCGTCACCACGGCTTGATGTACCACACCATCGGTCAGCGTCAGGGCCTGGGCATTGGCGGCCTGAAAGACGCGGGCGACGAGCCGTGGTACGTGCTGCGCAAGGATCTGGACACCAACGAGCTGATCGTCGGCCAAGGCAACAACCATCCGTGGCTGTTCTCCAGCGCGCTGCTCGCTTCGGAAATCTACTGGGTCAATCCGATCGACCTGAGCCAGCCGCTGCGCCTGACCGCCAAAGTGCGTTATCGCCAGAGCGATCAGGCTTGCACCCTGGAAAAAACCGAAAACGGCTACCGCGCCGTGTTCGACGAACCGCAACGCGCGGTAACCCCGGGTCAGTCCGTGGTGTTCTATGACGGTGAAATCTGCCTCGGTGGCGGCGTGATCGAAGTTGCCGAGCCGTGGAGCGGCCAGGCATGAGCCCGACTCAGGAGCAACTGACGGCACTCGGCGGGGTGTTTCTCGCCGCGGTGCTGGTCGACCGCATCGCCAAGACCGGCCAGACCAGCGAGGCCGGCCTGAGCTGCATGCTCGGCAGCCTGCTGGTACGCGACCCGAAGGACACACTGGACGTGTACGGCGGCGACGACCTCAATCTGCGCGAGGGCTATCGGGCATTGATCGGCGCCCTCGAGCGCGACCCGAGCACCCTGCAACGCGAACCGCTGCGCTATGCCCTGTCGATGCTCGGTCTGGAACGACAACTGGCCAAACGTGACGACATGCTCGACACCATTGGCAAACGCCTGCCGCAGATCCAGTCGCAGGTCGAGCACTTCGGCCCGGCCCACGAAAACGTGATCGCCGCCTGTGGTGCGCTGTATCAGGACACTCTGAGCACCCTGCGCCAGCGGATTCAGGTGCATGGCGACATGCGCAACCTGCAGCAACCGAGCAACGCTTCGAAGATCCGCGCCCTGCTGCTGGCCGGCATCCGCTCGGCACGCCTGTGGCGGCAGCTCGGCGGCCACCGCTGGCAGTTGGTGATCAGTCGGCGCAAGCTGCTCAAAGAGCTGTATCCGTTGATGCGCAGCGAGTAAATCGTCGCGCAATAAAAGTTTTGTAGTCTGTAGCGCGTAATACGCCGGTCAGTTGGCAACGGACCGGCGGATTTTTTCATGTATGATACGCGCCCCATTTCGTTGCCCGACTGTCCGAGAACACCCCATGCAGCTCTCTTCGCTCACTGCGGTTTCCCCTGTTGACGGCCGCTACGCCGGCAAAACCCAGGCCCTGCGCCCGATTTTCAGCGAGTACGGCCTGATCCGTGCCCGCGTCCTGGTTGAAGTGCGCTGGCTCCAGCGCCTGGCCGCCCACGCCGGTATCCCGGAAGTGCCAGCCTTCTCCGCCGAGGCCAACGCCGTTCTCAATGAACTGGCTGAAAACTTCTCGCTGGAGCACGCTGAGCGCGTCAAAGAGATCGAGCGCACCACCAACCACGACGTCAAGGCGATCGAATACCTGCTCAAGGAGCAGGCGGCCAAGCTGCCGGAGCTGGCCAAGGTCAGCGAGTTCATCCACTTTGCCTGCACCAGTGAAGACATCAACAACCTGTCCCACGCCCTGATGCTGCGCGAAGGCCGTGACGACGTGATGCTGCCGCTGATGCGCCAGACTGCCAACGCGATCCGTGAACTGGCGATCCGCTTCGCCGACGTGCCGATGCTGTCGCGCACCCACGGTCAACCGGCCTCCCCGACTACTCTGGGTAAAGAGCTGGCGAACGTGGTTTACCGTCTCGAGCGTCAGATCGCTCAAGTCGCTGCCGTTCCGCTGCTGGGCAAGATCAACGGCGCCGTAGGCAACTACAACGCGCACCTGTCGGCCTACCCGCAGATCGACTGGGAAGCCAACGCCCGCGCCTTCATCGAAGACGAACTGGGCCTGGGCTTCAACCCGTACACCACGCAGATCGAACCGCATGACTACATCGCCGAGCTGTTCGACGCGATCGCGCGCTTCAACACCATCCTGATCGACTTCGACCGTGACATCTGGGGCTACATTTCCCTGGGTTATTTCAAACAGCGCACCATCGCTGGCGAAATCGGTTCGTCGACCATGCCGCACAAGGTCAACCCGATCGACTTCGAAAACTCCGAAGGCAACCTGGGCATCGCCAATGCACTGTTCCAGCACCTGGCGAGCAAACTGCCGATCTCCCGCTGGCAGCGCGACCTGACCGACTCCACCGTACTGCGCAACCTCGGTGTGGGCTTCGCTCACAGCGTGATCGCCTACGAAGCCAGCCTCAAAGGCATCAGCAAGCTTGAGCTGAACGCTGACAAGATCGCTGCCGATCTGGACGCTTGCTGGGAAGTATTGGCCGAGCCGATCCAGACCGTGATGCGCCGCTACAACATCGAAAACCCGTACGAAAAGCTCAAAGAACTGACCCGCGGCAAGGGCATCAGCCCGGAAGCGCTGCAGACTTTCATCGACGGCCTGGACATGCCAGCCGAAGCGAAAGCCGAGCTGAAACAGCTGACCCCGGCCAACTACATCGGTAACGCTGTAGCGCAAGCCAAACGCATCTGATTCACCGCTTGACCCGTTTGAGACGCCCGGCCGCGCCGGGCGTTTTTATTCCCGTCTGAAAAATGCTTTTTTTCAATAGGTTACACATGAATCCTGATACTCCTCTTCAACTTCTGGGCGGTCTCACGGCGCGCGAATTCATGCGCGATTACTGGCAGAAAAAGCCGCTGCTGATCCGTCAGGCCATCCCTGACTTCGAAAGCCCGATCGACGCCGACGAACTGGCCGGCCTGGCCCTGGAAGAAGAGGTCGAGTCGCGCCTGGTGATCGAGCACGGCGAGCGTCCGTGGGAGCTGCGTCGCGGCCCGTTCGCCGAAGACGAATTCAGCAAGCTGCCGGAAAAAGAGTGGACCCTGCTCGTTCAGGCCGTTGATCAATTCGTCCCGGAAGTCAGCGAGCTGCTGGAAAACTTCCGCTTCCTGCCGAGCTGGCGCGTCGATGACGTGATGATCAGCTTCGCCGCCCCGGGTGGCAGCGTTGGCCCGCACTTCGACAACTACGACGTGTTCCTGCTGCAAGGTCATGGCCAGCGCAACTGGAAGATCGGCCAGATGTGCGACTCCGAAAGTCCGCTGCTGCAACACGCGGATCTGCGCATCCTCGCCGAATTCCACGAGACCGAAGAATGGGTGCTGGAACCGGGCGACATGCTCTACCTGCCGCCGCGCCTGGCCCACTGCGGTGTCGCCGTGGACAACTGCATGACCTACTCGGTCGGCTTCCGCGCCCCGAGCGCCTCGGAAGTACTGACCCACTTCACCGACTTCCTCAGCCAGTTCCTGACTGACGAAGAACGCTACACCGACGCCGATGCGAAACCGGTCAGCGATGATCCGCATCAGATCCAGCACGATGCACTCGGTCGCCTGAAAAGCCTGCTCGCCGAGCACATGAGCGACGAGCGCCTGCTGCTGACCTGGTTCGGCCAGTACATGACCGAGCCGCGCTACCCGGAACTGGTGGTCGGCCCGGAAGACGTTGAAGAAGACGACTTCCTCAACGCCCTGCAAGACGGCGCCGTGCTGATCCGCAACCCGAGCGCGCGCCTGGCCTGGTCGGAAGTCGATGACGATCTGCTGCTGTTCGCCAGCGGCCAGAGCCGTTACCTGCCGGGCAAGCTGCGCGAGCTGCTGAAGATGATCTGCGCTGCCGATGCGCTGCATGTCGACAACCTCGGCGAGTGGCTCAACGACGAAGACGGTCGCGGCCTGCTGTGCGAACTGGTCAAACAAGGCAGCCTGGGATTTGCCGATGAATAAGATTCGCGTACGTGTCGCAGACTGGCAAAAGGACAACGCCGAGATCCGGCGCATTCGTGAAACGGTGTTCATCGCCGAACAATCGGTGCCACCCGAGCTTGAATGGGACGCCGATGACGCGACCGCCGTGCATTTTCTGGCGTTCGAAGGCGACTTTCCGATCGGCACCGCCCGCCTGCTGCCCGACGGGCACATTGGCCGGGTTTCGGTACTGAAGGACTGGCGCGGGATGAAGGTGGGCGACGCGCTGATGCAAGCGGTCATCGCCGAAGCCGAAGCCCGCGGCCTGCAGCAGCAGATGCTCAGCGCCCAGGTACAGGCCACGGCGTTCTATGAGCGCCTGGGCTTCAGTCTGGTCAGCGAGGAATTCCTTGAAGCGGGGATTCCGCACGTCGATATGGTTCGGCATTCGGCTTGACCAACAGAGATCCCATACCTGTGAAACCCTGTGGCGAGGGAGCTTGCTCCCGCTGGGGCGCGAAGCGGCCCTGAAAATTTGGGGTCTGCTGCGCAGCCCAGCGGGAGCAAGCTCCCTCGCCACAAAAAGCGGTATGTGAGCACCCTCAAAACGCCCCGCCATCTTCAGATGCCGGGGCGTTTTGCTGTCTACGATTCAACTTGCCCCACCCCGGGCCGACAAACTGGCAATATCAAGCCTTTCGAAAGCGGAGATAACGGACATGTCCCTACGCACCCTGCTCACCACCCTGCTGCTCGGTTGCAGTTTTTCGGTGATGGCAGCCACAGAAATCGTGCCCCTCAACTACCGCACCAGCGCCGACATGCTGCCGATGGCGCAAGACTTTATCGGCAAGGACGGTCAGGTCAGCGCCTATGGCAATCAACTGATCATCAAGGCCGAGCCGGACAAGATTCAGGAACTCAAGGCGCTGATTACCCAGCTCGATACTGCGCCCAAACGCCTGTTGATCACGGTTGATACCAATGAAAACAACGGTCGCGGCGATGAAGGCTACTCGGTCAACGGCGCGCAGCCGAATCAGACCCGCATTATCAGCCGCAGCACCGCCAGCCGTGACGGCGGCGTGCAGCAAGTACAGGCCACCGACGGCATGCCGGCGCTGATTCAGGTCGGCCAAAGTGTGCCGATCACCAGCAGCCAGACCAACTCCTACGGCGACTACAGTAGCCAGACCCAATACCGCAACGTCACTCAAGGCTTCTACGTCACCGCCAGCGTCACCGGCGACATCGTTCACCTGGCAATCAGTACCAACCGTGACCGCATGAGCCAGGAACGCGCCGATGTAGTGAACGTGCAAAGTACCGACACAACGGTCAGCGGACGCCTGGGCGAATGGATCACCCTCGCCGGCGTAAATCGCCAGACTCAGGCAGACAAACAGGGCCTGACCCGCAGCTACTCGACTCAAGGCCGGGATGACATGACTTTACGGGTCAAAGTCGACGCCCTGGACTAAAGCACCGAAAACTGACTGATTAGTCGTATTAGACGAAAGATGTAGTGCTTGAAAAAAAGCACTACAAAACGTTTGACGAGCCAAAAAAGCGAAGGCATGATGGCCTCGCTCCCGCTAATCAGAGGCCCTGGCAAGGGCCTTCGAAGCGACGTTCGCACCTACCCCGCGAACCGCTTCGTGTCTGTACCGCCCACAAGGTGTGTTTGACGAGGTTGCCGACTGGAACGAAGTTGTCCCGAGGGACGGAAGCGTAATTAGGTAACCCGGCTTCACGCTGTAGTCCGTATAAAGGCCCACGACGCCCGAATGCGCCCGCAGTCCGCCACTACCTGCTCACTTCCCCTCGAGCCCATCGTTCATCCCGTCGCCTCCCCCGCCGAATCCGACTTGACCACCTAAGCTTCTGGTCAGCGAGCGCAGGAATTTTCCACCGCAGAACAACTTTTCATAAAGACGCGACGAGGTTTATCTCCATGGCACTGACACGCGAACAGCAAATTGCAGCCCTCGAAAAAGACTGGGCTGAAAACCCGCGCTGGAAAGGCGTGACTCGCACTTATTCCGCTGCTGACGTCGTCCGTCTGCGTGGCTCGGTTCAACCTGAGCACACCTTTGCGAAAATGGGTGCCGAGAAGCTGTGGAACCTGGTGACCCAGGGTGCCAAGCCGTCCTTCCGCCCAGAGAAAGATTTCGTCAACTGCATGGGCGCCCTGACCGGCGGCCAGGCTGTTCAGCAGGTCAAGGCCGGTATCCAGGCGATCTACCTGTCGGGCTGGCAGGTGGCTGCGGACAACAACTCCGCAGAATCCATGTACCCGGACCAGTCGCTGTACCCGGTGGACTCGGTGCCAACCGTGGTCAAGCGCATCAACAACTCGTTCCGTCGTGCTGACCAGATCCAGTGGAAGGCCGGCAAGAACCCGGGCGACGAAGGCTACATCGACTACTTCGCGCCAATCGTGGCTGACGCTGAAGCCGGTTTCGGCGGCGTACTGAACGCCTACGAGCTGATGAAGAGCATGATCGAAGCTGGCGCCGCCGGCGTGCACTTCGAAGACCAACTGGCTTCCGTGAAAAAATGCGGCCACATGGGCGGCAAGGTCCTGGTTCCAACTCAGGAAGCGGTACAGAAGCTGACCGCTGCTCGTCTGGCGGCTGACGTTGCCGGCACGCCGACCATCATCCTGGCGCGTACCGACGCCAACGCGGCTGACCTGCTGACTTCGGACTGCGATCCGTACGACCAGCCGTTCGTGACTGGCGAGCGTACTCAGGAAGGTTTCTACAAGGTTCGTGCCGGCCTGGATCAAGCCATCGCCCGTGGCCTGGCCTACGCACCGTACGCCGACCTGATCTGGTGCGAAACCGCCAAACCGGATCTGGAAGAAGCCCGTCGCTTCGCTGAAGCGATCAAGAAGGAATACCCGGATCAACTGCTGTCGTACAACTGCTCGCCTTCCTTCAACTGGAAGAAAAACCTGGACGACGCGACCATCGCCAAGTTCCAGCGCGAACTGTCCGCCATGGGCTACAAGCACCAGTTCATCACCCTGGCCGGCATTCACAACATGTGGCACAGCATGTTCAACCTGGCGCACGACTACGCCCGCAACGACATGACTGCCTACGTGAAGCTGCAGGAGCAGGAATTCGCTGACGCCGCCAAGGGTTACACCTTCGTGGCTCACCAGCAGGAAGTGGGCACCGGCTACTTCGACGACATGACCACCGTGATTCAGGGTGGCTCGTCCTCGGTGACCGCGCTGACCGGTTCGACCGAAGAAGAACAGTTCCACTGATTCGGCTTCGCTGAGCAAACGGCCTTTGCGGATCGTATAGAAAGCTAACCGCAAAGCCGCAAAACTGACGCCCCGACTGGTTCGGGGCGTTTTTTTTTGCGCGTTGATTCCCCAAACACCACAGCCCCCCCTTGTGGGAGCGGGCTTGCTCGCGAAAGCGTAGTGTCAGCCTGCACATGCGCGACTGACCCACCGCATTCGCGAGCAAGCCCGCTCCCAAAGGTTCAGCGCCGGCCGTGCGACAAAACATTGATCCAGACCAGTACTCAGGTCAGAAAAATCAGCTAAAACGGGCGCCACCGCTACTTGCAGTAACGGGCATATAAGACAACTTTCTGTTTACTGCACCGCTAAACAGTTACAAAACCACTCCAAACGATATCAATTATCATTTAGCTGCAACTATGTTCGTTACATTCCCTACAAAACATTATTTGCATAAACCCGGCTAATGCCCGCAACGCATGGGCTGCAGGGCATTGGAGGTACGCTATGTCCTTATTCCAATAAATAATTTCGCTATAGGAATTTTACTTGCCGGGTGTTTAGCCATAAAATCAGCGCGATTGATTGCTGCGACATATCGTCACTGCCTATTTCTTTATCAAGCTCAGAGACCTTTGCTCTCTGTTAAGGATTACCAGCATGCCCGAAGCGACAGGACTCATGGCCCACAACTGGGGCTTTGCCATTTTCCTTCTGGGTGTCGTCGGCCTGTGTGCCTTCATGCTTGGCGTCTCCAGCCTCCTCGGGTCAAAAGCCTGGGGCCGCAGCAAAAACGAACCGTTCGAGTCCGGCATGCTACCTACAGGTGGCGCCCGTTTGCGGCTCTCAGCCAAATTCTATCTGGTCGCGATGCTGTTCGTGATCTTCGATATCGAAGCCCTCTTTCTCTTTGCATGGTCTGTGTCCGTCCGCGAAAGCGGCTGGACCGGATTCGTCGAAGCTCTCGTTTTCATAGCAATTCTGTTGGCAGGTCTTGTCTACCTGTTCCGAGTGGGCGCCCTTGACTGGGCTCCGGAAGCTCGTCGCAAGCGGCAGGCGAAGCTGAAACAATGAGGCTTTGGCAATGCAATACAATCTCACCAGAATCGACCCCGATGCTCCTAACGAGCAGTATCCGATCGGCGAACGGGAAACCGTTTCCGATCCGTTAGAGGATCAAGTTCACAAAAACATTTTCATGGGCAAGCTCGAAGACGTGCTGAGTGGCGCGGTCAACTGGGGGCGTAAAAACTCCCTGTGGCCGTACAACTTCGGCCTTTCGTGCTGCTACGTGGAAATGACCACCGCCTTCACGGCGCCCCACGACATCGCGCGCTTTGGCGCCGAAGTTATCCGGGCATCACCGCGTCAGGCCGACTTCATGGTTATCGCCGGTACCTGCTTCATCAAGATGGCGCCGATCATTCAGCGTCTCTACGAGCAGATGCTCGAGCCTAAGTGGGTTATCTCCATGGGTTCGTGCGCCAACTCCGGTGGCATGTACGACATCTACTCCGTGGTTCAAGGGGTGGACAAGTTCCTGCCCGTGGACGTCTACGTACCTGGCTGCCCGCCTCGTCCAGAAGCATTCCTGCAAGGCTTGATGCTGTTGCAGGAATCGATTGGACAGGAGCGTCGTCCGCTTTCCTGGGTCGTTGGCGACCAAGGCGTTTATCGCGCCGACATGCCTTCGCAAAAGGAACAGCGCCGCGAACAGCGAATCGCAGTCACCAATCTGCGCAGCCCTGACGAAGTCTGATCCAGTCTGTTTCAAAGAAACGAGAAGCTGGCTTCATTCTTTACGTTGACCGAAAGCGAAAAAATAACCATGACTACAGGCAGCGCTCTGTACATCCCGCCTTATAAGGCAGACGACCAGGATGTGGTCGTCGAATTGAACAACCGTTTTGGCGCCGAAGCGTTCACCGCTCAGTCGACCCGCACCGGCATGCCGGTGCTGTGGGTGGCGCGCGCCAGACTCGTCGAAGTCCTGACCTTCCTGCGCAACCTGCCCAAGCCGTACGTCATGCTCTATGACCTGCACGGCGTGGACGAGCGCCTGCGCACCAAGCGTCAAGGGCTGCCATCGGGCGCCGACTTCACCGTGTTCTATCACCTCATGTCGCTTGAGCGTAATAGTGACGTGATGATCAAAGTCGCCTTGTCCGAAAGCGACCTGAGCTTGCCGACCGTCACCAGCATCTGGCCAAACGCCAACTGGTACGAGCGTGAAGTCTGGGACATGTACGGCATCGACTTCAAAGGCCACCCGCACCTGTCGCGCATCATGATGCCGCCGACCTGGGAAGGTCACCCGCTGCGCAAGGATTTCCCGGCGCGCGCCACCGAATTCGATCCGTTCAGCCTCAACCTCGCCAAGCAACAGCTTGAGGAAGAAGCCGCGCGCTTCCGTCCTGAAGACTGGGGCATGAAGCGTTCCGGGGCTAACGAGGACTACATGTTCCTCAACCTGGGCCCGAACCACCCTTCGGCGCACGGTGCGTTCCGCATCATTCTGCAACTCGATGGCGAAGAGATCGTCGACTGCGTACCAGACATCGGTTACCACCACCGTGGTGCCGAGAAGATGGCCGAGCGTCAGTCCTGGCACAGCTTCATCCCGTACACCGACCGTATCGACTACCTCGGCGGCGTGATGAACAACCTGCCGTACGTGCTCTCGGTCGAAAAGCTGGCCGGCATCAAGGTGCCGGAGAAGGTCGACGTCATCCGCATCATGATGGCCGAGTTCTTCCGGATCACCAGCCACCTGCTGTTCCTGGGTACCTACATCCAGGACGTCGGCGCCATGACCCCGGTGTTCTTCACCTTCACCGACCGCCAGAAGGCGTACACAGTGATCGAAGCCATCACCGGTTTCCGTCTGCACCCGGCCTGGTACCGCATCGGTGGCGTCGCCCACGACCTGCCGCGCGGCTGGGACAAACTGGTGAAAGACTTCGTTGAATGGCTGCCAAAACGCCTCGACGAGTACACCAAGGCGGCCCTGCAGAACAGCATCCTCAAAGGTCGGACCATCGGCGTCGCCCAGTACAACACCAAAGAGGCCCTGGAATGGGGCGTCACCGGTGCCGGCCTGCGTTCGACCGGTTGCGACTTCGACCTGCGTAAAGCGCGTCCATACTCCGGCTACGAGAACTTCGAATTCGAAGTACCGCTGGCCACCAACGGCGATGCCTACGATCGCTGCATGGTCCGCGTCGAGGAGATGCGCCAGAGCATCAAGATCATCGACCAGTGCATGCGCAACATGCCGGAAGGCCCGTACAAGGCGGATCACCCGCTGACCACGCCGCCGCCGAAAGAGCGCACGCTGCAGCACATCGAAACCCTGATTACGCACTTCCTGCAGGTTTCGTGGGGCCCGGTCATGCCGGCCAACGAATCCTTCCAGATGATCGAAGCGACCAAGGGCATCAACAGTTATTACCTGACGAGCGACGGCGGCACCATGAGCTACCGTACCCGGATCCGTACTCCGAGCTTCCCGCACCTGCAACAGATCCCTTCGGTGATCAAAGGCAGCATGGTCGCGGACTTGATTGCGTACCTGGGTAGTATCGACTTCGTTATGGCCGACGTGGACCGCTAAGCATGAACAGCACGCTTATCCAGACAGACCGTTTCACCTTGAGTGAAACCGAGCGCTCGGCCATCGAGCACGAGCTGCATCACTACGAAGACCCGCGCGCGGCGTCGATCGAAGCCCTGAAGATCGTTCAGAAGGAACGCGGCTGGGTGCCGGATGGCGCCCTGTACGCAATCGGCGAGATCCTCGGCATCCCGGCCAGCGACGTTGAAGGCGTGGCGACGTTCTACAGCCAGATCTTCCGTCAGCCGGTCGGCCGTCACATCATTCGCGTCTGCGACAGCATGGTCTGCTACATCGGTGGCCACGAGTCGGTGGTCAGCGAAATCCAGAACAATCTGGGCATCGGCCTGGGTCAGACCACCGCCGACGGTCGTTTCACCCTGCTGCCTGTCTGCTGCCTCGGCAACTGCGACAAGGCACCGGCGCTGATGATCGACGACGACACCTTTGGCGACGTGCAGCCTGCCGGCGTGGCCAAACTGCTCGAGGGCTACGTATGACCCTGACATCTTTCGGTCCTGCCAACCGCATCAAGCGTTCGGCCGAGACTCACCCGCTGACCTGGCGTCTGCGTGACGACGGCGAAGCCGTGTGGCTCGACGAATACCAGGCCAAGAACGGTTACGCCGCTGCGCGCAAGGCCTTCGCCGACATGGCTCAGGACGACATCGTCCAGACCGTGAAAGACGCCGGCCTCAAAGGCCGCGGCGGTGCAGGCTTCCCCACTGGCGTGAAGTGGGGCCTGATGCCCAAGGACGAATCCATCAACATCCGCTACCTGCTGTGCAACGCGGACGAGATGGAGCCGAACACCTGGAAAGACCGCATGCTGATGGAGCAACTGCCCCATCTGCTGATCGAAGGCATGCTGATCAGTGCCCGCGCACTGAAAACCTACCGTGGCTACATCTTCCTGCGTGGCGAGTACACCACCGCCGCCAAGCACTTGAATCGTGCCGTGGAAGAAGCCAAGGCTGCAGGCCTGCTGGGTAAAAACATTCTGGGCAGCGGTTTCGATTTCGAACTGTTCGTCCACACCGGCGCCGGGCGTTACATCTGCGGTGAAGAAACCGCACTGATCAACTCCCTCGAAGGCCGCCGCGCCAACCCGCGCTCCAAGCCGCCCTTCCCTGCCGCCGTCGGCGTGTGGGGCAAGCCGACCTGCGTGAACAACGTCGAAACCCTGTGCAACGTGCCGGCGATCATTGCCGACGGCGTTGACTGGTACAAATCGTTGGCCCGCGAAGGCAGCGAAGACATGGGCACCAAGCTCATGGGCTTCTCCGGCAAGGTCAAGAATCCGGGCCTGTGGGAACTGCCATTCGGCGTCACCGGTCGCGAGCTGTTCGAAGACTACGCCGGCGGCATGCGCGACGGTTACAAGCTCAAGGCCTGGCAGCCAGGTGGCGCCGGTACCGGTTTCCTGTTGCCGGAACACCTCGACGCACAGATGTACGCCGGCGGCATCGCCAAAGTGGGCACCCGGATGGGTACCGGCCTGGCGATGGCGGTGGACGACAGCGTCAACATGGTTTCCCTGCTGCGCAACATGGAGCAGTTCTTCGCTCGCGAATCCTGCGGTTTCTGCACCCCGTGCCGTGATGGCCTGCCATGGAGCGTCAAGCTCTTGATGGCTATCGAAGAAGGCCGCGGTCAGCCAGGCGACATCGAGACCCTGCTGGGTCTGGTCGGCTTCCTCGGCCCAGGCAAGACCTTCTGTGCTCACGCACCGGGTGCCGTGGAGCCGCTGGGCAGTGCCATCAAATACTTCCGTCCAGAGTTCGAAGCCGGTATCGCGCCTGCAAGCGCCGCCGTCCCGCCTCTGGCAAGGCCGATCGTAATCGGCGCGTAAACGCTTAAAAAGGCGAAGGGTCCGTGCCCTTCGCCTTTCGTCCGATGACGCCTTTCGGGGCTGACTGGATTCGGACGGATAACAAGATTCCATTAGCCACGCCCGCTGACACCGGGCCAACGAAGACCTTTGAACCATGGCCACTATCCACGTAGACGGCAAAGCGCTCGAAGTCGACGGGGCAGACAACCTGTTACAGGCATGTCTGTCGCTGGGCCTCGACATCCCTTATTTCTGCTGGCACCCCGCGCTTGGTAGCGTCGGGGCCTGCCGCCAGTGCGCGGTCAAGCAGTACACCGACGAGAACGACACCCGTGGTCGCATCGTCATGTCCTGCATGACCCCTGCCACCGACAACACCTGGATCTCCATCGACGATGAAGAATCCAAGGCGTTCCGCGCCAGTGTTGTCGAATGGCTGATGACCAACCACCCGCACGACTGCCCTGTGTGCGAAGAAGGTGGTCACTGCCACCTGCAAGACATGACGGTGATGACCGGCCACAACGAGCGCCGTTATCGCTTCACCAAACGCACCCACCAGAACCAGCAACTGGGCCCGTTCATTTCCCACGAAATGAACCGCTGCATCGCTTGCTACCGCTGCGTGCGTTTCTACAAGGACTACGCCGGCGGCACCGACCTCGGTGTGTTCGGCGCCCACGACAACGTGTACTTCGGTCGCGTTGAAGACGGCACCCTCGAAAGCGAGTTCTCCGGCAACCTCACCGAGGTCTGCCCGACCGGTGTGTTCACCGACAAGACTCACTCCGAGCGCTACAACCGCAAGTGGGACATGCAGTTCTCGCCGAGCATCTGCCATGGCTGCTCCAGCGGTTGCAACATCTCCCCGGGCGAGCGTTACGGCGAACTGCGTCGCATCGAAAACCGTTTCAACGGTTCGGTGAACCAGTACTTCCTGTGCGACCGTGGCCGTTTCGGTTATGGCTACGTCAACCGCACCGACCGTCCACGTCAGCCAATGCTGGCCGACGGCACCAAGCTGGGCCTGGATCAGGCGCTGGACAAGGCGGCCGATCTGCTGCGCGGGCGCAATATCGTCGGTATCGGTTCGCCGCGTGCCAGCCTCGAAAGCAACTACGCGTTGCGTGAACTGGTCGGCGCCGAGCACTTCTACTCCGGTATCGAGGCCTCCGAACTGGAGCGCATCCGTCTGGTTCTGCAAGTGCTCAAAGACAGCCCGTTGCCCGTGCCGAACATGCGCGACATCGAAGACCACGACGCCGTGTTCGTCCTCGGTGAAGACCTGACCCAGACTGCTGCGCGTATGGCGCTGTCCCTGCGTCAGTCGGTCAAGGGCAAAGCTGAAGACATGGCCGAGGCCATGCGCGTTCAGCCGTGGCTCGACGCCGCGGTGAAGAACATCGGTCAGCACGAACTGAACCCGCTGTTCATCGCCAGCCTGGCGGAAACCAAGCTCGACGACATCGCGGAAGAGTGCGTTCACGCCGCTCCGGACGATCTGGCGCGCATCGGCTTCGCTGTGGCCCACGCACTGGATGCCAGCGCACCGGCCGTTGAAGGTCTGGATGCTGAAGCACTGGAACTGGCCAAGCGCATTGCCGACGCCCTGCTCGCAGCCAAACGTCCGCTGATCATCGCCGGTACTTCGCTGGGTTCCAAAGCCTTGATCGAAGCGGCGGCGAACATCGCCAAAGCCCTGAAGCTGCGCGAGAAGAACGGTTCGATCAGCCTGATCGTGCCGGAAGCCAACAGCCTCGGTCTGGCCATGCTCGGTGGCGAATCGGTCGACGCGGCGCTGCAAGCCGTGATCGATGGCAAGGCCGACGCCATCGTCGTGCTGGAAAACGATCTGTACACCCGCACTTCGAAAGCCAAGGTCGATGCCGCACTGAACGCTGCGAAAGTAGTGATCGTTGCCGACCACCAGAAGACCGCCACCACCGAGCGCGCGCAACTGGTTCTGCCAGCGGCGAGCTTCGCTGAAGGCGACGGTACGCTGGTCAGCCAGGAAGGTCGCGCCCAGCGCTTCTTCCAGGTTTTCGATCCGCAATATATGGACGCGAGCATTCTGGTTCACGAAGGCTGGCGCTGGCTGCACGCCCTGCGCTCGACCCTGCTGAACCAACCGATCGACTGGACGCAACTCGACCACGTCACCGCTGCCGTGGCATCGAGCACCGAGCAATTGGCGCGTATCGTCGATGCCGCGCCGTCTGCCGCGTTCCGCATCAAGGGTCTGAAACTGGCGCGTGAGCCACTGCGTTATTCCGGTCGCACCGCGATGCGCGCCGACATCAGCGTTCACGAACCGCGCACCCCGCAAGACAAAGACACCGCGTTCGCCTTCTCCATGGAAGGTTACTCGGGCTCGGCCGAACCGCGTCAGCAGGTGCCATTCGCCTGGTCGCCGGGCTGGAACTCGCCGCAAGCCTGGAACAAGTTCCAGGATGAAGTCGGTGGTCACCTGCGTGCTGGCGACCCGGGCACCCGCCTGATCGAAAGCACCGGTGATTCGCTGAACTGGTTCGCCGCCGCTCCGCGCGCATTCAACCCGGCGCCGGGCACCTGGCAGGCCGTGCCGTTCTACCACCTGTTCGGCAGCGACGAAAACTCGTCGAAAGCCGCACCGGTACAGGAACGCATCCCGGCTCCGTACGTGGCGCTGGCCAAATCCGAAGCGGATCGCCTGGGCGTAAACGATGGTGCTCTGCTGAGCCTGAACGTGGCCGGCCAGACCCTGCGTCTGCCGCTGCGCATCAATGAAGAACTGGGCGCTGGTCTGGTGGCCTTGCCTGCGGGCATCGCCGGCATTCCACCGGCATTCGCCGGCCTGTCCGTCGACGGTCTGCAGGAGGCAGCGCAATGACCTGGTTCACCCCTGAAGTGATCGATGTGATCCTGACGGTCATCAAAGCCATCGTGATTCTGCTGGCCGTTGTGGTCGCGGGCGCGTTGCTCAGCTTTGTCGAACGTCGCCTGCTGGGCTGGTGGCAGGACCGTTACGGTCCGAACCGCGTTGGCCCGTTCGGCATGTTCCAGATCGCCGCCGACATGCTGAAGATGTTCTTCAAGGAAGACTGGACCCCGCCGTTTGCCGACAAGGTGATCTTCACCCTGGCACCGGTGGTCGCCATGTCCGCCCTGCTGATCGCGTTCGCGATCATCCCGATCACCCCGACCTGGGGCGTGGCGGATCTGAACATCGGCCTGCTGTTCTTCTTCGCCATGGCCGGTCTGTCGGTCTACGCGGTGCTGTTCGCCGGCTGGTCGAGCAACAACAAGTTCGCCCTGCTCGGCAGCTTGCGTGCTTCGGCGCAGACCGTGTCCTACGAAGTGTTCATGGGCCTGGCCCTGATGGGCATCGTGGTGCAGGTCGGCTCGTTCAACATGCGCGACATCGTCGAGTACCAGGCGCAGAACCTGTGGTTCATCATTCCGCAGTTCTTCGGCTTCTGTACCTTCTTCATCGCTGGCGTCGCCGTGACTCACCGTCACCCGTTCGACCAGCCGGAAGCGGAACAGGAACTGGCAGACGGTTACCACATTGAATACGCCGGTATGAAATGGGGCATGTTCTTCGTCGGTGAATACATCGGCATCATCCTGATCTCGGCGCTGCTGGTCACCCTGTTCTTCGGTGGCTGGCACGGTCCGTTCGGCATCCTGCCGCAACTGTCCTTCGTCTGGTTCGCACTGAAGACCGCGTTCTTCATCATGCTGTTCATCCTGCTGCGCGCTTCCATCCCGCGTCCGCGTTATGACCAGGTGATGGATTTCAGCTGGAAATTCTGCCTGCCACTGACCCTGATCAATTTGCTGATAACCGCTGCGGTTGTGTTGTGGAACACACCTGCGGTTGCGGTTCAGTGAGGATTTGACCCATGTTCAAATATATTGGCGACATCGTTAAGGGTACCGGTACCCAGTTGCGCAGCCTGGTCATGGTCTTCGGCCATGGCTTCCGCAAGCGCGACACCCTGCAATACCCGGAAGAGCCGGTCTACCTGCCGCCACGCTACCGTGGTCGCATCGTCCTGACCCGTGACCCCGATGGCGAAGAGCGTTGCGTAGCCTGCAACCTGTGCGCCGTGGCGTGCCCGGTAGGTTGCATCTCGCTGCAGAAAGCTGAAACCGAAGACGGTCGCTGGTACCCGGACTTCTTCCGTATCAACTTCTCGCGCTGCATTTTCTGCGGTCTCTGCGAGGAAGCCTGTCCGACCACCGCAATCCAGCTGACTCCGGATTTCGAGATGGCCGAGTTCAAACGTCAGGACCTGGTGTACGAGAAAGAAGATCTTTTGATCTCCGGCCCCGGCAAAAACCCTGATTACAACTTCTATCGTGTTGCAGGTATGGCAATCGCTGGCAAGCCGAAAGGCTCTGCGCAGAACGAAGCCGAACCGATCAACGTGAAGAGCTTGCTGCCTTAAGGAAGAACGATGGAATTCGCTTTCTATTTCGCATCGGGTATTGCGGTTGTGTCCACGCTACGTGTGGTCACCAACACCAACCCTGTGCACGCCCTGCTCTACCTGATCATCTCGTTGATCGCCGTGGCCATGACCTTCTTCGCCCTCGGCGCGCCGTTCGCCGGCGTGCTGGAAGTGATCGCCTACGCTGGCGCCATCATGGTGCTGTTCGTGTTCGTGGTGATGATGCTGAACCTGGGCCCGGCCTCGGTTCAGCAGGAACGCACCTGGCTCAAGCCCGGTATCTGGGCAGGCCCGGTGATTCTCGCCGCCCTGCTGCTGGCCGAACTGCTGTATGTGCTGTTCGCTCACCAGAGCGGTCAGGCCATCGGCCACACCACCGTCGATGCAAAAGCCGTGGGCGTCAGCCTGTTCGGCCCGTATCTGCTTGTGGTCGAACTCGCCTCGATGCTGCTGCTCGCCGCAGCCGTCACGGCGTTCCATTTGGGCCGTAACGAGGCGAAGGAGTAAGACATGCCTGCTATCCCTCTCGAACATGGATTGGCCGTTGCCGGGATCCTGTTCTGCCTTGGTCTGGTCGGCCTGATGGTCCGCCGCAACATTTTGTTCGTGTTGATGAGTCTGGAAGTGATGATGAACGCCTCTGCACTGGCCTTCATCGTTGCAGGCGCCCGTTGGGGCCAACCGGATGGACAGATCATGTTCATCCTGGTGATCAGCCTGGCAGCCGCCGAGGCCAGTATTGGCCTGGCGATCCTGCTGCAACTGTATCGCCGCTTCCACACGCTCGATATCGACGCTGCCAGTGAGATGCGCGGATGAACCTAATCTTTCTGACTTTTGTATTCCCTCTGATCGGTTTCCTGCTGCTGTCGTTCTCCCGTGGACGCTGGTCGGAAAACCTCTCGGCGCTGATCGGCGTGGGTTCCATCGGCCTGTCGGCGATTGTCGCCGCCTACGTCATCTGGCAATTCAACGTCGCGCCGCCCGAAGGCGGTCACTACACCCTGGTGCTGTGGAAGTGGATGGCGGTCGAAGGCTTCAAGCCTGACTTCGCCCTCTACATCGATGGCCTGTCGATCACCATGCTCGGCGTGGTGGTGGGCGTAGGCTTCTTGATCCACCTGTTCGCGTCCTGGTACATGCGCGGTGAAGCGGGTTACTCGCGCTTCTTCTCGTACACCAACCTGTTTATCGCCAGCATGCTGTTCCTGGTACTCGGCGATAACCTGTTGTTCCTGTACTTCGGCTGGGAAGGCGTGGGCCTGTGCTCGTACCTGTTGATCGGTTTCTACTACAGCAACCGCAACAACGGTAACGCCGCACTCAAGGCCTTCATCGTGACCCGGATCGGCGACGTGTTCATGGCCATCGGCCTGTTCATCCTGTTCCAGCAAGTGGGCACGCTGAACATCCAGGAACTGCTGGTGCTGGCACCGCAGAAATTCCAGGTCGGCGACTTCTGGATCACCCTGGCGACCCTGATGCTGCTGGGTGGTGCAGTCGGTAAATCGGCACAACTGCCGCTACAAACCTGGCTCGCGGACGCGATGGCCGGTCCGACCCCGGTGTCGGCACTGATCCACGCCGCCACCATGGTGACCGCCGGTGTCTACCTGATTGCCCGTACCCACGGCCTGTTCACCCTGGCGCCGGAAATCCTGCACCTGGTCGGCATCGTTGGTGGTGTGACTCTGGTACTGGCCGGTTTCGCCGCACTGGTACAGACCGACATCAAACGTATCCTCGCCTACTCGACCATGAGCCAGATCGGCTACATGTTCCTGGCGCTGGGCGTTGGTGCCTGGGATGGCGCGATTTTCCACCTGATGACCCACGCCTTCTTCAAGGCCCTGCTGTTCCTTGCTTCCGGCGCGGTGATCGTTGCCTGCCACCACGAGCAAAACATCTTCAAGATGGGCGGTCTGTGGAAAAAACTGCCACTGGCCTACGCCAGCTTCATCGTCGGTGGTGCTGCACTGGCCGCCCTGCCACTGGTCACCGCCGGTTTCTACTCCAAGGACGAAATCCTTTGGGAAGCGTTCGCCAGCGGCAACCACGGTCTGCTCTACGCAGGTCTGGTCGGCGCGTTCATGACTTCGCTGTACACCTTCCGCCTGATCTTCATCACGTTCCACGGTGAAGCCAAGACTGAAGCCCACGCAGGTCACGGCATCTCGCACTGGCTGCCACTGTCGGTGCTGATCGTGCTGTCGACTTTCGTCGGCGCGATGATCGTTCCACCGCTGCACGGCGTACTGCCTGAGAGCGTTGGCCATGCCGGTGGTGAAGCCAAGCACAGTCTGGAAATCGCCTCGGGCGCCATCGCCCTGGCCGGTATCCTGCTGGCGGCCCTGCTGTTCCTCGGCAAGCGTCGCTTCGTGACGGCAATCGCCAACAGCGGCATCGGCCGTTTCCTTTCGGCCTGGTGGTTCGCTGCCTGGGGCTTCGACTGGATCTACGACAAACTGTTCGTCAAGCCGTACCTTGCGATCAGCCATGTACTGCGCAGAGACCCGCTCGACCAGACCATCGGTCTGATCCCGCGTATGGCCAAGGGTGGTCACACCGCCCTGAGCCGCACCGAGACCGGTCAACTGCGTTGGTATGCCGCCTCGATGGCTGCTGGTGCCGTGCTGGTAATCGGCGCCATCGTGCTGGTAGCGGTCTGATATGAACCTTGCGAATTTGCGAAAGGAAACGAGCCCGTCATGATTCTGCCTTGGCTAATCCTGATCCCCTTCATCGGCGGCCTGCTGTGCTGGATGGGTGAGCGCTTCGGCGCTACCCTCCCCCGCTGGATTGCGCTGTTGACCATGACCCTGGAACTCGCCCTCGGCCTCTGGCTGTGGGCCCACGGTGACTATTCATTTGCTCCGGCGCCTGGCGCCGATCCGACCTGGGCGCTTGAGTTCAAGCACGTCTGGATCCAGCGCTTCGGCATCAACGTGCACCTGGCCCTCGACGGCCTGTCGCTGTTGATGATCCTGCTGACCGGTCTGCTGGGTATCCTCTCGGTACTCTGCTCGTGGAAAGAGATCCAGCGTCACGTTGGCTTCTTCCACCTGAACCTGATGTGGATCCTGGGCGGCGTTGTCGGCGTGTTCCTCGCCCTCGACCTGTTCATGTTCTTCTTCTTCTGGGAAATGATGCTGGTGCCGATGTACTTCCTCATCGCGCTCTGGGGTCACAGTTCTTCGGACGGCAAGAAAACCCGGATCTACGCGGCGACCAAGTTCTTCATCTTCACTCAGGCTTCCGGCCTGATCATGCTGGTGGCGATCCTCGGTCTGGTGCTGGTCAACTTCAACAACACCGGCGTGATCACCTTCAACTACGCCGACCTGTTGAAGACCAAGATGTCGATGACCACCGAGTACATCCTGATGCTCGGCTTCTTCATCGCCTTCGCGGTCAAGCTGCCAGTCGTACCGTTCCACTCGTGGTTGCCTGACGCGCACGCCCAGGCGCCGACTGCCGGTTCCGTCGACCTCGCCGGTATCCTGCTGAAAACCGCGGCCTACGGTCTGCTGCGTTTCGCCCTGCCGCTGTTCCCGAACGCCTCGGCCGAATTCGCGCCGATCGCCATGACCCTCGGTCTGATCGGGATCTTCTACGGTGCGTTCCTCGCGTTCGCGCAAACCGACATCAAGCGTCTGATCGCCTTCTCGTCCGTTTCCCACATGGGCTTCGTGTTGATCGGCATCTACTCCGGCAGCCAACTGGCGCTGCAAGGTGCAGTGATCCAGATGCTGGCGCACGGTCTGTCGGCCGCGGCACTGTTTATCCTCAGCGGTCAGCTGTACGAGCGTCTGCACACCCGTGACATGCGTGAGATGGGCGGTCTGTGGTCGCGTATCGCTTACCTGCCGGCGATCAGCCTGTTCTTTGCAGCCGCGTCGCTGGGCTTGCCGGGTACCGGTAACTTCGTCGGCGAGTTCCTGATCCTGATCGGTACGTTCGCCAGTGCGCCATGGATCACCGCGATTGCCACCTCCGGTCTGGTGTTCGGTTCGGTCTACTCGCTGATCATGATCCACCGTGCCTACTTCGGTCCGTCGAAATCGGATTCGATCCTGCACGGCATGGACGGTCGCGAACTGACCATGGTGCTGGGCCTTGCGGCGCTGCTGATTTACCTCGGCGTCTACCCGCAACCGTTCCTCGACACTTCCGCCGCCACGATGCATGGCGTGCAGCAGTGGCTCGGCACCGCCTTCACTCAACTCGCTTCGGCCCGGTAAGAGCGCTATGGAATTCACGATTCAACACTTTATTGCGCTAGCGCCACTGTTGATCACCAGCCTCACCATTATCGTGGTGATGCTGGCAATCGCCTGGCGCCGCAACCACTCGCAGACCTTCCTGATCTCGGTCGCCGGTCTGAACCTGGCCCTGCTGTCGATCCTGCCAGCCCTGAAAGTCGCGCCTCTGGCCGTGACCCCGTTGCTGCAGATCGACACCTTCGCCTGCCTGTACATGGCGCTGATCCTGGTCGCCACCCTCGCCTGTGTGACCCTCGCCCACGCCTACCTCGGCGATGGCGGTTCGGGTTACCCGGGCAATCGTGAAGAACTGTATCTGCTGATCCTGATGGCCGCCGCCGGTGGTCTGGTTCTGGTCAGCGCGCAGCACCTGGCCGGTTTGTTCATCGGTCTGGAACTGCTGTCGGTGCCGGTCTACGGTCTGGTGGCTTACGCCTTCTTCAACAAGCGTTCGCTGGAAGCCGGCATCAAGTATATGGTGCTGTCGGCCGCGGGTTCCGCGTTCCTGCTGTTCGGTATGGCCCTGCTCTACGCTGACGCCGGCACCCTGAGCTTCGTCGGTATCGGTCAGGCGCTGGCCACCACCAACCTGCCGAGCTCGCTGGCTCAGTTGGGTCTGGGCATGATGCTGATCGGTCTGGCGTTCAAGCTGTCGCTGGTACCGTTCCACCTGTGGACGCCGGACGTCTACGAAGGTGCTCCGGCACCGGTGGCTGCCTTCCTTGCGACCGCTTCCAAGGTTGCGGTGTTCGCGGTGATGGTGCGTCTGTTCCAGATCTCCCCTGCCGCGAGCAGTGGCGTGCTGAGCGACGTGCTGAGCGTGATCGCCGTCGCCTCGATCCTGTTCGGTAACTTGCTGGCCCTGACCCAGAGCAACCTCAAGCGTCTGCTCGGTTACTCGTCCATCGCGCACTTCGGCTACCTGCTGATCGCTTTGGTGGCGAGCAAGGGTCTGGCGGTGGAAGCCATCGGCGTGTACCTGGTCACCTACGTGATCACCAGCCTCGGCGCATTCGGCGTGATCACCCTGATGTCCTCGCCGTACAACGGCCGTGACGCCGACGCGCTGTACGAGTACCGCGGCCTGTTCTGGCGCCGTCCGTACCTGACCGCCGTGCTGACCGTGATGATGCTGTCCCTGGCCGGTATTCCGCTGACCGCTGGCTTCATCGGCAAGTTCTACATCATCGCCACCGGTGTCGAGTCGCACCAATGGTGGCTGGTAGGTTCGCTGGTACTGGGCAGCGCCATCGGCGTCTTCTACTACCTGCGCGTGATGGTCACCCTGTACCTGATCGAACCGAACCTGCGCCGCCACGACGCTCAGCTGCACTGGGAACAGAAGGCAGGCGGTGTAATGCTGCTGGCCATCGCCCTGGTCGCTTTCTTCCTGGGTGTGTACCCGCAGCCATTGCTGACTCTGGTTCAGCAGGCGGGTCTGGCGGGCTGATATTCGGCTGGCTGGAAACGGAAACGGCACCTTCGGGTGCCGTTTTTGTTTTAAGGATTCTATGTAGCAACAAATAACCTGTGGCGAGGGAGCTTGCTCCCTCGCCACAATGGCATCACAGTTTCTTCACCATCGGTACACACGCCAGTTGCAGACCCGAAGGTGATTGATAAACCGCGCTCTCCTCCCCGACGTAACCGCAGCGCCGGTAAAAATCGGCAGCGTTCAACGTTGCGTCCAGACACACCTCGGTCAGCCCGAGATCCCGCGCCAAATCTTCGAGAAAGTACAGAACACGCTTGCCCAGCCCACGCTGCATGAAATCCGGGCGAATGAAGATCGCGCCGATTTCACGGTAATCCAGATCGAGCATGCCGGTCGCTACGGCTTCACCCTCGATGCAGCCCAGATAGAAATGTCTCTCCATCAGCGTGTCGTAGCCGTCTTCGGCCGCTCCTTTGGTCCAATCGAGCATTTGCTGCTGGCTGTAGGCACCGATGCATTGGTGCCGGATGGCCAGTCGCCGAATGTCGAATGCGATCTGCGCATCGTCCGGGGTCGCTCTTCTGATGTCGAACATTTCTCTCTCCATGAGGTATGTGCGGACGGGGCATGAAAAAGCCCCGTCCATTGCTGGCGGGGCTTTGGGTAACACGTCAAATGACAAACACGTATGACCTCATGGCCCGCCGGAAGCGGTCATGGAGAAGCACATCATGTTCATTCGAAGTTGGACAGTCATGGGGCGATAGTGCTGCGGATTGTTCCGACACGTCAATTGCTAAGCCTCCTCTCTACTCAATCGAACGTTCTCACCACACTCGTCGATTCGTCCTACAGGTGTTTTTACGACTGGCGTCTACCGTTGAAAAAGGGACGAAAAGCAAGGCCAGGAAGCCTTGACCGATTCGATTATCGAGACAACACTATACGTAGGTAACGTACAGAACATGGATGCTCTATTTATCGAATTACCTGTATTTCAGAAGCACCGAGACGACTATCTGGATGACGATCTGTTTCGCAGCTTTCAATTGGAGTTGCTGAAAAATCCGGAAGCGGGCGATCTCATCGAGGACACAGGCGGGCTTCGTAAAATTCGCTTTAGCGACCAACGAAGAGGGAAAGGCAAGCGCAGCGGATTACGAGTGATTTATTACTGGTGGTCAGGCTTCGATCAGTTCTGGCTCTTTACCGTCTACAACAAAAACGAGCAGGACGATTTGACGCCTGCCCAGAAAAAACTTTTCAGAAAAACACTGGATAGAGAACTCAACGCGAGAAGCCACTATGAAACGTGACATTTTTTCCGAACTGATGGATGGACTGGAAGCACTGGCCGATGAACGCCAAGGCAAAATCACCTTGCGTACCCACAAGGTTCAGCTGCCAAAACTGATGCCGATCACTGCTGAGGAAGTGGTAGCCATCCGTCAGCAACTTAATCTCTCTCGGTCAGTATTCGCGATGTATCTACGCACCAACACGCGAACGCTCGAAAACTGGGAGCAAGGACGAGCAACGCCCAATGCTCAGGCCACAACCCTGATCCGTCTGGTCGAGCGTTTTCCACAGACAATCGAACAACTCGCAGCCCTGACCTGATAGAGGGTTTTCATTCCAGCCACATGACGAAATTGTAATTCCCCCATCACCTTGGCGTTATCCGCAGCTTGCAACGATGTGACCCGGCGACCAATGCCGGCGGGCCTTTGCCCGTCGAACAATAAAACCACGCCGACGCACGTTCCCGTTCTGCCGAACCCAAGGAGTGTTTGATGGTTAACAATACAAAAATGTCGATGGCCGCTTTAGCGGTGGTGGTCGGCACCGGGCCGTCCATGGTGTTTGCAGAAGACAAGCCTGAGGGCTTTGTCGAGGGCAGCAGCCTGACGGTGCTCAATCGCAACTTCTACTTCAATCGTGATCATCGCAACGGCCAGTCCAGCCCCACCGGCAACGGTTACTCCGAAGCCTGGGCGCATGCCGTGATCAGCAAGTTCGAATCCGGCTTCACTCAAGGCACCGTTGGGGTCGGGGTGGATGCGTTTGCCATGATCGGTTTGAAACTCGACACCGGTGATGGCCGCAACGGCGGGCGCAGTTCGTTCGATGTGTTGCCGGTCAACCGTGACGGCCAGGCGCGGGATGAGTACACCAAGGTCGGTGGCGCTGCCAAAGTGCGGGCCTTCGATACCGTGGTCAAGGTCGGTGATGTGTTCCCGGCCAACCCGGTGGTAGCCGCAGGTGATTCGCGCCTGCTGCCGGAAAGCTTTCGCGGTGTGACGGCGACCAACACCAGTATCGACGGTCTGTCGATTCAGGGCGGTCGTTTGCATGCGATGAGCCAACCGGTGTCCAGCGACATGCGCGAAAATTTCGCCACGTTCTACGCCGGCCCGGTCAATTCGCCGTGGATCGCTTATGGCGGAGGCGACTACGTGCTGAACAAGAACCTCAGTTTCAGCCTGTACTCCAGTCGCCTCAAGGATGCCTGGAATCAGTATTACGCCGGCACCGCTTGGACCTATCCGCTGTCGGATGACCTGTCGCTGTTCGGCGGCCTGAACTATTACAAGGCAGTCGACGAAGGCAAACAACTGCTTGGCCAGTTCGACAACAACATCTGGAGCGGCCGCGTCGGCGTGAAACTCGGCGCGCACTCCGTCGCCCTCTCCCACCAGCGCAACAACGGCAACGACGACTTCGATTACCTGCGCCAGTCCGACTCGATCTTCCTCGACAACTCGATCCAGTACAGCGACTTCAACTCGCCGAAAGAACGTTCGTGGATGGTGCGTTATGACCTCGACATGAGCACTTACGGCGTACCCGGTCTGTCGTTCATGACCCGTTACGCACGTGGCACCGACGCCGACTATTCCAACGCCAACGCCGTGTACATGCGCCGCGATGCCGAGGGCAATCCGCTGACCGATCAGAAACGTTGGGAGCGTGATATCGAAGTCAAATACGTGGTGCAAAGCGGCTCGATGAAAGACCTGTCACTGCGCTTGCGCCAAGCCACTACCCGCGCCACGGCGTTCGAGTCGGATCTGGATGAAGTGCGGGTGATCGTCGAGTATCCGCTGGCGATTCTCTGAGTTTCCCCGAGCAATACCATTCACCTTTAGAAGCTCCTTGCTCCTTTGGTCAGAGGTGAATTTTTTGGCGCCCTTCGGGGCGCCTTTTTTATGCCTTTCCGAAATCACGCCGCAGAAAACTGTGGGAGCGGGCTTGCTCGCGAAGGGGCCGTGTCAGTCAACATCATTGCTGAATGACACACCGCTTTCGCGAGCAAGCCCGCTCCCACAGGGTTATGCGCTGGCTTCGACGTTATCCAGTGCCTTGCTCACCGCCAATTCGCCAAGCATGACCACCTGCGCAATCCTCAGCAGCGCATTGCGACCCGGGTTTGAAATACAAAACGTCTGGCTCATCAGCCACCGCTATTGCGGCACACGCCTGCCACGCTGTACTTGAGCGTATTGAGCTGCCCTTGCGAGTCTTCGTAAGTCATGGCCGTCGGCACCACCGAGCAAGCCGGCTGCGGCTTCACCACGCTGACGATTTTCACCACGTCGAGCTTCATGCCGTATTCGTATTCCTTGACCACCGGCGCCGCTTTGCCCTGCTCGGCGGCGTATTGCTCCATGGCTTTGGCGTTGGCGCTGAAAGCACGTTCGAAAGTGCGATCGCCGCCGCCTTCAGCCAGTGCATTTACCGACATCGCCATGACGCCGGCGAAGGTCATCCATTTGATCAACTGCATGTTTACTCCTCCGTAAAAAAGCCCGGCATCGGCACACGACAACGGGCTTGTTCCAGTGCGCCGGGCTTACAGGTCTTTGGTGTTGGCGTCTTTCTTCTCGTTGACGACGACCGGGTCACGGGCCTGTTCCTTGGCCACGAACAGCTCCACCGCGCGATCATTGGCGGTCATCATGCGGTCGAAGGTGCGGTCACCACCGCCTTCGGCCATGGCCAGTGACGACAGCATCAGGGCGGTTGCGAAGGTGCTGAGTTGGGCGAATTTCATGGTTGATTCCTCGTTTAAGTAACTGACGGGATCAAAGTAACAAGGCGCACCTTTCGTGACGGTGGCGGGGGAATTACATATCCGTTATCTGCCGGATCAGTGCACGGAACCCATGTGGGAGCGGGCTTGCTCGCGAAAGCGGTGTGTCATCCAACATTGATGTCGACTGACACGGCCTCTTCGCGAGCAAGCCCGCTCCCACAAGGGATCACCTATTCAGACGGTACGGTGTCCTCATCCCGGCGATGGGCGATCTGGTACAGCGCGGGCAATATCAGAAGCGTGAGGATCGTCGAGGACAGAATTCCGCCGATCACCACGGTTGCCAGTGGCCGCTGCACCTCGGCGCCGGTGCCGGTTGCCAGCGCCATCGGAATAAACCCCAGCGACGCCACCAGCGCGGTCATCAACACCGGCCGCAACCGCGTCAACGCGCCGACGTTGATTGCCTCCGTCAGTGAGCGCCCTTCCTCGCGCAAATTGCGAATGAACGCGATCATCACCAAACCGTTGAGCACCGCCACCCCGGACAACGCGATAAACCCCACGCCAGCGGAAATCGACAACGGAATATCCCTCAGCCACAGCGCCATCACCCCGCCGGTCAAGGCAAACGGAATCCCGGTAAACACCAGCAAGCCGTCCTTCAGATTGTTGAACATCATGAACAGCAAGCCGAACACCAGCAGCAACGCCACCGGCACCACGATCTGCAAGCGCTTGGCCGCCGATTGCAGTTGCTCGAACTGCCCGCCCCAACTGGTCCAGTAACCGGCAGGCACCTGCACCTCGCGCTCGATCAGCGCACCGGCCTCGCTGACGAACGAGCCGATATCCCGACCGCGCACGTTGGCGCTGACGATCACCAGACGCTTGCCGTTTTCGCGGCTGACCTGGTTCGGCCCGAGCACCAGATCGAGGCTGGCGACGTCCTTCAGCGCGATAAACCCGATCTGATTCGCCGCACCGCTCAGCGCCGGCACCGGAATCAGCAACGCCGACAAGCCGTCGATGTCCTTGCGCATGGCGTCGGACAAACGCACCACCATGTCGAAACGCCGATCGCCCTCGTACAAGGTGCCGGCCTGACGCCCGCCCACTGCCACAGCGATGGTGTCCTGCACATCACCGACGTTGAGCCCGTAACGCGCCGCCTTGTCGCGGTCGATGTTGATGGTCAGCACTGGCAACCCGGTGGTCTGCTCGACTTTCACTTCAGAGGCGCCGTTGACCTTTTGCATCGCCGCCGCAATCTTCGCAGCGGTGGCGTTGAGCACGTCCATATCATCGCCGAACACCTTCACCGCGACATCGCTGCGCACGCCGGAGATCAGTTCGTTGAAGCGCAACTGGATCGGCTGCGACAGTTCATAGTTGCTGCCCGGCAGCGTCGCGGCGGCTTGTTGCAACTCGGCCATCAGGGTTTCGCGGGACTTGTTCGGGTCTGGCCATTGATCCTTCGGTTTGAGCATCACATAGCTGTCAGAGATGTTCGGCGGCATTGGATCAGAAGCAATTTCGGCGGTCCCGGTGCGGGCAAACACGCGCTCGACTTCCGGTACTTTGGCCAGGATCAGCGTCTCCAGCCGCTGCTGCATGTCCACCGATTGCGTCAGGCTGGTGCCCGGCACGCGCAGCGCTTGCAGGGCGAAGTCGCCTTCACTGAGGCTCGGCACAAACTCGCTGCCCATGCGGCTGGTGAGCACGCCGCTGAGCACGATCACGCCCAACGCCGCGCCCACGGCCACCGTGCGATGGGCCATGACCCAGGCCAGCGCCGGCGCATACACCCGACGTGCACCGCGCATCACCACGCCCTCTTCTTCCTTGACCTTGCCGGTGACGAACAGCGCAATCGCTGCCGGCACAAAGGTCACCGACAGCAGCATCGCACCGAGCAACGCGATGACCACGGTGAACGCCATCGGGTGGAACATTTTCCCTTCGACGCCGCTCAGGGCGAAGATCGGCAGGTACACCACCATGATGATCAACTGGCCGAAAATCAGCGGTCGGCGCGCCTCTTTCGCCGCCGCGAACACTTCCTTGAAACGCTCGGCACGAGTCAGCAAACGGCCGTGATGCTGCTGTGCGTGAGCCAACCGGCGCAGAGTGTTTTCGACGATCACCACCGCACCGTCGACGATGATCCCGAAGTCCAGCGCGCCGAGGCTCATCAGGTTGGCGCTGACTTTGTTGCTGAACATGCCAGTGAAGGTGAACAGCATCGACAGCGGAATCACCATCGCCGTAATCAGCGCGGCGCGGATGTTGCCGAGGAACAGGAACAGAATCGCGATCACCAGAATCGCGCCTTCGATCAGGTTCTTTTTCACCGTGGCGATGGCTTTGTCGACCAGGTGCGTGCGGTCATAGACCGGCACGGCGATCACGCCTTGCGGCAGGGATTTATTGATCTGTTCCAGCTTGCTGGCCACCGCTTGCGAAACGGTGCGGCTGTTCTCGCCGATCAACATGAACACCGTACCCAGCACCACTTCGCGACCGTTTTCGGTGGCTGCACCGCTGCGCAACTCACGGCCGATTTCCACGGTGGCGACGTTCTTCACCCGGATCGGCGTGCCATCGACATTGGCCATGACGATGTTAGCGATATCCTCGGTGCTCGCCACTTGCCCCGGTGCGCGGATCAGCAACTGCTCGCCGCTGCGCTCGATGTACCCGGCGCCGACGTTGGCGTTGTTGCGCTCCAGCGCGGTGTTCAGATCGGTGAGCGTGAGCTTGTACGCGGCGAGGCGTTTCGGGTCCGGCGCGATCTGATATTCCTTGGCGAAACCACCAATGGTGTTGATCTCGGCGACGCCCGGCACGTTGCGCAATTGCGGCTTGATGATCCAGTCCTGAATCACCCGCAGATCGGTCGGCGTGTAGGCAGTGCCGTCGTCCTTCAACGCGCCCTCCTGCGCCTCGACCGTCCACAGAAAGATCTCGCCTAGGCCGGTAGAGATCGGCCCCATCACCGCTTCAGCGCCCTCGGGCAATTGCTCCTTGGCGATCTGCAAACGCTCGTTGACCAGTTGGCGAGCGAAGAACAGGTCGGTGCCGTCCTTGAAGATCACCGTGACCTGCGACAGCCCCGAACGCGACAGCGACCGGGTCTGCTCCAGCGCCGGCAAACCGGCCATCGCGGTTTCAATCGGGAAAGTGATGCGCTGCTCGGTTTCCAGCGGTGAGAACCCGGCGGCGCCGGTGTTGATCTGCACCTGGACGTTGGTGATGTCGGGCACGGCGTCGATCGGCAGTTTCTGATAACTGGCGATGCCGAGGCCGGCCATGAGCAGAACGGCGAGCAGCACGATGATGCGTTGCTCGATGGCAAACTGGATCAGGCGTTCGAACATGGGGACCTTCCAGAATTAATGACTGTGCTCGGCTGAGGCTTTGCCCAGCTCCGACTTGAGGACGAAGCTGCCGGCGCTGGCGACTTGCACCCCCGGTTCCAGGCCTTGGGTGACTTCGACGTGGCCGGCGGCGCGGCTGCCCAGCTCCACCGCCTGCGCCTTGAAGCCGTCGTCGGTTCGGACGAATACCGTGGGTTTGTCCTCGACGGTCTGGATCGCGGTTTCCGGCACGGCAACTTTGGCCTGGCGGCTCTCGGTGGCGACCAGTGCGGTGACGAACAGCCCCGGACGCCATGAGCCCTGCGGGTTTTCCAGGGTCACGCGCACGGTCGCGGTGCGGGTCTGTTCGCCGAGCAGGCTGCCGACGTACGCCACGCTGCCAGTCACTTCGGCTTTCAATTCCGGCGCGCTGACGGTGACCGGTTTGCCCACCTGCACCTGGGCCAGATCCTTGGGCGAAACGCCGAAGGTCACCCACACCCGGGACAAGTCCGAAAGGGTAAATGCGGCGGTGGTTTCATCGACCACCTCGCCCGGCGTCAGGTGTTTTTCCACCACCACGCCGTCGAATGGCGCGCGCAGTTCGTAGCGATTGCCGCCGGTGGCGACCATGCTGCCGCTGAGTACGCTGATTTTCTGCCGGGCGTTGTTCATGGCGATTTCCGCCTCTTCCAACGCCTGCTTGGCCTGGAGGAAATCCTGTTCGGCGGAGATCTTGTCCTGCCACAGCTTCTTCTCGCGCTCGTAAGTGGTGCGCGCCAGGGCCAGACGCCGTTGCGCGGCGGCCTGTTCACTGCGCTGATCGGAGATTTGCTGACTGGCGATCACCGCCAGCAACTGGCCCTTCTTCACCGCTTGTCCGAGGTTGACCGCCACCGACTCGACCACCCCCGGCACGCGCGGCACGACGTGTGCCGTGCGGTCCTCGTCGAAGCGCACTTCGCCGGGAAACGACAGGCCGAGACTGATGCTCTGCGCCCGCGCCTCGGCCAGTTGAATGCCCGCCGCCGCGATCTGCTCGGTGCTCAATTCGATGTGGCCTTCTTCGGCATGTTCGCTTTCGGCGGCAGCACCCTCCTCGGCGTGATCGGCATGTTCGGAAGCCTCATCGGCATGCGCGTCGATAGTTGAATTGGCCGGCCACATCGAACCGAAGCCAATGCCTAGCGCCAGGGTCGCCACCGCGACCACCATCAGTTTTTTATCCATGGAAACTCCTCTGCGCCGTGCCATCGCGCAGTTGTCTGAAAAGTGAAATTCAAGGGCTGACGCTAAGGTCGCCGTAGATCCGTTCGAGGCGCACGCGGGCCTCGGTCGCCTCGCTGACGGCCTGGATGTATTGGCTGCGCGCGGCGATCAGGGTGCGCTGGGCGTCGAGTACGTCGAGGAAGCCGAACTTGCCCATTTCGAAACCACGGGTGGCGCTGTCCACTGCGCTTTGTGCGGCAGGCAGGATGCTCTGGTTGAACGCGTTGACTTCGCCGTTGGCGGTCTGCCATTGCTCAAGGCTGGTCTGGACCTCGGTGCGCAAACGCAGCTCGGTGGCGTTGCGTAGATCCCGCGCCTGATCGGTGCGGCGTGCGGCGGCGAGCACGTTGCCCTGATTGCGGTTGAACAGCGGAATCGGCATCGACAGCCCGACCACGTTGACCCGTTCGCGCTCGGTTTCGCTGTACTGACTGCCGATGCTCACGGTCAGATCGGGAATGCGCTGCGACTTTTCCAGGCCCAACGAGGCTTCGCGCTGATCGATCTGCAGCTTCGCCAGACGCAGCTCGGCAGTCTGGTTCAGACGCTCGAGCAAACGACTGGGCGGTGGCAGCGTGGCGAGGTTTTGCGTGGCGGCTTGGACGTTGGTCGAGGTCGGCAACGGTGCGCCCATGACCTGCGCCAGTTGCTGATAGGCATTGGCCTGATCGCGTTCGGCGCGGCTCACCTCCAGGCGCACTTCCGAGAGCTGCACCTGTGCTCGCGCACCTTCGACCGGCGATGATTTACCGGCCTCGATGCGCCCCTGAGCAACGCGCAAACCGTGCTCGGCCAGTTGCAGTGACTGACGCGACAGCTGCAAGCGTTGCTGCGCGGTTTGCGCGCCGTTGAACGCCTGAATCACATCGGCGCGCAAGGCATTGCGCTTGCGCTCCAGCTCAATGCCGGCGGCGTCCTGCGCACGGCTGGCGACATCAATGCGCGCACCGCGTTTGCCGCCCAGTTCAATCGGCTGGCTGAGCATCACCGTAGTGGTGCGCGAGTCGCGCCGGGTGTCTTCGGCCTCCCACGACACCTCGGGATTGGGGATCAGCCCGGCCTGCTGGCGATCGCCCTCGGCAATACCGATTTCCCATTGCGCGGCAGCGAGATCGGGGTTGCCGGCGAAGGCACTTTGCAGCGCCTGATCCAGCGTCAGGGTCGATGCGCTGGCCAGGCTGCTGCACGCCAGCAACAAGAGGCCGCTGGCGGTTGTGTTCAGGCGTGATCGCGCCGTCAGTTCAATTAAACCGGGCAATGGAGGGCTTCCTTTAATTCAGGATTTTTCGATGCCGCCACGTTAGGGTTTTGAACTTATCGACAAGGTGACTGGAACATTACAAATCCGTTATCCACGGTTCAGCAAAGTTGTTTTGTTCTAGGATGCGAAGTGCAAAAGGGTTTGCCGTAATACATGGAAACAAATACACGGTAGTTATCTGCCGAACAGCACTTGCCTGAATGCAATACATGTCTGTTGGCGCATTCAGGCTGCGACAGGCTGTCGCGGATGGCCGTTTTAAAGGCCTCCAAGATTGACCCTGTAGCCACTACAGCCTTTACCGTATTCGTCATTCAGTTATTGAACAGCGTCCGGAAGACCTTACAAAAACCATAACTTTCCCGGCCACCTTAATTAAATATCCCTTAAATAAAAGTGGTGATAGATCATGCGAATCCTTGTCGTTGAGGACGAGCTTAAAGCTGCCGAATACTTGCATCAGGGTTTGACCGAAAGTGGTTATATCGTTGATCACGCCGCCACCGGTGCCGATGGATTGCATCTGGCGCAACAGCAGGCCTATGACCTGATCATTCTCGACGTGAACTTGCCGGAACTGGACGGTTGGGGCGTGCTGGAACAACTGCGCCGCACCCACTCGACGCGAGTGATGATGCTCACCGCGCGCGGGCGGTTGGCGGACAAGATTCGCGGTCTGGACCTGGGCGCAGACGACTATCTGGTCAAGCCGTTCGAGTTTCCCGAACTGCTGGCGCGGGTGCGCACCCTGATGCGCCGCAGCGAAAACATCCCAGTGCCACAGGTGTTGAAAGTCGCCGATCTGGAGCTGGATCCGGGCCGGCATCGGGCGTTTCGGGGTGCGCAGCGCATCGACCTGACCACCAAGGAATTCGCCCTGCTGCACTTGCTGATGCGCCAGTCCGGCGAGGTGTTGACCCGTACACAGATCATCTCGCTGGTGTGGGACATGAATTTCGACTGCGACACCAACGTGGTCGAAGTGTCGATCCGGCGCTTGCGGGCGAAGATCGATGACCCGTTCGACAACAAGCTGATCCACACCCTGCGCGGTGTCGGCTACGTGCTGGAGGCGCGGGAATGAAGCCGGCCAGCCTGTCGATGCGCCTCGGTTTGACCGTGAGTATTCTCGGCGCGCTGTTGGTGGTGTTTCTGGCGATCCTCGCCTATTTCGCCCTGACCCATGAGCTGAATGCACTGTCCCGCGACAGCCTGCAAAAGAAGATGGCGCAGGTGGAGCACAGCCTGTCGCTGTATGTCGACGCCAACGAAGTCAGTGGCAAGCCGCACATTCTGCTTGATCAGGTCATGGGCCATGACAACCTGACGCTGACGATTTATGACCGTTCGAACCTGCGTACGCCGCTGCTCAAATCCGGCTCGGGACTCAAGGATCCACGCGCCGAATTGCGCGCAGTGCGAACCACCACCGAACAATTGGCCTATAGCGACAGCAGCGATGACGAGGGCGCGAAGTTCCTTACCGCGTCGAAGCTGATTCGGCTCAAGGACGGCAGCAGCGTGCCGGTGCTGCTGTCGATGGACAACGCGCATGACCAGGCGCTGCTCAGCGCCTATCTGCGCTCGACGCTGATTGCCTTGCCGCTGTTGCTGGTGTTCATCGGCCTGACGGCGTGGGGCGCGGTGCAGCGTGGATTGGCGCCGCTGCGCGAGTTTCGCAAAGTGGCGGCGATGGTCTCGACGCAGGATCTGGAGCATCGGCTGTCGGTGGTGAACATGCCGCAGGAGTTGAGCGAACTGGCGCAGGGCATCAACTTCATGCTGCATCGACTGGATGCCGGGGTGCAGCAGTTGTCACAGTTCTCCGATGACCTGGCGCATGAGTTGCGCACGCCGATCAACAACCTGATGGGCAAGGCCCAGGTGACGCTGTCTCGCGAGCGCACGAGTGAGGAATACCAGGACGTGCTGGTGTCGTGTACCGAGGAGCTGGAACGCGTGGCGCGGATTGTCTCGGACATGCTGTTTCTCGCGCAGGTCAGTCATCCGTCGGCACTGGCGCCGTTTGAAGCGGTGGCGCTGGAGGCGGAAGCGGCGAAGGTTGCGGAGATGTTTTCGCTGGCGGCGCAGGACAAGCAGATTCATTTGAATGTTGTTGGCAGCGCATCGGTGTTGGGCGATCGGCTGATGATCCAGCGGGCGATTTCCAATCTGCTATCCAACGCGCTGCGCCATTGCCCGAACGGTAAAACCATCACCTTGCTGATCGAGCAAGGCGCAACGCAGGCTTCACTGCTGGTGAGCAACCCCGGTGCCGGCATCGAGGCGCAACACCTGCCGCACCTGTTCGACCGCTTCTACCGCGTCGACAGCGCCCGCTCGCGTTCACAGGGCAGCACCGGGCTGGGACTGGCAATCGTGCGCTCGATCATGAGCCTGCATCAGGGCGTGGCGGAGGTGAAGAGCTTGCCCGGCGTCATGACCGTATTCCGCCTCGGTTTTCCTGCGGCGACATCCACGGCCCCATCGCTTGCAGGCAAGCTCCCACAGTAAGTCGCGGTGAACCCGGGCTCGACGCCATGCTTGATACCTTTGAAGAAACTCAAGCATGAAGCTGGCATTGACCGATGTCCTGTAGGAGCTGTCGCAGGCTGCGATCTTTTGCCTTGGCCTTTGAAGATCAGGAGCAAAAGATCGCAGCCTGCGGCAGCTCCTACAGTGATCGGGGTGTTTTTGGGTTTGGTGGGCACCACTGAAACCTGTGGGAGCTGGCTTGCCAGCGATGGCGGCGGGCCAGTCGATATTTTTTGTACGATTTTTTACCAACTTACTGCCATCCCCGCGCAAACGCCGAAAGCTCTCGCCGCAACCTCCGTCTTGTCCTACAGCCGGTTTTGAGTAGATAGCACTAAGGTGGAGGCCCTGGCAGATGGATACCGATGAGAGGCAAAAAATGAACAGGGACATCGTTTGCGAATGGGCTGAAGAAGTCTACGGATTGGCAGCACTGAAATATTCTGGCTATATTTGTCCAGAATACAGGGGTGAGCTGATGATCATCGTTCCGCTGGCTGAAGCCAAAAACAATTTATCCAAACTCGTCGATGATGCCGCTGCCGGCCAAGTCATCACGATTGCCAAGCATGGCCGGGCGATGGCCCGTCTCGTTCCCGTAGGAAAATCCAGTGCTCAACGTATTGGCGCAATGAAAGGCAAACTGTTGTCGCCCGACGATTTCGACTCACCACTGCCCGATGACATGCTTGATGCATTTGAGGGCACTCAAGCATGAGACTTCTGCTCGACACGCACGTTTTGCTCTGGACGCTCAGTGATGACGCCAGACTGTCCGGCAAAGCCAGAAAATTGATTGAGAACGCCGCCGAAATCTACATCAGCGCCGCCACCTTCTGGGAAATGGCGATCAAGGTCGGGCTCGGCAAGCTGAATATTGATCTGGAAGAAGTCCGCCAATATTGTCTCGACAGTGGTTTTATCGAACTGCCAGTGACTGCAGAGCACGCCATCGCCGTGAAGGATCTTGAGCACCATCATCGCGATCCGTTTGACCGCATTATCGTGGCCACAGCGATGACCGAACCGATGAAGTTACTTACGGCTGATGCTCTGGTTGCTCGGTACACCGATCTGGCTGTTCTGGTCTGATCAAGACACATCTAGCACCGTCACACATCAATGCTGGCTGCCAGGCCAACCATCAAGCCACACAGTGAATCCGGGTGTACCCGGGCCTGACCCCATGCTTGATATCTTTGAAGAAATTCAAAAATGAAGCTTGCATTGACCGATGTCCTGCAGGAGCTGCCGCAGGCTACGATCTTTTGCCTTGGCCTTTGAAGATCAGGAGCAAAAGATCGCAGCCTGCGGCAGCTCCTACAGGGATCGGGGTGTTTTTGGGGTCTGTGAACAACAAGAAAACCTGTGGGAGCTTGCCTGCAAGCGATTACGGTAGATCGGGCAACAAAACAAACGGCACCTTCCGGTGCCGTTCGCCTTTCACATTTCAGCTATTACTTACGCGCATCCGCCCACGATTTCAGCAGTTCGTTGTAGCTCACGGTCTCGCCCTGCGGCTTCTCGTTGGCCAGTTTCGGTTTTGGTGCGCCCGGTTGGTCGAACCAGTATTGCGCGTCGCGTTCCGGGTTCATTTTCGGGGCGCACACCGCTTGGGCCTTGGAGCGTTCGAGGCGGGTCATGATCGCGTCCTGATCCTTGGCCAGGCCGTCCAGCGCCTGTTGCGGAGTCTTCTCGCCGCTGGCCGCTTCGGCGATGTGGCTCCACCACAATTGCGCCAGGCGCGGATAGTCCGGCACGTTGGTGCCGGTCGGGGTCCATTGCACGCGGGCCGGGCTGCGGTAGAACTCGACCAGGCCACCGAGTTTCGGCGCCAGATCGGTCATCGCCTGCGAGTTGATATCCGACTCGCGGATCGGCGTCAGGCCGACGATGGTTTTCTTCAGCGACACGGTTTTCGAGGTGACGAATTGCGCGTACAGCCACGCCGCGAGTTTCTGTTTCTCAGGCGTGGACTTCATGAACGTCCACGAACCCACGTCCTGATAGCCGAGCTTCATGCCCTCCTCCCAATACGGCCCGCGCGGCGACGGCGCCATGCGCCATTTCGGCGTGCCGTCGGCGTTGACCACCGGCAGGCCCGGTTTCGTCATGTCGGCGGTGAACGCGGTGTACCAGAAGATCTGCTGGGCGATATTGCCCTGCGACGGCACCGGTCCCGACTCGGAGAAGGTCATGCCCGCCGCTTCCGGTGGCGCGTAGGCCTTGAGCCAGTCGACGTATTTCTGCGTGGCGAACACCGCCGCCGGGCCGTTGGTGTCGCCGCCGCGGGTCACACTGGAACCAACCGGATGGCAGTCCTCGACGCGAATCCCCCACTCGTCCACCGGCAAGCCGTTGGGCAGGCCCTTGTCGCCGCCACCGGCCATGGAGAACCACGCGTCGGTGAAGCGCCAGCCCAGCGACGGGTCTTTCTTGCCGTAGTCCATGTGGCCGTAGACGCGTTTACCGTCGATTTCCTTGACGTCTTCGCTGAAGAATTTGGCGATATCTTCATAGGCCGACCAGTTCACCGGCACGCCCAATTCGTAGCCGTACTTTTCCTTGAATTTGGCTTTCAAGTCCGCGCGTTCGAACCAGTCGGCGCGGAACCAGTACAAGTTGGCGAACTGCTGATCGGGCAACTGATAAATCTTGCCGTCCGGTGCGGTGGTGAACGAGATGCCGATGAAGTCCTTGATGTCGAGGGTCGGCGAGGTGAAGTTCTTGCCCTCGTTGGCCATCAGGTCGGTGATCGATTCGGTCTTGCCGTAGCGAAAGTGCGTACCGATCAGGTCCGAGTCGTTGACCCAGCCGTCGTAGATGTTCTTGTCCGACTGCATCACCGTCTGCATTTTTTCCACCACGTCGCCTTCTTGCAGCAGGTCGTGGGTGAGCTTGATCCCGGTGATTTCGGTGAACGCCTTGGCCAGCACCTTGGACTCGTATTCGTGGGTGGTCAGGGTCTCGGAAACAACCTTGATGTCCATGCCGCGAAACGGCTCGGCGGCCTTGATGAACCACTTCAATTCTTCGAGCTGCTGATCCGCCGTCAGGGTCGACGGCTTGAATTCACTGCCGATCCATTTTTTCGCCGCGTCTTCGTAGGCATCGGCCCAGGCAGATGCGCTCAAACCGCTGAGTGCCAGCATGGCTGCCAATGAAATGCTATGTCGCAGCTTATTGTTTTTGTCGAACATAGAGACCTCCAGTTTGAGTTACGGAGCACGATTGCCGAGCGACTCGACTAGCCCCAGCGCATCACAACCAACAGCCACACCAGAGACAGCGCGGACGCTACCCAGATGCTCCAGTCGGTGACGCCGATTACCAGCAGATGCAGGTAGGCGCTGCCGAGAAGACCGATGAACAAGCGATCGCCACGGGTGGTGGCAATCGGCAGAAAACCGCGTCGCAGGATGCTTGGCGAGCGCAATTCCCAGGTGGTCATGCCCACCAGCAACAGGCCGATGGCGATAAAGAACCCCGCCGTGGGGGTGGTCCAGCTCATCCATTCCATCATGCGTTCCTCAGACCCGACCGAGGGCAAAGCCCTTGGCCACGTGGTTGCGAACAAACCAGATCACCAGCATCCCCGGGAGGATGGTCAACACCCCCGCCGCCGCCAGCACGCCCCAGTCGATGCCCGAGGCCGAAACCGTGCGGGTCATCACCGCGGCAATCGGCTTGGCATTCACCGAGGTCAGCGTGCGCGCCAGCAGCAGTTCGACCCAGGAAAACATGAAGCAGAAAAACGCCGTGACGCCGATGCCCGAGCCGATCAGCGGGATGAAAATCTTCACGAAGAACTTGGGAAAGCTGTAGCCGTCGATGTACGCGGTTTCGTCGATTTCCTTGGGCACCCCGGACATGAAGCCTTCAAGAATCCACACCGCCAGCGGCACGTTGAACAGGCAGTGCGCCAAGGCCACGGCGATGTGCGTGTCGAACAGCCCGATCGACGAATACAACTGAAAGAACGGCAACAGAAACACCGCCGTTGGCGCCATGCGGTTGGTCAGCAGCCAGAAGAACAGGTGCTTGTCGCCAAGGAAGCGATAGCGCGAAAACGCATACGCCGCTGGCAGCGCCACACTCAGCGAGATCACCGTGTTCAGGCTGACGTAATACAGGGAATTGAGATAACCGGTGTACCAGCTCGGATCGGTGAAAATCACCTTGTAGTTGTGCCAGGTGAAATCCTGGGGGAACAGGGTCAACCCGCCGAGAATTTCGGTGTTGCTCTTGAACGACATGTTCAACAGCCAGTAGATCGGCACCAGCAGGAACAGGATGTACACCAGCAACGGAATCAGCTTTCTCTTGCTCATGGCCGGGCCCTCAGCGATTGGCGTCGGAATGGGTCATGGCGGTGTAGAACAGCCACGAGACCAGCAGGATGATCAGGAAGTACACCAGCGAAAACGCCGCCGCCGGCCCCAGATCGAATTGGCCGACCGCCATTTGGGTCAAGGTCTGACTGAGGAAAGTCGTGGCATTGCCCGGCCCGCCGCCCGTGAGCACGAATGGCTCGGTGTAGATCATGAAACTGTCCATGAAGCGCAGCATCACCGCGATCAGCAGCACGCTTTTCAGCTTCGGCAACTGAATATGGCGGAACACTGCCCAGGCCGAGGCGCGGTCGATCCGCGCCGCCTGGTAATACACATCGGGAATCGCCCGCAGCCCGGAGAAACACAGCAACGCCACCAGCGAAGTCCAGTGCCAGACGTCCATCACCAGCACCGTGACCCAGGCGTCCATGGTGTTGGCCGCGTAGTTGTAGCTGATGCCCAGCGCATTCAGGCTCGAACCGAGCAGGCCGATGTCGGCACGGCCGAAGATCTGCCAGATGGTGCCGACCACGTTCCATGGGATCAGCAGCGGAATCGCCAGGATGATCAGCACCACTGACGACCAGCGGCCCTTGGTCGGCATCGTCAGGGCGACGGCGATACCCAACGGAATTTCGATCAACAGCACGCAGGCCGAGTAGATGAATTGGCGCAGCAGCGAGTCATGCAGACGCGGGTCGAGCAGCACCTGCTTGTACCAGTCGGCGCCGACAAAGTAGCGGCTGGACTGGTCGAAGATGTCCTGCACCGAGTAGTTGACCACGGTCATCATCGGGATCACCGCACTGAACGCCACCAGCAGGAACACCGGCAACACCAGCCACCAGGCCTTGTTGTTCTGTACCTTGTTCATGGCTGCACCTCGTCGTCGGCTTCGAGCAGAAACTCATCGGCATAGACCATCAGCCACTGCGCCGGAAAACTGATATATGCCGTGCCCTGCGGCACCGGTTTGTCTTCGGCCAGACGCACCTTCAGCGGCGCACCATCGAGGTCGAGGGTGAGAATCTTGTAGGTGCCAAGGTCCTCGACGTGTACCACCCGCGCCTGCATCGCCTCGTCAAACGGCTCGTCCCAGACATGGATGAACTCGGGACGGATGCCGACCTTCAGATTTTTCCACTGACCGTGTTCGATATGCCGTTGCAAGGCGTCGGACAGTGGCAAATGCGTTGAAGCGAAACCGACCCCGCCCGGCTGCGGCTGCACCTCGATCAGGTTCATCCCCGGGCTGCCGATGAAGTAGCCGACAAAGGTGTGGCTCGGCCGCTCGAACAATTCCCGTGGCGTGCCGAACTGCACGATCTGCCCGCCGTACATCACGGCGATCTTGTCGGCGAAGGTCGAGGCTTCGAGCTGATCGTGGGTGACGTAGACCATGGTGATGTTGAACTGCTCGTGGATCTGCTTGAGCTTGCGTCGCAGCTTCCATTTCAGATGCGGGTCGATCACCGTCAGCGGCTCGTCGAAGAGAATCGCCGAGACGTCGTCACGCACCAGGCCACGGCCCATGGAGACTTTCTGTTTTTCGTCAGCGGTGAGGTTGCGCGCTTTCTTGCTCAGCAGGTTTTGCAGGTCGAGGACTTCGGCGATTTCCTGCACCTTGCTGTGCACTTTCGCCTCGGCCATGCCCTGATTGCGCAGGGGGAAGGCCAGGTTGTCGAACACGGTCATGGTGTCGTAGACCACCGGGAACTGGAACACCTGAGCGATGTTGCGCTTCTCCGGGGTCAGGTCGTTGACCGCTTTGCCATCGAACAGCACATGCCCTTGCGAGGGGCTGAGCAGACCGGAAATGATGTTGAGCAAGGTCGATTTGCCGCAACCCGAAGGGCCGAGCAAGGCATACGCGCCGCCCTGCTCCCAGATGTGGTCCATCTCGCGGATCGCGTAATCGTCAGGCCCGCTCGGGGCTTTGTTGTAGCTGTGGGCGAGGTGCTGCAAACGAATTTCGGCCATCAGGCAACCCTCGCGACACGTTGACCCGGTGCCTGCACCAGACGGCCCTGCGCATCAAACACGAACAGTTTGTGGGTCGGGATGTAAATGCGGATCGGCGCATCAACGTCGTATTCGTGAACCCCCGGCAGGTGCAGCACCAGCAGGAAATGCTCGTTGCGCACGTGCAGGAAGGTTTCCGAACCGCTGATCTCCGCCACTTCGACGGTGACCGCCAGTTCCAGATCGTCATCGTTGCTCGGCACCAGCGAGATATGGCTGGGGCGCACGCCAAAGCGAAACTCGCCCTCGCCTACAGGACGCAGGTCGACGTTCAGCGGAAAGTGCACGAAATTGGCGAAGCTGACCTCGTTGCCGGCGATGCGCCCCGGCATCAGGTTGATCGGCGGTTCGGAAAACAGCTCCGCCGCCAGCACGGTTTGCGGCTGGTGGTAAACCGAAGTCGACGGGCCGCTCTGGATCACCCGGCCCTCGTGCAGAATCGTCGTGGTGCCGCCCAGCGCCAACGCTTCGTTGGGTTCGGTGGTGGCGTAGATCGCAATGGTGTGGCGCAGTTTGAACAGCTCGCGCATTTCCTGGCGCAGTTCTTCGCGCAGCTTGTAGTCGAGGTTGACCAGTGGCTCGTCGAACAGGATCAGCTCGGCGTCCTTGACCAGCGCCCGGGCCATCGCCGTGCGCTGCTGCTGACCGCCGGACAGCTCCAGCGGATAGCGCTGCAGGAACTTCTCGATGCGCAGCATCTTCGCGGTTTCCAGCACTTTGCTTTGGATGATTTCTTTGGAAACACCGGCCTGACGCAGCGGCGAGGCGATGTTCTCGAACACGGTCATGGTCGGGTAATTGATGAACTGCTGATAGACCATCGACACGTTGCGCAGACGTACCGGGCGCTGGGTGACGTCGACGCCGTTCATCAGGATCCGGCCGCTGTCGGGCTTGTCCAGGCCTGCCATCAGGCGCATCAGGCTGGTCTTGCCGGACAGCGTGCGGCCGAGCAGAACGTTGAAAGATCCGGGTTCGAATTTCAGGCAGGCATCGTCGATCCAGGTCTGGCCCTCGACGGTGCGGCTGACGTGCTCCAGGGTGAGTGACATGGCTCGGCCTTTTTATTATTGGAGTCAAGCGACCTGTGCAGCAGAGCGACATTCGTGCCAGAAATGGCAAGTGGTTGATTTGTCGTGAAAAGGGCTGAAAACGCGGGGATCGGGCGTTCATTGCTGAACACATTTGAACAGTTGGGCGATTGACAATGAACAATAGTGAACAACACTCTATGAACGCCTTTTGCCCAAATTCTGTGAACGATGAAAATCCAATGTGGGAGCGGGCTTGCTCGCGAAGGCGGTGTGTCAGTCGATGTAAATGTGTCTGATATACCGCTTTCGCGAGCAAGCCCGCTCCCACAGTTTTGATCTGTGTTGGTTTTGAAAGCAGTGCCATAACAACAATAAAATGCCCTTCAGAGGCCCACCACCATGGCCGCACCTGCCCCGCCGCTGTCCCACGACGCTATTGTCCAGACCTCCTGGCAACGTTGCCGCGCCTTCGGCCTTGACCACCAGAGCGCCCCGGCCTTCGATCAATTGCCCGCCGCCGGGATCGCGCAGCTGCTCGACCGTCACCACGCGCTGGTGCAGACCACCCATCAGGAAGTGCTGCCGTACTACGAGAACATCCTCAGCAACTCCAATTGCCTGATCATGCTCGCCGACCATCAGGGTCAGGTGCTGACCTCGTGGGGCACTCAGCGCTTTATCGAGCCGAACCTGGCCCGAGGGTTTAGCGCCGGGGCGAGCTGGATGGAACGCTGCAGTGGCACCAATGCGATCGGCACCGCGCTGGCCTGCGAACAGGCGGTGCACATCGAGCACGATGAACACTTTCTCAAAGCCAACCGTTTCATGACCGGTTCCGCCGCGCCGATTTTCGATGCCGAGCGCAAGGTTATCGCCGTGCTCGACGTGTCCAGCGACAGTTACCTGCCGCCCTCGCACACGCTGGGCATGGTCAAGATGATGAGCCAGACCGTGGAGAACCGGCTGATCCTCAACCTGTTCCACGGCCAGCACTTTCAACTGACGTTCAACACCGGGTTGAACAACCTCGACAGTCAGTGGGCTGGTTTGTTGATTTTCGACGAGAGCGGTCAAGTGCTGTCGGCCAATCGTCGCGCCGACAATCTGCTCGGCGTGCGCCTGTCGCGGGTCAGTGTCGAGAGCCTGTTCAACGTGTCGCTGCTGGAGTTGATCAATCAGCCGGATGGATTGCCGTTCGCCCTGCAGACCTCCGGGCGCAACCGTTTTCAGTGTTTGCTGAAGCGCCCGCAACAGGCAGCGGTTCAGCCTCGGGTATTTGCTGAACCGAAAAGCGCCGAAAAGTCGCTCAAACCCGCGGGCGCCATCAGCCTCAGCACCCTGCACTTCGGTGACAGCCGGGTGGAAAAAGCCGTGCGTCAGGCCGAACGCCTGCTGGAGAAAGACATCCCACTGCTGATCCACGGCGAAACCGGGGTCGGCAAGGAAGTCTTCGTCAAAGCCCTGCACCAGGCCAGCTCGCGCAGCAAACAGGCATTTATCGCCGTCAACTGCGCGGCGATCCCCGCCGAACTGGTGGAATCAGAACTGTTCGGCTATGAAAAAGGCGCGTTCACCGGCGCCAACCAGAAAGGCAGCATCGGCCTGATCCGCAAAGCCGACAAAGGCACTCTCTTCCTCGACGAAATCGGCGACATGCCGCTGCCCACTCAGGCGCGGTTGTTGCGGGTATTGCAGGAGCGTTGCGTGCAACCGGTAGGCAGCAGCGAATTGTTCGCGGTGGATCTGCGGATCATCTCGGCGACCAACCGCTCTTTACGCGAGCAAGTGCAATTGGGCCGATTTCGTGAGGACTTGTACTACCGAATTGGCGGTTTGACCCTGGAGTTGCCACCGCTCAGAGAGCGCAGTGATAAAGAGGCGCTGTTCAAACGCTTGTGGGAGCAGCATCGTGAACCGACGCAATGGGCCGGGCTCAGCCGCGAAGTGCTGGAGCTGTTCGAGCGGCACCCGTGGCCGGGTAATCTGCGTCAGGTCAGCAGCGTGATGCAGGTGGCGCTGGCGATGGCCGAGGAACAGCCGGTGCGGCCGGAGCATTTGCCGGATGACTTTTTTGTCGACCTGGAGATGGAGCCGGTGGAGAGCGTGCAGCCGCTGGGGCTGGATCTGAATGATGTGGAAGCGTTGAACCGGGAGTTGAAAGCAGCCGGGGGGAATATTTCGCATCTGGCACGCAGGCTTGGGGTGAGCCGTAATACCCTGTACAAGCGCTTGCGTCAGGCTGAATGATGCGTCGGCCTTGTGGGCCTCTTCGCGAGCAAGCCCGCTCCCACAGGGGTTTGCGACCGACTCAGGATTGGTGGCGTAACCGATGACCCGTGTGGGAGCGGGCTTGCTCGCGAAGGCGCCAGTCCCGTCACCACAAAAACCACAGCGTCCCCCAAAAACAAAAACCCGCACACGGCGGGTTTTGTTTTTAAAGCGGATCAGGCAATCAGTCAGCCAGACGCCAGGTCGTACCGCCCTTGCCGTCTTCCAGCACCACGCCCATGGCGGTGAGCTGGTCGCGGATGCGGTCGGATTCGGCCCAGTCTTTGCCGGCGCGTGCCGCCAGACGTGCAGCAATCAGCGCGTCGACTTCAGCGGCATCGACACGCCCTTCGGCGCCCGCTTGCAGGAAGTCATCGGCTTCCAGCTGCAACACACCCAACACGCTCGCCAGTTCTTTCAGACGTGCCGCCAGACCGGCCGCCGCGTCGAGATCGCTCTCGCGCAGACGGTTGATCTCACGCACCATCTCGAACAGCACCGCGCAGGCTTCCGGCGTGCCGAAGTCGTCGTTCATCACCGTGGTGAAACGCTCGACGAAGGCTTCGCCGCCAGCCGGAGCAACGCTCGGCAGGCCTTTCAACGCGTGGTAGAAACGCTCGAGTGCGCCCTTGGCGTCCTTGAGGTTGTCTTCCGAGTAGTTGATCGCGCTGCGGTAGTGGCTCGACACCAGCAGGTAACGCACGACTTCCGGGTGGTACTTGTCGAGCACGTCACGAATGGTGAAGAAGTTGTTCAAGGACTTGGACATCTTCTCGCCATTGATACGGATCATGCCGCAATGCATCCACGCGTTGGCGTAGGTCTTGCCGGTGGCCGCTTCGCTCTGGGCGATTTCGTTTTCGTGGTGCGGGAATTCGAGGTCACTGCCGCCGCCATGAATGTCGAAGGTTTCACCGAGGCAGCAGGTGGACATCACCGAGCACTCGATGTGCCAGCCCGGACGCCCGGCGCCCCACGGCGATTCCCAGCTCGGCTCGCCCGGTTTGGCGGCTTTCCACAGGACGAAGTCCAGCGGGTCTTCTTTCGACTCGTCGACTTCGATGCGTGCACCGATGCGCAGGTCTTCGATCTTCTTGCGCGACAGCTTGCCGTAGCCCATGAACTTGGCGACGCGGTAGTACACGTCGCCATTGCCCGGGGCGTAGGCGAAGCCCTTGTCGATCAGGGTCTGGATCATCGCGTGCATGCCCGGAATGTGATCCGTGGCGCGCGGCTCCATGTCCGGCTTCTTGATGTTCAGGCGCGCTTCGTCTTCGTGCATCGCGGCGATCATGCGTTCGGTCAGCGCGTCGAAAGACTCACCGTTCTCGCGGGCACGATTGATGATCTTGTCGTCGATGTCGGTGATGTTGCGCACGTAGGTCAGGTCGTAACCGCTGAACCGCAACCAGCGGGTCACCAGGTCGAACGCGACCATGCTGCGGCCGTGGCCGAGGTGGCAGTAGTCGTACACGGTCATGCCGCACACGTACATGCGCACCTTGTTGCCATCCAGCGGCTTGAAGACTTCTTTGCTCTTGGTGAGCGTGTTGTAGATCGTCAGCACTTTATATTTCCTTGACGCTAAATCACTGGCCCCACGAATCACGCAGGGTCACGGTACGGTTGAATACCGGCTGACCTGGTTTCGAGTCCTTGATGTCGGCGACGAAGTAGCCTTCGCGCTCGAACTGGAAACGGTCTTCCGGCTGTGCATTGCCAAGCGATGGCTCAGCACGACAACCGGTCAGCACTTGCAGTGAGTCAGGGTTGATGTTGTCGAGGAAACTCGCGCTGTCTTCGGCCTTCTCCGGGTTCGGAGAACGGAACAGGCGATCGTACAGACGCACTTCGCACTCGATGCTGGCAGCGGCCGGCACCCAGTGGATCACGCCTTTGACCTTGCGGCCTTCAGGGTTCTTGCCGAGGGTGTCCGGGTCGTACGAGCAACGCAGCTCGACGATGTTGCCGTCGGCGTCCTTGATCGCTTCGTCGGCACGGATCACGTAGCTGCCACGCAGACGCACTTCGCCGTTCGGCTCCAGGCGCTTGTAGCCCTTTGGCGGTTCTTCCATGAAGTCATCGCGGTCGATGTAGATCTCACGGGCGAACGGCAGCTGGCGCACGCCGAGTTCTTCTTTCTGCGGATGACGCGGCAGTTCGAGGTTTTCGACCTGACCTTCCGGGTAATTGGTGATCACGACTTTCAACGGACGCAGCACGCACATGGCGCGCGGCGCGTTGGCGTCCAGGTCCTGACGGATGCTGAACTCGAGCATGCCGAAATCGACCACGCCGTCGGACCGGTTGGTGCCGATCATGTCGCAGAAGTTGCGGATCGACGCCGGCGTGTAGCCACGGCGACGGAAGCCGGACAGCGTCGACATGCGCGGGTCGTCCCAGCCATTGACGTGCTTTTCATCGACCAGTTGCTTGAGCTTGCGCTTGCTGGTGATGGTGTAGTTCAGGTTCAGGCGGCTGAACTCGTACTGACGCGGGTTGGCCGGCACCGGCAGGTTTTCCAGGAACCACTCGTACAGCGGACGATGGCTTTCGAATTCCAGGGTGCAGATCGAGTGGGTGATGCCTTCGATGGCGTCCGACTGACCGTGGGTGAAGTCATAGTTCGGGTAGATGCACCACTTGTCACCGGTCTGGTGGTGATGGGCGTGGCGGATGCGGTACATGATCGGGTCGCGCAGGTTCATGTTCGGCGAGGCCATGTCGATCTTCGCGCGCAGCACACGGGCGCCATCCGGGAACTCACCGGCACGCATGCGCGCGAACCAGTCGAGGTTCTCTTCCACCGAACGGTCGCGGAACGGGCTGTTCTTGCCCGGCTCGGTCAGGCTGCCACGGTATTCCTTGGCCTGCTCAGGGGTCAGGTCGTCGACGTAAGCCTTGCCGGCCTTGATCAGCTCGACCGCCCAGTCGTGCAACTGGTCGAAATACTGCGAGGCGTAGCGCACTTCGCCGGACCACTCGAAGCCCAGCCATTTGACGTCGGATTCGATCGCGTCGATGTATTCCTGGTCTTCCTTGGCCGGGTTGGTGTCGTCGAAACGCAGGTGCGTGACGCCGCCGAACTCCTGGGCCAGGCCGAAGTTCACGCAGATCGACTTGGCGTGGCCGATGTGCAGGTAGCCGTTGGGCTCAGGCGGAAAACGGGTGACGATCTGGGTGTGCTTGCCCGAGTCCAGGTCTGCCTGGATGATCGGCCGCAGGAAATTGACCGGCACGGCAGGGCCGGACTTGGCATTCGAGGTAGGGTCGACAGTGGGCTTGCTCATAGGATCCTTGACTTACATGTGCGCGGCCGCAAAGGGGGCCAGACAAAACAAAGCCGCTATCATAGCCGATGCTGTCAAGGGGCTGACAGAGCGCGGCCTATAAAGGAGTGCATTTAATCGAAGGGTTTTGGAAAAACAGCCTCGAAATTCGCGCCTGTCACGCTAAACTGCGCTCCTTGGCCGAAGCAGGCTGAACCGGTTGTGGGGCTGAATGTCCCAGAACCACGAATTCCTTATAAAGAGTAGCGATCATGACTCAAGTCAAACTGACCACCAACTACGGCGACATCGTCATCGAACTGGACGCGGAAAAAGCGCCAATCACCGCTGCCAACTTCATCGAATACGTCAAGAAAGGTCACTACGAGAACGTAGTGTTCCACCGCGTGATCAAGGGCTTCATGATCCAGGGCGGCGGTTTCGAGCCTGGCATGCAGGAAAAGAAAGACAAGAGCCCAAGCATTCAGAACGAAGCTGACAACGGTCTGAAGAACGAGAAGTACACCGTTGCCATGGCCCGCACCATGGACCCGCATTCGGCCTCGGCGCAGTTCTTCATCAACGCCACCAACAACAGCTTCCTCAACCACACCGCCAAGACCGCTCAGGGCTGGGGTTATGCCGTGTTCGGTAAAGTGGTTGCCGGTACCGACGTGGTCGACAAGATCGAAGGCGTGGCCACCACTTCCAAGGCCGGTCACCAGGACGTGCCGAAAGACGACGTGATCATCGAGAAAGCCGAGATCATCGAAGCGTGATATTGCTGATTTCAGACTTGCATCTGGAAGAGGAGCGCCCGGACATCACCCGGGCGTTTCTGGATTTGCTCGCCGGACGCGCCCGCTTGGCGAGTGCGTTGTACATCTTGGGCGACTTTTTCGAGGCGTGGATTGGCGACGACGCCATGACGCCCTTCCAGCGTTCCATCTGCCAGGCCCTGCGCCAATTGAGCGACAGCGGCACGGCGATCTTTCTGATGCACGGCAATCGCGACTTCCTGCTCGGCAAGGCCTTCTGCAAAGCAGCCGGCTGCACGCTGTTGAAGGACCCGAGTGTCGTGCAGTTTTACGGCGAGCCGGTGCTGCTGATGCACGGCGACAGCCTGTGCACCCGCGACGTGGGCTACATGAAGCTGCGGCGCTACCTGCGCAACCCGATCACTCTGTTTATCCTGCGCCACCTGCCGCTGAGCACCCGCCACAAACTGGCGCGCAAGCTGCGCAGCGAAAGCCGCGCGCAGACGCGGATGAAGGCCAATGACATCGTGGATGTGACGCCGGAGGAAATTCCGCGGATCATGCAGGAATACGGGGTGAAAACCCTGATCCACGGCCACACCCATCGCCCGGCGATCCATAAGCTGCAGCTCGGCGAGCAGGCGGCGAAGCGGATTGTGCTGGGGGACTGGGATCGTCAGGGTTGGGCGTTGCAGGTCGATGAGAACGGGTATGCCCTGGCACCGTTCGACTTTGCCCCGCCGCCACAACTGGCAGCACCTGCCATCTGACACAACACAAAACCCAATGTGGGAGCGGGCTTGCTCGCGAATACGGAGTGTCATTCAGCATTGATTTGTCTGATACACCGCTTTCGCGAGCAAGCCCGCTCCCACATTTTTGACCGCGTTTTGCTTAGTGACCGCTGGCAGCCGGTCCGGCCTTCGCCGCAAACGGCGGTTTCGCCAGCCACACAATCAGAATCAGCCCCATGAACCCCCAGCCCAGCAACGTGAAGTAATCCACGGTGGAGAGCATGTACGCCTGACTGGTGAGGATCTGATCCATCTGCGCATAAGCCGATTGGCTCGCGCCGCCTAAATGGTTCAAGGTCTCGCGGGTCGCCGGTTCGAAGGTACTGATGCTTTCGCTCATGTACGCATGATGCTGATCGGCACGGCGGATCCAGATCCACGTGGTCAACGATGCGGCAAAGCTGCCGCCCAAAGTGCGCAGGAAGGTCGCAAGGCCTGCGCCGTCGGCGATCTGGCTCGGTGGCAGGTCGGACATCAGGATGCTCAGGGTCGGCATGAAGAACAGCGCCACGCCAATACCCATGAACAGCTGCACCAGAGCGATGTGCTGGAAGTCCACCTCGTTGGTGAACTCGGCGCGCATGAAGCAGCTCAGGCCAATCGCGAGGAACGCCAGACCGGCCAGCAGGCGCAGGTCGAACTTGTTCGCGTACTTGCCGACAAATGGCGACAACAGCACCGGCAGAATCCCGATCGGCGCCACCGCCAGACCGGCCCAGGTCGCGGTGTAACCCATCTGGGTTTGCAGCCACTGCGGCAGGATCAGGTTGATGCCGAAGAACCCGGCGTAACCCAACACCAGCACCAGCGTGCCGATGCGAAAGTTGCGGTGCGCGAACAGGCGCAGATTCACCACCGGGTGCTGGTCGGTCATTTCCCAGATCACAAACACCGCCAGCGCGATCACCGAAATCGCCGCGCCGATGATGATGAAGTTCGACTCGAACCAGTCCAGGTCATTGCCCTTGTCGAGGATCACCTGCAATGCGCCGACGCCGATGATCAACGTGATCAGCCCGACGTAGTCCATCGGTTGGCGACTGGTTTCCACCGGGCGCTTGGCCAGTTGCGAGCGCACCACCATCACCGCGAAGATGCCGATCGGTACGTTGATGAAGAAGATCCACGGCCAGCTGTAGCTGTCAGTGATCCAGCCACCGAGAATCGGACCTGCAATCGGTGCGACCACTGTGACCATCGCCAGCAACGCCAGGGCCATGCCGCGCCTCGCGGGGGGATAGACCGCAATCAACAACGTCTGCGTCATCGGGTACAGCGGCCCGGCCACCAGGCCTTGCAGCACGCGGAAGCCGATCAGTTCCGGCATCGAGGTGGAGATACCGCAGAGGAACGAGGCCAGCACGAACAGAATGGTGGCCCAGAGAAACAGCTTCACCTCACCGAAACGGCGGCTGAGCCAACCGGTCAGCGGCAGCGCAATCGCGTTGCTCACGGCGAACGAGGTGATCACCCAGGTGCCCTGCTCCGAACTCACCCCAAGGTTGCCGGAAATCGTCGGCAGCGCCACGTTGGCGATGGTGGTGTCGAGCACTTGCATGAACGTCGCCAGCGACAGGCCGATGGTGCTGAGCAACAGGCTGGGCGGCGTGAAAGAGGCGTTATTGCTCATTGTGAATCCTATGAAACCTGATGGTCGCCGCAGCCCTGTAGGAGTGAGCCTGCTCGCGATAGCGATGTGTCAAACCCAATTTTCTCGACTGATACACCGCTATCGCGAGCAGGCTCACTCCTACAAGGTCAGTGCAGGTCAGCGTTGCGCGGTCTTGCTCACCGCAGCGCTGTTGTCGTGGATCAGCTGCGCAATCATCGCGTCGGCCTCGGCCAGTTGGCGGTCATAGACGTTGGTGCTGAACGAGGCCTTCTGCGGCGGTTGCTGCGCCAGCACCGGGCCGCTCTGGTCGTGCAGGTTCACTTCAACGTTGGTCGACAGCCCGACCCGCAGCGGGTGCTGGGCCAGTTCTTCGGCGTTGATGTGAATCCGCACCGGCACACGCTGCACGATCTTGATCCAGTTACCGGTGGCGTTCTGCGCCGGCAACAGGGCGAACGCGCTGCCGGTACCGGCGCCGAGGCTGTCGACGGTGCCGCTGTACTTCACGCTGCTGCCGTAGATGTCGGACTCGATGTCCACCGGTTGGCCGATGCGCATGTCACGCAATTGGGTTTCCTTGAAGTTGGCGTCGATCCACAGTTGATCCAGCGGAATCACCGCCATCAGCGCGGTGCCCGGCTGCACACGCTGACCGAGTTGCACGGTGCGTTTGGCGACGTAACCAGTGACTGGCGCGATCAGCGTGCTGCGGGCGTTGGTCAGGTACGCCTGACGCAGATCGGCAGCGGCGGACATCACGTCCGGGTGCGACGAAACCACGGTGTCATCGACCAGCGCGCTGGTGGTTTTCAGTTGCTGCCTGGCGTTGGCCAGGGCGTTTTGCGCCGAGGTCAGGTCGTCGCGGGCGTGGGACAGTTCTTCCTGGGAAATCGCCCCGCCAGCGGCGAGGTTCTTCCGGCGGTTGTAGTTGTCCTGAGCCTTCTGCACTTCTGCCTGTTGCGCGTTGACCTGGGCTTTCATGCCGTCAACGTTGCTGTACAGACCGCGCACCTGACGCACGGTACGCGCCAGTTTCGCCTGGGCGCTTTGCAGGCCGACTTCGGCGTCGTTGGGGTCGAAGTTGACCAACACCTGACCTTCGTGAACCAGATCACCATCGTCAGCGCCAATGCTGACCACGGTGCCGGTGACCAGCGGCGTGATCTCGACGACGTTGCCGTTGACGTAGGCGTCGTCGGTGCTTTCGTTGAAGCGCCCGATGAATTCGTGATACGCCCACACGCCGGCCCCGGCGAGCAGGACCACGACGGCCAGCACCAGCAGCATGAATTTGCGCTTGCGCGGATTGCCGGTGTCGGGGGTGTTGGTTTGAGTTTGGGTGTTTTCGGCAGTGGCCATGACAAATACCTGAATTAGTTGTGCGACGTGGCTGGGGTGGCGTTGGCTGCGGTCAGGGTTTCACCCTGAAAGCCGCCGCCCAGCGCTTGCATCAGTTGAATCGACAGGTCGATCTGCTCGGCTTTGAGGTTGGCCAGCTGACGCTGGGCCTGCAGCAATTGCTGCTCGATGCTGAGCACGTCCAGGTAGTTGCCGATGCCGGAACCGTAACGCTGGACGACGGTGTTGTAAGAATCCTGAGCAATCTCGGTGGCGTGCTGCTGCGCGCCGATCTGCCGGCCGATGTCACGCAACTGGTTGATCGTGTCGCTGACATCACCGAGGGCTTTCACCAGACTTTTGTTGTACTGCGCCACCGCCAGATCGTAATCGGCGTCGCGCGCATCGAGGTTGGCGCGCAGGCGTCCACCGTCGAAGATCGGCACCGAAATGGTCGGGGCGATGCTGAAGAAACGACTGGCCGACCCGAACATCGCGTCACCCAACAAGGATTCGGCACCGGCCGAGGCCGTGAGGTTCAAGTTGGGATAGAAGCGGGTTTTCGCCGAGTCGATGTCTTTGCTCGCCGCTTCTACGCGCCAGCGCGCAGCGACCAGATCCGGACGCCGACCGAGCAGCTCCGCCGGCAGCACCGACGGCACCGCCACGGCGCTGGCTTGCAGGACTTTCGGCCGGGCGATTTCGTTGCCGCGATCCGGGCCTTTGCCGAGCAGTACGGCCAGGGCGATTTTCGCGCTGTTCAGACGTTTTTCAGCGTCGATCAGGCTGGCTTCGGAACTGGCCTCAAGGCTTTGGGTTTGCTGGAACTGGTACTGGCTGTCGATCCCGGCACTCAAGCGGCGCTGGCTCAGATCGAGCATCTGTTTGGTGCGTTTCAGATCGTCGTTGGCCAGGTCGTAAACGATATGCGCCTGACCCAGATCGCTGTAGGCGCGGGCCACGTCGGCGGCGAGGGTCAATTGCGCGGCCTGACGGTCGACTTCGGCAGCGCGAGCCTGACCGAGTGCAGCTTCCCACGCATCGCGCTGACCGCCCCACAAATCGAAGTTGTAATTGAAACCGGCGCTGACGTTACGCACGGTGGCGTAGGCATCGCCCTGCCCGCGCGGGTCCTGATCCTTGGCCAAGCGCGAACGGCTGATGCCGGCGCTGGCGTCGAGGGTCGGATAGCGTTCGGCATCGGCGGCATACGCGGCGGCGCTGGCCTGATGCGCGCGGGCTTCGGCGATCTGCATGTCCGGGCTGTCATGCAGCGCTTCGCGGATCAGCCCGTCGAGTTGCGGATCGCCGAGGCTCGTCCACCAGTCGCTCTTCGGCCATGCCGCCGGCGACAGAGTCACGCCGTTGAGCGACTGGCCGACTTTCAGGCTTTTCGCGTCGAGATTTTTGCCCTGAGTGTCGAGGCCGCTGTAGTTGGCGCAGCCGGCGAGGATCATCGCCGACAGCACCAGGGTCAGGCTGCTGCGCAAGGTTTTACCGCTCATTGTGTTCACCTAACCGCTGGATAGTGATCGGGTCACCGGCTGCCAGCAGGATTTTCTTGAGGATGTATTCCAGGGTTTTCAGCTCTTCACGAGAGATGGCGCCGGCCAGTTCATTCATCGCATCGGCACCGATGTATGGCAGGCGATCGGCCAGTTGCTGGCCCTGCTCGGTGAGCTTGAGTTGCACCTGACGGCGATCGCCTTCGCTGCGTTGGCGAGCCAGGAAACCTTTCTGCTCCAGACGATCGAGCATGCGTGTCATCGAACCGCTGTCCAGCGACAAATGCCGGCACAGCTCGGCCGGGGTGTCGACGCCGAACTGGGCCATGATGATCAACACCTTGAACTGCGCGGCGGTGATGCCGTGGGGTTCCATGTGGGTATCGATGATCCGGTCTTTGAGCAGCGCGGCACGGCCGAGCAACAGGCCGAGATGGCAGTGTTTGAATTCGTCCGGGGTGAAATGCTTCATGTGCTCACCTAATAACTGCCTAGGCAGTGAATGTATGTCGAGATGTTACTGCCTAGGCAGCGAATGTCAACGTAATAGTTAGGTTGCTTTGTAATTAGTTGACCAGTGGACTGGGTCTTTGTGGCGCATAGAAGAAGGCCATCGCGAGCAGGCTCACTCCTACAGGGGATCTCCTGCGAACACAGACTTCGCGTCGATCAGCAATCCGATGTAGGAGTGAGCCTGCTCGCGATGGCAGCAACTCGGTTTAAAGCCGATCAGACTTCATCGGAAGGACGGGCAGCCGCCGGCGGCTGGAGTGGATGCACTTCGCGCCCGCGCAAGGCCGCCAGCGCATAACCGCAGGCGCGTTTGATCACCGCATACATGCTGTGCCAGCCCGGCGGTGCCGGCTCGATGGCGGCATGCAGCGCCCGGGCGTAATCGAGCACCAGACCGGGCGTCCAGGCCATCACTTCGGCGCGTTTACGCACCTGCGCCGCCACCCAGAACTCGGGGCTGAGGACCACTCGGGCGAAGTCGAACATGCTCGAATGCCCGCGATTCATCGCCCCTTCAAGGGCCGCTTCGAGACTGTGGGCGACGGCACTCGAGCAGTTGCGGCTGGTGAGGTTGTATGTGCTGTTCTGCCGATATTCGCTCCAGAACGCCTGCAACCGCCGGGCGTCGTAGTGAGCAAAACTGACCTGAACCGAAGACGGGCACCAGTCCGCCACCTCCCCCGCATAGTCAGGCAGAAACCGCCCGGCGACATCGTTGTTCGGCGTCGCCCGCAACAAGCGCACGAAATCCCCCGCCGAACGATCGATGTCATCCAGCGGGTAGTGGCTGATGTAAATATCCGGGCCACATTCCAGCGCCGCGTGACCGGCCGAGATCACGCCGCTGATGTCGACCGCGGCGATATAGCGGTTGAGCAGACGGTTGCGCACCAGAGTGTCATCGACGGTGCCGCTGGGAGTCCAGACATGAATGACCAATGCGTCGCTGCTGGCCGGCGCACTGAGCGCAACAGGGTTTGTCAGCGGCGGCAGGTGCCTGAAGCGCACGGCTTGGCGCAACAACGCACAGCCCGAGAGAAACAGGCTCATGCCGATGCAGAACGGCACCGTGCCCTTGTACAACGTCGGATACGGTTCAAGGATAAACAGGCCAAAGCCGATTTCGAACAATCCGGTCAGCAACGACAATTGCCAACCGACAAAGCGCACCACCACCGCAGCCGCCAGCCTGAAGACCCCGTCAACGATGAAAGCCCCGCCAAACAGCACCGCCAGAATCAGCCCGGCAGCATGTTGCCGGTCAACGATCAGCAGCCCCAGCAAGAGAAACGCCAGACCTCGCGCTTTACGCAGGGCCGCAGCGGTTCCGGTTTGCGGTGCCGGCACCAGCAGCAGGATCAGCGCTTCGAGTAACAACAGATAGCCGAAGAGATGCAACGGGAAATACAAAACGCCATCCAGCGCATCGATGAATATCGCCACCCCGGCCGCGCCCCAGACGATGCCGGTCAGCGCCAGTGCCGACCAGCGTTTGCGGACAAAGTCATTACCGAGCAGGACCATACTCAAGCGGACCATAGGCGCAACCGGCAAGGTTTTGAGGGTGCGGTGAGTCTAATACATCCTGGAAAAACCGGATCGCAGCGTCACGACCCGGCTATTGGCCACGTTCTCAGAAATCGCGCTTGTAGAAGATATCCAGCGAACTGGCGACACCGCTGGCGGCTTCGACATAAACCTTCTTGCTCAGCTTGTAACGCAGCGCGATGGTGTTGGCCGGCTCGAACACGCCGACGCCATAACGCAGGCTGAGCTTTTCGGAAATGTTACCGCTGGCAACCACGCTGGTGGTGTTGCCGCTGCCTTGGGTGTCGAGTTGGAAGTCCTGAATCCCCAGGTCTTTGGCCAGGCCGCTGGTGACTCCGGAACTGCCCATCAAGCCCAGACCCAACGCCGCTTGCGCGAGCATGTTGTTGTCTTCGCCGTTAGTGCTCAGCGGACGCCCCAGTACCAAGTAGGACAAGGCCTGCTCCTGACTCATGGCCGGTTCGGAGAAGATCTGCGTGGTCGGTTGCTCGGCGCTGCCGCTCAGGCGGATACCGGCGATCACGTCGTCGGTCTGGCGGATCGCTTCGATGTCCAGATACGGCTGATCGATCGGGCCGGCAAACAGCAGCCGCGCACGACGCACGTTCAGGCGCTGGCCATAGGCGCGGTAACGGCCGTCGTTGAGCCACAGCTCGCCACGGGTGTCCATGTTATCGCCGATGTGCACGTGACCTTGCAGGTTGGCGGTCAGGCCGAACCCGGCGAAGCTCAGTTTGTCTTCGCCGACCACCACGTCGATGTCCATTTTCATCGCCAGCGGTGGTTTGCCCTCTTCGGTCTGCGCCCCAACGATGATCGTGTCGTCGGACACTTTCACCGTCGATGGCGGCAGTTCACGCACGGTGATTTCGCCTCGCGGCACCTGTACCTTGCCGGCAATCTTCAGCTCATCGCCGGCCATGGAAATCTTCAGGTCCGGCGCCACTTCAAGCTTGGCGTACGGTTCAACGGTGACCGGCAATTGCGTGCCCTTGAGCGCCAGATCGACTATCAGCGCCTGCCCCCACGCGACGTTGCCATTGAGGCTGCCCTGGCCGGTCTTGCCGCTGTTCCAGCCGCCGTCCAGACGTACCGACTCACCGGCAATCACTGCTTGCAGTTGCAGATCCTTGAGTTCCATCGGCAGCTCGGCGCCGGAGACTTCGCCGTCACTGAGTTTCACCGTGCCGTTGACCAGCGGCGCCAGCAGCCCGCCGGAAATCGTGCCGCTGCCGTTCAAGCGCCCGGTCAGTTTCTCGACCATCGGCACAAACGGCCGCGCCACCGAAAGGTCCAGCCCGCTGAGACGGAAAGAACCACTCAGCGGTTTATTTTTCGGCAACGGATTGAGCTGTGCCTGCACCATCAGTTCGCCGAGCTTGCCGCCGACGAAGTTGAGTTCGGTATCGACGCGCTTCGGTGTGAGTTTGCTGGTGAGCTTCAGGGTCTGGTACGGGAAGTCCAGCCACTGATCCTTTTCCTTCATGCGCAAGGTGCCGCCGCTGGCGTCGACGCTGACCACGCCGTTGGGGCCGCTGGCCGGCAGATCCAGTTGCAGGTCGGCGTTGAGCTTGCCCTGCCAGGCAAAGTCTTTCGGCAACCATTGTGCGAGGCTTTCAATCGGAAACTGCTTGAGGTGATAGCGCAGTTTCGGCTCCGGCAGCAGGCGCTGGTCTTCACCGCACAGGCTGGCATTGCCGGACATCCAGCAATGCGCGCCGAAGTTGATCTTGCCGTCGGCGAGGCGTTCGAGTTTGGCCGGGCTCTGCAGTTTCCAGTCCTGGCCGCCGGCCTGAATATCGCCGCTGGCCAAACGACCGCGCCAGTTGCCCTTGTCCAGATTGCCGTCCAGGCCAAGGGCCAGTTTCAGCTTCGGCCCGAGCAGGTCGAGGTTGAGTTTCTGGCTCTTGATGTCGCCCTGCGCGCTGGCGGTCAACACGCCGAGGTTGGTGTCGCCGGCCTGAATGCCGCTGCCCTTGAGGTCGATCTTCGCCCGTTGCGCGCTGTCGAGCGTGGCGTCGAGGTTGAGGCTTTGCAGGCGATTGTCCTGGAACGCCAGTTGCGAACCTTGCAGATCAAGTTTGCCTTGCGGAGCTTTCAGCGTACCGGCAACGTTGACCTGACCCGTGACCTGCCCCCGCAGCTGCGGCCAGAGCTGGGCCAGACGCGTCAGTTTGATGTCGATCTGCCCGGTGAGCTTCTGTTGCAGGCTGCCCTTGCCGCTGATGCTGTTATCGCCGAGGCGGATTTGCAGGGCATTCAGGTTCCACTGCTCACCGGCACCGTCAGCCTTGGCCTGGAGGATCGCCGGTTGCCCGCGCAATTTGCCTTTGAGGTCGAGATCGGCGGTGAGGCTCAGGCGTTCGTTCTTCATTTCGCCTTTGCTGCGCAACGGCCCGGCCAGGGTGCCCGGCAACTCCGCAACCCAGTACGCCGGGTTCAGCGCAGAGAGATCCAGCGCGGTGTCCCAGGCGATGCCGTCGGCGAACTGCACGTTGACATGCCCTTCTGCCTTGCCCTGCCCGGCTTCCATTTTCAATTGCGGCAAGGCGATTTGCTTCAGGCTGCCGCTGAACGGACTGCTCAGGCTGAACGCCCCCGCCGGGCCATCGAGATCGGCGGCGAAGTTACCGAGGTACTGACCGTCGGTGTAGGAGACTTCGCCGGTGAAGGTGCGCAAGGCGACTTGCGGCTCGTCGATTTCGTTATACAGCCGATGCCACGGGAAATCCTGCCAGTTGATGTTGGCCTGAGCCGTGAGGCCCTTGCTCCAGTCAACGCTGCCGGTGAGCTTGAGGCTTTGCTTATCGTTGGCCGTCAGGTCGAGGCCGGCGATCTGCGCACCGCTGGCATCGACCTTGCCTTTGAGCAGCAGCGCCACCGGGCCTTTATCGGCGGGCAGCGTGGCGTTGCCGTTGAGCTGATAACCGTTTTTCAGGTCACCGTCGCCGGTCAGTACCAATTGATTGAGTTGCAGGGTGTCCGGCAAATCGGCGCTGGGTTTGAACGCCTCGGAGGTGATGCGCACCTTGGCCGGCAGATTTTCCGCCAGCGGTTGCAGTTCGCCGCTCAACTGGCCGTCGAGGTAGCCACGGCTGTCGGCATGCAGGTTGAGGGTTTTCAGAAGATCACCGTCGACTTTCAACGCCAGCGTCCATGGGCCAGTGCCTGGGGACGGCAGGCTCAGGTCACCGGCGATGTTCAGCGGCCAGTTGCCGGTCGGTTGCAGCAGGCCGGAGAGGTTCAGGCTGAGGTCGTCGCGTTGCAATTTCACGCTGTCGATCTGCAGGCCCTGGGCCGTCCAGTGCGCCGCCAGTTGCAGGCCCTTGAGCTGCTCGCTGCCGTTGAACAGCAGGCTGCCGACTTGTACGTCGCCGAGTTCGATGGCCACCGGCAGTTGCAGATCCGGCAGTTTGATCGGGCCGCTTTCAGTGGTTTCTTCACTCGGCGGTAATTGCAGAATGACCTGATCGGCCTTGAGCTGTTCGATGCACAAAGTCATGCGCGTCAGGCACAGCGGTGACCAGGCGAAGATTGCCTGGTTCAGCTCGACGCGACTGCTGTCCTGCTGCCACAGCAGATGATCGGCGCTCCATTGGCCACCGAGACGGCCCTGGAAATTCTCCACGCTCAAACCCGGCACCAGGCTCAGCGCCCAACGGCTGCCGGCCTGCGTCCCGAGTACCGCGCTGATGCTCAATACAATTAACAACAGCAACGCCAGCAGTGTCAGTGCCGCTATTTTCAAACCACGCTTCACAGCTCAGGCCCCATGGAAAAGTGCAGCCGGATGCCGCCGTCGTCGTCCAGCGCGTGGGCCAGGTCGAGGCGGATCGGCCCCACCGGCGAGACCCAGCGCACACCGATACCGACCCCGGTCTTGAGGTTCGGCAGTTCGAGTTTGTTGAAGGAGTTGCCCTGGTCGACGAAGGTCGCGACCCGCCACTTCTCGGCAATCGAGTACTGATACTCGACGCTGCCGGCCACCATGTAGCGGCCGCCGATGCGGTCGCCCTTGGAGTTCTCCGGGGACAGACTCTGGTAGTCGTAACCGCGCACGCTCTGATCGCCACCGGCGAAGAAACGCAGCGACGGCGGTACCGAGTTGTAACCGTTGGTGGCGCTGCCGCCGACCTGCACCCGACCGAGGAAGCGGTGGTTGTCGAACACCGTGGTCAGGCCCTTGATGAGCGCCGTGCCATATAAAAGGTTGTTGTCCGAGCCAAGGCCTTCTTTCGCCACTTTGCTTTCGAAGGTCAGGCGATAGCCGTTGTGCGGGTCGATGCGGTTGTCGCTTTTCAGGTACGAGTAACTGATGCCGGGCATCAGCAAGGTACTCAGGCCGGAGTCGTCGCCGAGTTCATATTCTTCGCGCTGCCATTTCAGCGAGATCACTCGCTGCCAGCCGCTGGGCAACTTGCTGTGCCATTCCGGGCCGAAGGTCAGCAGCTTGCTCAGGGTGTCCGAGCCGTCGATGTTTTCAAATTGATAACCACCGGCCCAACGCAGTTTGTCGGTCAGCGGTGGGTCGAGCGGGATGTCATAGAACAACCCGACGTTCTGCCGTGGCGCCGACAATTCGGCTTCCCAGCCGTAACTGTCGCCCTGCGGGTTGACCCAGTGGCGCGTCCAGTTGGCCTTGATCCGTGGGCCGACGTCGGTCGAATAACCGAGGCCCAGGCCCATGGTGCGTGGTTTGCGCGTGTCGAGTTTGACGTCGACCGGGATCACGTCGTTTTTCGCCGCCGTCGGCGCCGCATCGACGCGCACGCCTTCGAAATAGCCACTCGATTGCAGGTCGCGGTTGAGTTCGGCGATCAGCTCGGAGTCATACGGATCGCCAGCCTTGAACGGCACCATGCGTTGCAGCAGGTCTTCGTCGAACGGCGTATCACCCTCGAAACTGACTCTGCCCAGCGCATAACGCGGGCCGCTTTCGTAGATCAATTCAACGTCGGCCACCCCGGCACGCGGGTCGACCAGGAGTTTCTGACTGGTGAAATGGCCACTGAAAAAACCGAAGCGCGAGGCCTGGTTCTGGATCAGGCGTTTGGCGTCTTCATAACGCCCATGGTTGAGCACCGCGCCGGACTTGAGCGTGTCACTGCTCGGCACACGAAAGGATTTGAGGGAGGCAGCAGGGCCATCGACGCGGATGGTCACATTGCGCAGACGAATCGGCTCGCCGGGATCGATGTTCAGCACCAGGCGCGGCTTGTCGCCGCCCTTCACATCACTTTCGATCTGCGGCTGGTAATAACCCAAGGCCTGCGCAGCTTTGCGCGCCTGCTCCTCGGCCCCGCGACTGAAGCGCAGCAAGGCTTCTTCATCACGATCGCCGAGGCTGCCGATATAGCCTTCTATATTGGCCTTGAGTTCGTCGTTGGACGGTTTGATCCGCACGTCCAATTCACTTTGCGCCAGCGCCGCGCAGCTGGTTAACAGCATGAGCACGCCACTGGTAAATCTTCCTGGAAACTTCATAGGCGCGGATGCTATCACGGGCTTGGGAGCGTGATAGAACAGGAAATTTCCTGAAAAGTTCTATGGCTAAGCAGTTGCAGTTTGTAACACCTGCGGATTGGCGTGAAAAAACACGTGCTCGCGCACCGGGCCGACGGCCACTTCGCCGATCTCTTCGTAGCCCTGGCGTTTATAGAATTCCAGGTAACGCGGGTTGCCGGTGTCGAGCACCACACCTTGCGAGGTTTCGTCCACCGCGCACCAGTTGTGCACGGCGGTCAGCAACTGCTCGCCGAAGTGTTTGCCCTGAAACTGCGGATGAATGCCCAGCAGCGGCAGCATGTGCACCGAGTCGCTGGGCACGCAGGCGGCCACTGCATCGTGATATTCCAGATAACGGCGGGTGCAGCGGAAACCTGTGCTGAGCACCATGCGCAGGCGCCACGCCCAACTTTCGGTGATGCCCAGGCGACGCTGCGGCGGCGCGATCAGAGCAATGCCGATCAGGCGGTCATTGACTAACAGGCCGATGGCCGGCTGATCCTGCAGAAAATGCTGTTTGACCAGTTCGCGCACCGTGGCTCGCACGCGCTGCTCGTACCCCGGCCGCTCGGCCTCGAACAGGTAACCGAAGGTCGGCTCGTGGCGATAGGCCTGATACAGCAGCGATCGGGCTTCGCGCGAGTAACCGCGGTCGAGCATGTGGATGTCGGCGATGGCGGTCTGGGTTTCAGGCATAACGGTGATTCTCCCCCGGGGCGCGGCTCAAATGACTGCGCTCTTGATGGTACGAACCTTTTGCGGGTGGCGCAGTTCCCCACAGGTATAGACCAACTCGGGATCTTCATCGACTGGGCGGCCGCCATCGCGAGCAGGCTCACTCCTACAGGGGGTACGCATTCCAATTGTAGGAGCGAGCCTGCTCGCGATGGCGTCAGCTCGGGCAACCCACATCCCACAGATGAAAATGATTTCTCCCACCCCACACTGGCCCCCATCCCACATGTCAGCTAGCATCGCCCTTTTGCCAGGACTGCCGACCATGAAGATTGTTTCCTTCAACATCAACGGACTGCGCGCCCGTCCGCATCAGCTGGCAGCGCTGATCGAAAAGCATCAGCCGGACGTGATCGGCCTGCAGGAAACCAAGGTCCACGACGACCAGTTCCCGCTGGAAGAAGTGCGCGCGCTGGGCTACCACGTTTATTTCCACGGTCAGAAAGGCCATTACGGCGTCGCCCTGCTATCGCGCAAAGAACCGATCGCGATCCACAAAGGCTTCGCCAGCGATGAAGAAGACGCGCAGCGCCGCTTTATCTGGGGCACCTTCGCCGACGCCAATGGCGTACCGGTGACCATCATGAACGGCTACTTCCCGCAGGGCGAAAGCCGCGACCACCCGACCAAATTCCCGGCCAAGCAACGCTTCTACAGCGACCTGCAAACCCTGCTGGAAAGCCAGTTCCACAACGAGCAGCCGCTGGTGGTGATGGGCGATGTGAACATTTCCCCGGAGGACTGCGACATCGGCATCGGCCCGGACAACATGAAGCGCTGGTTGAAAACCGGCAAATGCAGCTTCCTGCCGGAAGAGCGCGAGTGGATGGCCCGCCTGAAAAACTGGGGCCTGACCGACAGCTATCGCCACTTGAACCCGGACGTGACCGACATGTTCAGCTGGTTCGACTATCGCAGCCGCGGTTTTGAAGACGAACCGAAGCGCGGGCTGCGGATCGATGTGATCCTGGCGTCCCATGGTTTGCTGCCAAGGGTCAAGGATGCGGGCGTGGACTATGAACTGCGCGGCATGGAAAAACCGTCGGATCATGCGCCGATCTGGCTTGAACTGGCCTGATCTCAAGCTTTAAGAGAACCTTGTAGGAGTGAGCCTGCTCGCGATGACGGTGGATCAGTCGATGTGTTTATTGGCTGATACTCCGCCATCGCGAGCAGGCTCACTCCTACATTGGATCACTGTCATGTTTTGGTCATGCGCCTGACTTAATCTCCCCGGCAATCCCCTTGGCTTGATTCGGTGCCGGCATGACCCTGCGTGTTCTGTTCGCTTTTCTGTCGAGTGCATGGCTGACGGTCAGTGCCGCCACCCTGCCCATCCCTGAAAACGGCCCGGCATTGCGCATTCAGGGTTCCAACACCATTGGCGCCGACCTTGGCCCGGCGTTGGTTGAAGGCTTTCTGCAGGACCAGGGCCTGCTGAAAATTCACCGAGAGAACCCCGACGCCGCCAACGAACAACACATCGTCGGCCAGACTGCCCAAGGCAAACGGGTGGTGATTGAAGTCGCCGCCCACGGTTCCAGCACCGGTTTCACTGCGCTGAAAAGCGCCAGTGCCGACCTCGCCGCCTCCTCCCGACCGATCAAGGACAGCGAACTGCTCAGCCTGCAAGCGCTCGGCGATCTGAAAAGCGCCGCCGCCGAGCAGGTGATTGCCATCGACGGCCTGGCGATCATCCTTCACCCCGGCAACCCACTGCAGCAACTGGACACCGAGCAACTGGCGCGGATCTTCAGCGGTGAGGTGAAAACCTGGGAAGACCTCGGCGGTCGCGGCGGCGCGATTCATTTATATGCGCGGGATGATCAGTCCGGCACTTACGACACGTTCAAGGAACTGGTGCTGGGTCGGCGTGGGAAAAGTCTGAGTTCCAGTGCGAAACGCTTCGAATCCAGCGAGCAATTGTCCGACGCGGTGAGCAGTGATCCGCAGGGTATCGGTTTCATCGGTCTGCCGTATGTGCGTCAGGCCAAAGCCGTGGCGATTGCCGACGGCGCATCGCAATCGATGTTGCCGCTCAACAGTCTGATTGCCACTGAGGACTATCCGCTGTCGCGGCGCCTGTTCTTTTATCTGCCGCCGGGCAACCAGAATCCGTGGGCATCGGCACTGGTGGCGTTTGCGCAAAGCCCACAGGGCCAGAAGATTGTCGCGGCCAACGGCTTCATCAGCCAGACCGTGCACGCGATGACCGTGACACCGAATGCGCTGATGCCCGAGGGTTATCAATCCCTCAGCCGCCATGCCCAGCGTCTGACGGTGAATTTCCGTTTCGAGGAAGGCAGCGCCAGCCTCGACAACAAGGCGCGGCAGGATCTGGCGCGGGTGCTCGACTATATACAGCGCCACGACAAGACCGAGCGCGCGGTGACGCTGGTGGGGTTTGGCGACGAGAAAGACGATCCGGCCCGCGCCGACCTGCTGTCAAAGCTGCGGGCGATGGCGGTGCGCCGTGAATTGGTGAAGAACGGCGTGGTGATGCGCGAAGTGCGCGGGTTTGGCGCGTTGATGCCGGTGGCGGCGAACAGTGCGGATGAAGGCAGGATCAAGAATCGGCGGGTTGAGGTTTGGGTGTATTGAATCTGATGTTGATGGACTGAATGGGCTGGCCCCTTCGCGAGCAGGCTCGCTCCCGCAGTGATCGCATTCTTCCATTTGGTATGCGGTCTAATGTGGGAGCGAGCCTGCTCGCGAAGCCGGCGACGCGGTCTTAATGACCGCTGCGCAGCATTTCCTTCGGCACATACTTGCCGATCTCGAACTTGCCGATTGCCGCGCGGTGCACTTCGTCCGGGCCGTCGGCCAGGCGCAGGGTGCGCTGCATGGCGTACATATAGGCCAGCGGGAAATCGTTGGAAACCCCGGCCCCGCCGTGGATCTGGATCGCCCGGTCGATCACCCGCAGCGCCACGTTCGGCGCGACGACCTTGATCTGCGCGATCTCGCTCTTCGCCACTTTGTTGCCGACGGTGTCCATCATGTACGCCGCTTTCAGGGTCAGCAGGCGTGCCATGTCAATTTCCATGCGCGAGTCAGCGATCTTGTCGACGTTACCGCCCAGACGCGCCAATGGCTTGCCGAACGCGGTGCGACTCACCGAACGTCTGCACATCAATTCCAGCGCACGTTCAGCCATGCCGATCGAACGCATGCAGTGGTGAATGCGGCCCGGGCCAAGGCGACCCTGAGCGATTTCAAAGCCGCGTCCTTCACCGAGCAGGACGTTTTCGTACGGCACGCGCACGTTGTCGAACAACACTTCGGCGTGGCCGTGCGGTGCATCGTCGTAGCCGAATACCGGCAGCGGGCGGACGATTTTCACCCCGGGGGTGTCGACCGGCACGAGGATCATCGAGTGCTGCGCATGGCGCGGTGCGTCAGGGTTGCTCAGGCCCATGAAGATCAGAATCTTGCAGCGCGGATCGCAGGCGCCGGAAGTCCACCATTTCTTGCCGTTGATCACCCATTCATCGCCATCACGCACGGCGCGGGCGGCCATGTTGGTGGCGTCGGACGAGGCCACGTCCGGCTCGGTCATGGCGAACGCCGAGCGGATCTCGCCGCGTAGCAGCGGTTCGAGCCAGCGCTGCTTCTGCTCTTCGTTGGCGTAGCGCACCAGCACTTCCATGTTGCCGGTGTCCGGCGCCGAGCAGTTGAACGGCTCCGGCCCCAACAACGAACGGCCCATGATTTCCGCCAGCGGTGCATATTCAAGGTTGGTCAGGCCGGCGCCGAGTTCCGATTCCGGCAGGAACAGATTCCACAGCCCTTCGGCCTTGGCCTTGGCTTTGAGCTCTTCCATGATCGCGGTCGGCTGCCAGCGATCACCCTCGGCAACCTGGCGTTCGAACACGGCTTCGGCCGGGTAAACGTAAGTGTCCATGAACGCGGTCACGCGCTCACGCAGTTCTTGCACCTTGGGCGAATAAGCGAAATCCATGAGCAATTACCTTCTATGGGCAGAGGTTGTTCAGATCATGCAATCGATGCTAGAACAGCGCTGATAATTTACCTAGCCTATTCTCGGCGTGTATAAACATTCATCACCGATATATGATCCGCTGATCGTCAGCCCCTAGAACAAGAGAAGCCGCGTTATGAATCTGAGTAAGGTCGACCTCAACCTTTTCATCGTCTTCGACGCGATTTACACCGAAGCCAACCTGACCCGCGCCGGGCAGATTGTCGGGATTACCCAGCCGGCGGTGTCCAACGCGCTGGCGCGGTTGCGCGAGACCTTCAACGATCCGCTGTTCGTGCGCACCGCCCAAGGCATGGTGCCGACGCCGATGGCACAGAACATCATCGGCCCGGTGCGCAACGCGCTGTCGCTGCTGCGGGTGTCAGTCCAGGAGAGCCGGATTTTCAACCCGGCGCAGGCGGTGAAGACTTATCGCATCAGCATGACCGACCTCACTGAGGCGGTGATCCTGCCGCCGCTGTTCCAGCGTTTGCGGCGTCTGGCGCCGACGGTGATCATTGAAAGTTTCCTGTCAAAACGCCGCGAGACCACCAAGGAACTGGCTGCCGGACGCCTGGATTTTGCCGTCGATGCCCCGCTCAACACCGACCCGCAGGTGCGCCACGTCAAGCTGATGGAAGACCGTTACGTCTGTGCGATGCGCAAGGGGCATCCGCTGGCGGGCAAGGAAAAGCTCAGCCTCGACGACTACCTGTCGCTGACCCACATTCACATCTCCAGTCGCCGCAGCGGGCTGGGCTATGTGGATCTGGCGCTGGGCAAAATGGGCATTCAGCGCAAGATCGCCCTGCGCTCACAGCATTATCTGATGGCGTCGCAGGTCATGCAGCAGACCGACATGGTGATGACGGTACCCGAGCGCTTTGCCCGGCGTAACGACTTGCATGCGTTCAACCTGCCGGTCAACGACGTGCCGCCGCTGGAGACTCACCTGTACTGGCATGAAAGCACCGACCAGGACCCGGCCAATCGCTGGATGCGCGAGCAGATCATCGAGTTGTGCCAGCAGGTGGCAGCGCAGGAGAAGAAGCTCGACAAAGTGTAAGGCTGGCAACCGCGTTATCGTTCTTCGCGAGCAGGCTCGCTCCCACATTCGATCGCGCTTCTTCAGATGACATGCAATCAACTGTGGGAGCGAGCCTGCTCGCGAAGAGGCCATCCCTCACACCATACATCTTGAACCTTGACGTAAACGTCAACTCGCCATTAGCTTAGCGCCAAGACCTTTTTCCGAGCGCTTTCATGAGCAGCCAGACCTACAGCATTTCCGACCTCGCCCGCGAGCTGGACATCACCACCCGGGCGATCCGCTTTTATGAAGAACAAGGCCTGCTCAGCCCCGAGCGCCGTGGCCAGGAACGCATCTACTCGCCGCGCGACAAGGTCAGCCTGAAGCTGATCCTGCGTGGCAAGCGCATCGGTTTCTCCCTGGCCGAATGCCGTGAGCTGATCGAGCTCTATGACCCGTCCAGCGGTAACACCAAACAGCTCAACAGCATGCTGGCAAAAATCGGCGAGCGCCGCGAACAGCTCGAGCAGCAGTTGCTCGACATCGAACAGATGAAGCTGGAACTCGATACCGCTGAAGAACGCTGCGTGCAGGCGTTGGAACAGACGCTGAAGAGCCAGCAGATAGCGCAGTAATCAGCCACAACTCATTCCCTGTGGGAGCGGGCTTGCTCGCGAAGGCGGAGTGTCAGGCGACAAATTTTGTATCTGATACACCGCCTTCGCGAGCAAGCCCGCTCCCACAGGGACCTCATGTAATTCCGAAAATGAGCAGGTCAACCCATGTCCCTCCCCTCCCAAGTACGCCTGATCGAAGTCGGCCCGCGCGATGGCCTGCAGAACGAAGCCCAACCGATCAGCGTGGCTGACAAGGTGCAACTGGTCGACGCCCTGAGCGCCGCCGGTCTTGGTTATATCGAAGTCGGCAGTTTTGTCTCGCCGAAATGGGTGCCGCAGATGGCGGGATCCGCCGAAGTGTTTGCGCAGATCCAGCGCAAACCCGGCGTGACCTACGGCGCACTGGCGCCGAACCTGCGCGGTTTTGAAGATGCACTGGCGGCCGGTGTGAAAGAAGTCGCGGTGTTCGCTGCGGCGTCCGAGGCGTTCTCGCAGCGCAACATCAATTGCTCGATCAGCGAAAGTCTGGCGCGCTTCGCACCGATCATGGAGGCCGCGAAACAGCACGGCGTTACCGTGCGCGGTTACGTGTCCTGCGTGCTCGGTTGCCCTTATGAAGGCGAGGTCGAACCGGAACAAGTGGCGATGGTCGCCCGCGAGTTGTATGCGATGGGCTGCTACGAAGTGTCCCTCGGCGACACCATCGGCACCGGCACCGCCGGCGCGACCCGGCGATTGTTCGAAGTGGTGTCGGCGCAAGTGCCACGGGAAAAACTCGCCGGGCACTTCCACGACACCTACGGCCAGGCGATGGCCAACATCTATGCCAGCCTGCTGGAAGGCATCGCGGTGTTCGACAGCTCTATCGCCGGCCTCGGCGGCTGCCCGTACGCCAAAGGCGCGAGCGGTAACGTCGCCACCGAAGACGTGGTGTATCTGCTCAACGGCCTGGGCATCGAGACCGGTATCGACCTGGACGCCCTGATTGCGGCGGGGCAGCAGATCAGCGCGGTGCTCGGTCGCCCGAGCGGTTCGCGCGTGGCCAAGGCCCGTAACGCCTAGTGAGGGCGAAGGTGTTACCGCTGTGTCCGAAACGTGGGCGGAGTCGAGTAACACGGAAACAAATTGTCTGGTTTGCCCTGAAAGAAAAAATCCTTCAAAAATCCCAACCACTTGATTTAAAAGGGATTTAAAAAGTTGGCACGGCTTCTGCTATCTCTATGGCATAACAAGAATAAAAAGCAGCAAACCAATAAAAATAAGACGTACCGACTCTGACATAACAAAAACAACACGGCAGAGACGCAGCTAACAGATTTTTTTGGAGAAGGTGTGCTTTTCAGGGTGCTCTCAGGAGTGACCCGCAACCGGGCAGAGAACAATAAAACTACCTTCAGGTAGCTCCCGAATCGGTTGGATCGTTTAACGAGAAAGCAGATCAGCGCTCAAAAAAATACGTTTGCTCTTGACCCCGGATGGGGGTCGCCAAAAACAGCGGTAAAGGGCCACGGTTGCCAAAAACAACAACAGACCGCCCCTCAATAATAAAAAAAGAGCACGCGACGACAAAATTAAAGGGGAGCTTCGGCTCCCCTTTGTGCTTTCTGTGATTCCCGAATCCCCCGCCGCCCCTTGTAGGAGTGAGTCCGCTTCTGCTGGCGGGGTGTCTGGTGGGGGACAAATTGACTGTGCCACCTCCGTCCTCGCCCGCCCCCCCCC
>NZ_JAJSLU010000010.1:29226-66039 GCF_023063025.1 Pseudomonas sp. YL2 | reverse complement strand
CCGGATGGGGGTCGCCAAAAACAGCGGTGTGTCAGTCGATGCAAATATTGACTGAGACACCGCTATCGCGAGCAGGCTCACTCCTACATTTGATTGTTGTCAGGCCTGCTTTTCGCGGAGCTCCTCGATACTGATCTCACGCATCCGAAACTTCTGGATCTTGCCCGTCACCGTCATCGGAAACTCCTCCACAAACTTGAAGTAACGCGGCGTCTTGAAGTGGGCGATGCGCTCCTTGCACCACGCTTGCAGCTCTTGTTCGGAGGCACTGTGGCCGGGATGGAATTTGATCCAGGCGACAATCTCCTCGCCGTAACGCGAGCACGGAATGCCGATCACTTGTACGTCCGCCACCGCCGGGTGGGTGAAGAAAAACTCTTCCAGCTCACGCGGATAAACGTTCTCGCCACCGCGAATGATCATGTCCTTGTTACGCCCGGCGATGTTCACGTAACCCTCATCGTTCATGCTCGCCAGATCGCCGGTGTGCATCCAGCCCGCCTCATCGATGGCTTCCGCCGTGGCTTGCGGGTTGCTCCAGTAACCGAGCATCACACTGTAACCGCGGGTGCACAGCTCACCGATAGTGCCGCGCGGCACCAGGTTGCCCGCCTCGTCGATGATTTTGTTTTCCAGTTGCGGCTGGGTGCGGCCGACGGTGGTGACGCGCAGTTCAAGTTCATCGTTGGGTCCGGTCTGCAGCGACACCGGACTGGTCTCGGTCATGCCGTAGGCAATCTGCACTTCGCTCATGTGCATCTCGCTGATGACCCGGCGCATTACCTCGATCGGGCAAGTGGCGCCGGCCATGATCCCGGTGCGCAGGGTCGACAGGTCGAACTCGGCCCGCTGCGGCTGATCGAGCATGGCGATGAACATGGTCGGCACACCGTACAGGCCGGTGGCTTGTTCTTCGGCGACAGTTTGCAGGGTCAGCAGCGGGTCGAACGCGTCGTTGGGATAAATCATGGTGCTGGCGTGGGTGATGCAGCCGAGGTTGCCCATGACCATGCCGAAGCAGTGATACAGCGGCACGGGGATCACCAGGCGGTCGCTCGGGGTCAGGCCGATGCTTTCGCCGACCATGTAACCGTTGTTGAGGATGTTGTAGTGACTGAGGGTCGCGCCCTTGGGGAAACCGGTGGTGCCGGAGGTGTACTGGATGTTCACCGGTTGATCGAAGTGCAGACTGTCGCTGCGTTCACGCAGTTGTTCGGGCGAAACACTGCTCGCCAGATCGGCCAGTTGCAACCACGGCAGGAAGCCCGACGGTGGCTGTGCGTCGAGGCTGATCACCCCGCGCAAATCCGCCAGACGTTCGCTGCACAAATGGCCGATGGATTGCTCGGCGAGTTCCGGTACCAGCCCTTGCAGCATGGCGTGGTAGTTGGAGGACTTGAAAGCGCCGGCGCACACCAGCCACTGGCAACCGGACTGCTTGAGCACGTATTCCAGTTCGGAGCTGCGGTAGGCCGGGTTGATGTTGACCAGGATCACGCCGATCTTCGCCGTGGCGATTTGCGTGATGCACCACTGCGCGCAGTTCGGCGCCCAGATGCCGAGCCGATCTCCCGCCTGCAAACCCAGCGCCAGCAAGGCTCTGGCGTGCAGGTCGACGCTATCGGCCAGTTGCTGCCAGGTATAACGCAACTGCTGATGCCTTACGACCAGCGCCTCGCCGTACGGGTGTTGCGCGACAGTCTGATCGAACTTCTGCCCGATGGTCATCGCCAGCAAGGCTTTGTCCTGTGAGCCACGGGTGTAGCTGCGCTGCGGGTTTGCACTGGGTTGATCCATGATGACCCCTATTGTCTTTATTAGTGGGTTTACCGGGATTTTGCTCTTGGCGGGAGTCAACTGTGGCGAGGGGATTCATCCCCGATGGTGTGCGAAGCGCACCCTCAGTTTTTCCTGTTGAACCGCATTCACAGGTTTTGGGTCGGCTTCGCCAACCATCGGGGATAAATCCCCTCACCACACAAGCCCGCTCCCACCAAAAGCACTCCGTTTTCAATCCTGAACTGCCCCTACTCTCGCTCAAGTTGACGTTAACGTAAAGGATGATTGACAGCCAACCATCGCAGGCTTACGTTAACGTAAAGGTGAGAGCCATTGACCGCCCTCCCCACCCTACAAAAAAGCCAAAAGGTGACCCATGAGCTACCCATCCCTGAACTTCGCCCTCGGTGAAACCATCGACATGCTGCGCGATCAGGTTCAGTCCTTCGTCGCCGATCAGATCGCCCCACGCGCCGCGCAGATCGACCGCGACAACCTGTTCCCGGCCGACATGTGGCGCAAATTCGGTGACATGGGCCTGCTCGGCATCACCGTGCCGGAAGAGTACGGCGGTGCGGGTCTGGGTTACCTGGCGCACGTGGTGGCGATGGAAGAAATCAGCCGCGGCTCGGCTTCCGTGGCGCTGTCCTACGGCGCGCACTCCAATCTCTGCGTCAACCAGATCAACCGCAACGGTAACCACCAACAGAAATCCAAATACCTGCCGAAGCTGATCAGCGGCGAACACGTCGGCGCACTCGCCATGAGCGAGCCGAACGCCGGCTCCGACGTGGTTTCGATGAAACTGCGCGCCGACAAACGCGGCGACCGCTTCGTGCTCAATGGCAGCAAGACCTGGATCACCAACGGCCCTGACGCCAACACCTACGTGATCTACGCCAAGACCGACCTGGAAAAAGGCCCGCACGGCATCACCGCGTTCATCGTCGAGCGCGACTGGAAAGGCTTCAGCCGCAGCAACAAGTTCGACAAGCTCGGCATGCGCGGTTCCAACACCTGCGAGCTGTTCTTCGATGACGTCGAAGTGCCAGAAGAAAATATCCTCGGCGTGCTCAATGGCGGCGTGAAAGTGCTGATGAGTGGCCTCGATTATGAACGCGTGGTGCTGTCCGGCGGCCCGACCGGGATCATGCAGTCGTGCATGGACCTGATCGTGCCGTACATCCACGATCGCAAGCAGTTCGGCCAGAGCATTGGCGAATTCCAGCTGATCCAGGGCAAAGTCGCCGACATGTACACCCAGCTCAACGCCAGCCGCGCCTACCTGTATGCGGTGGCCCAGGCCTGCGAGCGTGGCGAAACCACGCGCAAGGACGCCGCCGGAGTGATCCTCTACACCGCCGAGCGCGCCACGCAAATGGCCCTCGACGCGATCCAGATTCTCGGCGGTAACGGCTACATCAACGAATTCCCGGCCGGGCGTCTGCTGCGTGATGCCAAGCTTTACGAAATCGGCGCCGGCACCAGTGAGATCCGGCGCATGCTGATCGGCCGCGAACTGTTCAACGAAACCCGCTAAAACGGAGCTGCACATGGCTATCCTGCATACCCAGCTCAACCCCCGTTCAGCGGAGTTCGCCGCCAACAGCGCGGCGATGCTTGAACAGGTCGACGCGCTGCACACCCTGCTCGCCCAAGTGGCGCAGGGTGGCGGCGCGAAAGCCCAGGAACGGCACACCTCGCGCGGTAAATTGCTGCCGCGTGAGCGGATCAATCGTCTGCTCGATCCGGGCTCGCCGTTTCTCGAGATCAGCCAGCTCGCCGCGCACGCGGTGTACGGCGAAGACGTGCCAGCCGCCGGGGTGATTGCCGGGATCGGCCGTGTCGAAGGCGTCGAGTGCATGATCGTCGCCAACGACGCGACAGTGAAAGGTGGCTCGTACTACCCGCTGACCGTGAAAAAACACCTGCGCGCGCAGACCATCGCCCAGCAGAACCGCCTGCCGTGCATCTATCTGGTGGACTCGGGCGGCGCCAACCTGCCGCGTCAGGACGAAGTGTTCCCGGATCGCGAACACTTTGGTCGGATCTTCTTCAACCAGGCCAACATGAGCGCCATGGGCATTCCGCAGATCGCCGTGGTCATGGGTTCGTGCACCGCGGGCGGCGCCTATGTGCCGGCGATGGCTGACGAAGCAATCATGGTGCGCAATCAGGCAACGATTTTCCTCGCCGGCCCACCGCTGGTGAAAGCCGCGACCGGTGAAGTGGTCAGCGCCGAGGACTTGGGCGGTGCGGATGTGCACTGCAAGATTTCCGGCGTGGCCGACCATTACGCCGAGAGCGACGAGCACGCCCTCGCCCTCGCCCGCCGCAGCGTCGCCAACCTCAACTGGCGCAAGCTCGGCGAAGTGCAGCAGCGCACGCCGATTGCGCCGCTGTACGCCAGCGACGAGTTATATGGCGTGGTTTCGGCCGACGCCAAACAGCCATTCGACGTGCGCGAAGTGATTGCGCGGCTGGTCGACGGTTCGGTGTTCGATGAATTCAAGGCGCTGTTCGGCACCACGCTGGTCTGCGGTTTTGCGCACCTGCATGGCTACCCGATCGCGATTCTCGCCAACAACGGCATCCTCTTCGCCGAAGCCGCGCAAAAAGGCGCGCACTTCATCGAACTGGCCTGCCAGCGCGGCATTCCGCTGCTGTTCCTGCAGAACATCACCGGCTTCATGGTCGGCCAGAAATATGAGGCCGGCGGCATCGCCAAACACGGCGCCAAACTGGTGACCGCTGTGGCCTGCGCCAAAGTGCCGAAATTCACCGTGATCATCGGCGGCAGCTTCGGCGCCGGTAACTACGGCATGTGCGGCCGCGCTTACGATCCGCGCTTCCTGTGGATGTGGCCGAATGCGCGCATCGGCGTGATGGGTGCCGAGCAGGCGGCGGGCGTGCTGGTGCAGGTCAAGCGCGAGCAGGCCGAACGCAGCGGCCAAGCCTTCAGCGCCGAGCAGGAAGCCGAGATCAAACAACCGATCCTCGACCAGTACGAAGAGCAGGGTCATCCCTACTACTCCAGCGCACGCCTATGGGACGACGGCGTCATCGACCCGGCGCAGACCCGCGATGTGCTGGCCCTGGCCTTGTCCGCGTCGTTGAACGCGCCTATCGAACCGAGCCGCTTCGGCGTGTTCCGGATGTGATGCTTTTTTGTGGGAGCGGGCTTGCTCGCGAAAGCGGTGTATCAGTCGACGTATCCGCAACTGACAGACCGTCTTCGCGAGCAAGCCCGCTCCCACAGAAACCGTGGAGACGGAAGAATATGAGCGACTTCAACACCCTCGAACTGCAGAGCGACCCAAGGGGTTTCGCCACCCTGTGGCTCAATCGTGCGGAAAAGAACAACGCGTTCAACGCCGAAATGATCCGCGAACTGATTCTGGCATTGGACAAGGTTGCCAGCGACGCCAGCCTGCGTTTCCTGTTGGTGCGCGGGCGTGGCAAGCATTTCAGCGCCGGCGCCGATCTGGCGTGGATGCAGCAGTCGGCCGAACTCGATTACCACACCAACCTCGACGATGCCCGCGAATTGGCGGAGCTGATGTACAACCTCGCCAAGCTAAAAATCCCGACCGTCGCCGTGGTACAAGGCGCGGCGTTCGGCGGCGCGCTGGGGCTGATCAGTTGCTGCGACATGGCAATCGGTGCCGATGATGCGCAGTTCTGTCTGTCGGAAGTGCGCATCGGCCTGGCGCCGGCGGTGATCAGTCCGTTCGTGGTGCAGGCCATCGGCGAACGTGCCGCGCGTCGTTATGCGCTGACTGCCGAGCGCTTCGGTGGGCAGCGTGCGCGGGAAATCGGTTTGTTGTCCGAGAGCTACCCGGCCGCCGAGCTTGATCAAGCCGTCGAGCAATGGATCGACAACCTGCTGCTCAACAGTCCCGCCGCGATGCGCGCCAGCAAGGATCTGCTGCGCGAAGTCGGCAACGGCGCGCTGACCCCGGCCCTGCGCCGTTACACCGAAAACGCCATCGCGCGCATCCGCGTCAGCCCCGAAGGCCAGGAAGGCCTGCGCGCCTTTCTGCAAAAACGTGCGCCGAGCTGGCAAGCCGCAACCACCACCAAGGAGCCGCGTTGATGAGCGCACCTGTTCTCACCACCCTGCTGGTGGCCAACCGTGGCGAAATCGCTTGCCGGGTCATGCGTACCGCCAAGGCGCTGGGCCTGACCACCGTCGCCGTGCACAGCGCCACCGACCGCGAAGCGCGGCACAGCCGCGAAGCGGATATCCGCGTTGATCTGGGTGGCAGCAAAGCCGCCGACAGTTATCTGCAAATCGACAAGCTGATCGCAGCGGCCAAGGCCAGCGGCGCGCAGGCGATTCACCCGGGTTACGGCTTTCTGTCGGAGAATGCTGGCTTCGCCCGTGCCATTGAACAGGCCGGACTGATTTTCCTCGGCCCGCCCGCCTCGGCCATCGACGCGATGGGCAGCAAATCCGCAGCCAAGGCGTTGATGGAAACCGCTGGCGTGCCACTGGTGCCGGGCTATCACGGCGAGGCGCAGGATCTCGAAACCTTCCGCGATGCCTGCGCACGCATCGGCTATCCGGTGCTGCTCAAGGCCACGGCCGGTGGCGGCGGCAAAGGTATGAAAGTGGTTGAGGACGTCAGCCAACTGGCCGAAGCGCTGGCCTCGGCGCAGCGTGAGGCGCAGTCGTCGTTCGGCGATTCGCGGATGCTGGTGGAGAAATACCTGCTCAAACCGCGCCATGTGGAAATCCAGGTATTCGCCGACCAGCACGGCAATTGCCTGTACCTCAACGAACGTGATTGCTCGATTCAGCGCCGGCACCAGAAAGTCGTCGAAGAAGCCCCGGCCCCAGGCCTGACCCCGGAACTGCGCCGCGCCATGGGCGAAGCGGCCGTGCGTTCGGCGCAGGCGATCGGCTACGTCGGTGCCGGCACCGTGGAGTTTCTGCTGGATGCGCGCGGCGAATTCTTCTTCATGGAGATGAACACGCGCCTGCAGGTCGAACACCCGGTGACCGAGGCGATTACCGGCCTCGATCTGGTGGCGTGGCAGATCCGTGTGGCGCGCGGTGAAGCGTTGCCGATCACCCAGGATCAGGTGCCGCTCAATGGCCATGCGATTGAAGTACGGCTGTATGCCGAAGACCCGTCGAATGATTTCCTGCCCGCCACCGGACGCCTGGAGCTTTACCGTGAATCGGCCACCGGGCCGGGGCGTCGGGTCGATAGCGGGGTTGCAGAAGGCGATGAAATTTCGCCGTTCTACGACCCGATGCTCGGCAAGCTGATCGCCTGGGGCGAAGATCGCGAGCAGGCGCGCCTGCGGCTGTTGAGCATGCTCGATGAGTTCGCGATTGGCGGCTTGAAGACCAACATCAACTTTTTGCGGCGGATCATTGCGCATCCGGCGTTTGCCGCCGCGGAGCTGGATACCGGGTTTATTCCGCGTTATCAGGAAACGCTGCTGCCCGCTCTGGGTGAGCTGAGCGATGAGTTCTGGCAGGCCGCAGCGCAGGCGTTCGCGCAGAGTTTGCCGGGCGTTGTTCGGGCGGATGACCTGGGTTCGCCGTGGGCGTTGAACAGCGGGTTGCGCGCAGGGTTGCCGGCGGAAGTCACCTTGCACTTGAGCTGCGAAGGTCAGGATCGGGCGTTGACCTTGGGCAGCACCGACAACGCCAAACTGTCGGATGAAGCATTGGTCGTCAAGCACGATGGCGTACGTCGCACCTTGCGCGCCATTCGTCAGGGCGATTCGCTGTACCTGCAATGGGAAGGCGAGTTGCGGCGTATTCAGATGTTCGACCCAATCAGCGCCGTTGACGCCAGCCACAGCCATCAGGGCGGTCTGACTGCACCCATGAACGGTAGCATCGTGCGGGTGTTGGTGGAGGCCGGGCAATCGGTCGAAGCCGGTGCGCAACTGGTGGTGCTGGAGGCGATGAAGATGGAGCACAGCATCCGCGCGCCCCATGCGGGAGTGATCAAAGCGCTGTATTGCCAGGAAGGCGAAATGGTCGGCGAAGGCAGCGCTTTGGTGGAACTGGAAGCCGAGTAAATGGGAGATCGATCCTACGCCGAGCGAGGATCGATCTGACTAGAAACGCGCCGTGGCCTGAACCACCACGCCGATGATTCGACACTCATCAGTGAACAGGGCTTTGGGCCAGGTCGGATTGAGCGGTACCAGATAACGCTGGCCGCCCTCTTCGTCGAGCTTGCGAAAGATCGCTTCATCGCAGCCCTGCCACTGGGCGATCACCAGTTTGCCGGGCAGCGCTTCCACCTCCGGGTCCACCAGGATCAGCATGCCTTCGGCGATGCTCTGACCTGAAGGTGCGGTCATCGAATTTCCCGTCACGGTCAGCCAGAACGCTGCGCCACGGGCGTGATAATCCGTCAGTTCGAAGCGCTGCTTGTCATGTGACGGGGCGTAAGCGGCGGTTGCACTCTCACGCGATTCGCACGGCGTGTGCCAATCGCTGACCGGATAGCGGAAATACGGGTTGTACTTCTGCGCCAGGGGCATCTCGTCATCGTTGGTCTCCTGCGGCTCGCGAATCACCAGCACCACTTCCAGGAAGTCCATGCCCAGCGCCTGCAATACGCGGTTCATTTCCGTAATGCCCGGTTCGCGACGTTTGTTCAGCCAATGGCCGATCCCGCCCTGGGACATGCCGACGCGCTCTCCGAGCTCTGTTTGAGTGATTTTGAGTTCACTCATTTTGGCCTTGACCAACTCAATCCATTTATCCATGTGCGGCACCTTACTTGCCCCGCCTTCGGCCGGCAAAACACATATTGTAGTATTTAAATTCTGGTCACAACTACGCATCGTACTATGCTGGAAGCACGGACTTTCAATCGAACAAGGAGTGACCCTTCACCATGAATATCAGCAGCAAAGACTTGCCCGATCTGCAAATGGACACCACGTTCACCTCCCCTCAAGGCAACGCGGCAGCGCAGCGAGCACTGGACTATTACTTGAAACCAGCTGTGTCAGAACCCGAGGTGGAGGAACGTTTTTTCGATGTGAAACGCCATCTCAGCGGCGAAGAAGCCCTCGTGCACGCGTCGGATCTGTTGCGCTGCGCAGCCGCCACCGCCTTCAAGGCAGCAGAAAACCTGCAGGGCGCGAGTCGTGACCTGGCATTTTCGGTGGTGCATATGGTGGATATGGCGCGAGCGATGGTCGACCATTCAATTGATGGCGAGCAGCTCTGACAGACACGGAAAGCGGACGGACAGGAAAGAATTTTCCAATCGCGCAGATAAAAACATTTGACTTGCAAATGATAATGATTATTATTGCAAGCAGCTGGTCGCGAGATCAGTCGATGGACCAGAGACCTCAGGTCGGTCTTCTGGACTATCTCCTCATCAGGCTAATCACGGTTTTTGACCCGGCTTTTTGCCGGGTCTTTTTTTGCCCGTTTTTCGGGCTTATGGCTTCAGGCTAATGAAGTCTTTGGGTGCTGCAAATTCGATGGCGCGGATAATATCAAAAGAATATCGCTTGGCAAGCAAAGCCCGGCCCGATTGGGGCAAACTAATGACAATTAGCACTTGAGAATCAATCGCACACTCTCTAAGCTGCTTGCGCGTCATGGAAGACGCCCCCCACGCAACCCGCAATTTCCCTCGGTTTCAGCCCTGTCTTGCGTGTAAAGTAGCCGCCATAAAAATCATATTCAGGAACCGATTATGACCGTGGCCAAATCTTCGTTCGACATCAGCGCCAACTTCGACAGCGGCAACATTCAAGTCATCGACATCTCCAATCCGCTCAACCCGGTTCTGGCCATTCGCCCGGATACCCGGAGCGCTCACTTTCAGTGGTTCCACTTCAAGGCCAGCGGCCTGCATGTTCATCAGGAACACTGGTTTCGCCTGGTCAACGCCAGTCAATCCTCTTACAACAAGGCCTGGACTGGCTATCAGGCTGTTGCGTCCTACGACCATGTGAATTGGTTTCGTATTCCTACCAGTTTCGAAGGCGACAGCCTGCGCTTCTGCCTCGAAGCCGAGCAGACCCACGCCTGGTTCGCCTACTTCGAACCCTACAGCCGAGGTCGTCACGACTGGCTGATCGAGCAAGCGCTGACCAAGGCCGGCACCGAACTGCTGGCCACCGGCAAAAGCGTCGAGGGTCGTGACATTCAGCTGCTGCGCAAGGGCAGCGGCGCCGAAGGCCAGCGCAAAATCTGGATCATCGCGCAACAGCACCCAGGCGAACACATGGCCGAATGGTTCATGGAAGGCGTGATCGAACGCCTGGAGCGCCACGACGACCCGGTGCTGAACAAGCTGCTCGCCAGCGCCGATCTGTATCTGGTGCCGAACATGAACCCGGACGGCGCCTTCCACGGGCATTTACGTACCAACGCCATGGGCCAGGACCTGAACCGCGCCTGGCAGAGCGCCAGTCAGGACATCAGCCCAGAGGTACTTTTCGTACAACAGCAGATGGAAAAGTACGGCGTCGATCTATTCCTCGACGTACACGGTGATGAAGAAATTCCCCACGTGTTCACCGCCGGTTGCGAAGGCAACCCGGGTTACACGCCGCGCATCGAGAAGCTCGAAGAGCATTTCCGCACGCACCTCAAGCACACCACGAAAGACTTCCAGACCAAATATGGCTACACCCGCGACGAACCGGGTCAGGCCAACATGACCCTGGCCTGCAACGCTGTAGGGCAGAAATATGACTGCCTGTCGCTGACCCTGGAAATGCCGTTCAAGGATCATGACGACCATCCGAACAAAGAAACGGGCTGGTCGGGCAAGCGCTCGAAACAGTTGGGCAAGGACGTGCTGACCACCATCGCAGACATGGTCGACACTCTGCGCTGATCCCTCCCCCGCTCTACCCAAAGATCGCAGCTGTGTCTGCGATCTTTTTTTTGCGCAATCAAACGCCATGACCAACAAGGTTGCAAATTAAAACCAGAGTGCCTACCTTGATTATGGTTTTAATTTGAAACCCAAAAAGGAATCAGGGCATGCAACCTCAACCTCTCAAAAGCAGCGTGGTGCTGCTGTTTGCCGTCGCCTGCGGACTGGCGGTGGGCAACGTGTATTACGCGCAGCCGCTGCTGGACGCCATGGCCGATGCCTTCGCCATGTCACCGGCAACCATCGGCATCGTCATTACCCTGACGCAGATCGGCTACGGCATTGGCCTGGTATTGCTGGTGCCACTCGGCGACCTGCTCAACCGACGGCGACTGATCGTCACCCAGACCCTGCTCTCGGCCGCCGCGCTGTTGATGATCGCGCTGGCACCCAGCAGCGTATGGTTGCTGCTCGGCATGACCCTGACCGGTTTGCTCGCGGTGGTGACGCAAGTGCTGGTGGCCTACGCCGCGACCCTAGCGATCCCGGCGCAACGCGGCCGGGTGGTCGGCGTCGTCACCAGCGGCATCGTCGTCGGCATTCTGCTCGCCCGCACCATTGCCGGGGTCATGGCTGATCTGGCCGGTTGGCGGGCGATCTATCTGCTGTCGGCGGGGCTGACGCTGCTGATGGCGCTGCTGCTGTTGCGCGCATTGCCCAAGGATGAAGCCGCACAGCCGGCGAGCGGTTACGGCGCGCTGATCGCTTCGGTGTTCAGTCTGTTCCGGCAAGAGGCGGTGCTGCGCCAACGGGCAATCCTCGCGTTGCTGACCTTCGCCAGCGCCATGGTGCTGTGGACGCCGATGGTGCTGCCGCTGGCTGCCCCGCCACTGTCGCTGTCGCACAGTGAAATCGGCCTGTTCGGGCTGGCCGGCGCCGCCGGTGCACTCGCCGCCGCGCGCGCCGGGCATCTGGCAGATCGCGGCCTGGGCCAATGGGTCAGTGGCCTGTCGCTGCTGCTGATGCTCGCCTCGTGGCTGCCGATCGCCCTCACCCAGTCCTCGCTGTGGGCGCTGTTGCTCGGCGTGATCACCCTCGATCTGGGCTTGCAGGCCGTGCACGTCACCAGCCAGAGCATGATCTACAGCGTGCGCCCTGAAGCGCAAAGCCGCCTCACCGCCGGCTACATGCTGTTCTATTCGATCGGCAGTGCATTGGGTTCGATTACCTCGACGGCGATGTACGCCTGGGCCGGCTGGACCGGCGTGTGTCTGCTTGGCGCCGCTATCAATGCAGTGGCGCTGGGTTATTGGTGGCTGACCGTGAAAAGTGGCGCACCGCAGCGGTGCGCCACACAAGCGGGTTAATCGCGATCGCGACCGCGCAACATGCTGTCGAGCACCTCGTCGCGGCGCACCCAACCATGGAACAGCGCCGCTGCCAGGTGCAACAGCACAGTCAGGAACAACAGGTACGCCAGATAGCCATGCGCCTTGCGCAGCAGGGCAAACACTTGCGCATCGGCCGGCAGGATCGACGGCAACTGCAAGGTATTGCTGAGCATCACCGGCTCCCCCGAGGCACTGATCATCGCCCAACCGAGCAGCGGCAGCACCAGCATCAACGCGTACAACAACACATGCGAAGCCTTGGCCGCCATCACCTGCCAGCCCGGCAGATCCGCCGGCAGCGGCGGCTGTCGAGTGGAAAACCGCACCAACAGACGCACGACCACCAGCAGCAGAATCGCAATCCCCAGCGGTTTGTGCAGATGAATCAGCCATTCATGCCGCTGTGAAACCGAAGTGACCATGCCGGCGCCAATGAACAACATGGCGATGATCATCAGCGCCATCAGCCAGTGCAGCAGCCGCGCCAACAGCGCGAAATGAGTCGGTTGCGTGCTCATGGGCGAGCCTCCTGTCTGGCGGCGGGCAATTGGCTGACTTCACTGGTTCGCCGCAGATAAGAATCGGCGTAACCGGCGGAACGCGCGGCGAGCAGCGGGTCGTCGGAACCTTCGATACCGGCCGGCAACACCAGCGGATCGTAGTTGATGTCGCGGCATTCGCCGCTGAGCTGCGGCTGGGTCTTCTCCAGCACCAGCGTGCCGGCGTTGATCACCTTGCGGCCCTCGGGCCAGGTTTTACTGGCATCGTTCACCGGATCACCGGGGTTGGCCAGGGTGATATTCAGCTGCCAGCGCAACGGCCCTTCGGCCAGACGCTGCACCAGATCCTTCTCGAGAAAATCCGCCCCCTCCGGCGCCAAGGCTCCGGCGGCATCGCGCGCCAGTGGCGTGACACTCCAGCGCACCGCCTGCTTCTGCCCACTGGCGTTGACCAGATAGAACGCATTGACGCTGTTGTAGGTTTCAGTGGCATAGCTGGCCGACGGTTTGGCGGTCTTCACCCACGTCAGAAACGGCACGGCTTCCGGGTGCGCGGCGAAGAACGCCGGCACTTTCGACGGATCCGGTTTACCTGTGGCCGGATCCGGCGATTGTGCCTGCTGCAACTGATAGAACGCCTCGGGAGTGCCGACCGGGAACACCGGCATGCTGTTCATCCCGGTGCGCCATTGCTGCCCGTTGGCCTGGGTGAAACGCAGCGCCAGACTGCGGATCGGCACGCTGCTGTCCGGGGCATAGGGATTCCCCGCCGGCAATGCGAAGCGTCCGACCACCGGGGTCTGCGCCTCGTTGAACACCTGCGCGGAAGAGAACGCTCGCGCCTCGCCACTGCTCTCGAAATGCCCGATCACGCACACGCCCTTGGCGTGGTTGCGGCGGAACCCGGGATGCACGCCGTTGTTTTTCTCCAGCACATCGACCAGCGCCTTGGGCGTCAGACGTTGTGGGTCAAGGTTACCGTGCACGTAGGCAAACGCCCCGGCCACTGCGGCAACCACCACGGCAATCGCCGTCAGGCGCAACACAGTGCTCGCGGCACTCAAGGGCGGGCGCGACGGCCTGCCCGGCGGTGAAGTGCGATCAACCATGAATAACTCCAGGGCCATCGGCCACAAGTAGGAAGAATCAGCAAGACGCGCCCCAGCGGGATTTATTCCATGGCCCGGTATTTATTTTTCCGAACGTGGAATAACCTCGAACGGCAGACGTCTCCCTAGTCCACAGCGTAGTGACTAGCAGAAATTCATGAGCGAATTCGACGAACAGTTGAGAGAAATCATTCCCAGATTGCGCCGCTTTGCCGTGTCATTGACCCGCAACAGCAGCAGCGCCGACGATCTGGTGCAGGCCAGCCTCGAGCGGGCCCTGTCCGGCTGGAGCGCGAAACGCGCCGAGGGTGATGTGCGCGCGTGGCTGTTCGCGATCCTCTATCGGCAGTTTCTCGACGCCCACCGACGCTCCCGTCGTTATGCGCGGATGCTCGAATTCTTCACCGGGCGCGACGACGCCGAACCCTCGGTCGAGCGCACCGTGATCGCCCAATCGACTCTGCAAGCCTTCGATCGCCTGCCCACCGAGCAACGCGCACTGTTGCTGATGGTCTCGGTCGAAGGCCTGAGCTACAAGGAAGTCGCGGACATCCTCGACGTCCCCACAGGCACGGTGATGTCGCGCCTGTCCCGCGCCCGCCAGGCCTTGCGCCAACTCAGCGACGGCGAAATCAGCAGCCCTTCTTTGCGGATACTCAAATGATCAGCATGCCCCCCAGCGAGCGCGACCTGCACGCGTACGTCGATCACCAACTCAACGAGGCCGACCGGCGTCTGGTCGACACCTGGCTGACCACTCACCCGGAAGCCGCCGCGCAGGTGCGCGCCTGGCAGCACGACGCCCAGTTGTTGCGCGCAGCCCTGGGGGGTGCCTTGCAGCAACCGGCCAATCCGGAACTCGATCCGACGCTGATTCGCCAGCGCCTCAAGCGTCAGTCGCGTCGTCACCTGGCCGGCGCGGCGGTGTTGCTGATCGCGGTCGGCATCGGCGGTTTCAGTGGCTGGCAGGCGCGGGAAATGACCCTCGTGCGCTCTTCCACGCTACCCATGACCGATGCCTTGCAAGCCTATCGATTGATTGCCCAGCAAGGAATTCTGCCGGCGGACTACAAGGTTGCCAGTGACGGCGACATGCAGCATTGGCTCGACCGCTATTTCACCCAGGCCAGTCGCTTGCCGGATCTGAAATCCGCCGGTTTCGAACCGGTCAGTGGCCGCCTGCTCAGCACCGATGAAGGCCCGGCGGCGATGGTGGTGTATGAGGATCGCAGCGGCCACAAGGTCAGTTTCTATGTGCGGCCACCGGGGCCGAAGAACACCTTCCTGCCTCGCGGTAGCCGCAGCGACGGCGATCTGCAGGCCGATTACTGGTCCGGTGGCGGGTACAACTATGCGATGGTCAGCCCGACGGATTCGCCGGCGGTGCAGCAATTGAGGCAGTCACTGCCATTGTGAAACTGCGCAATTCCCCCTTGTGGGAGCGGGCTTGCTCGCGAAAGCGGTAGATCAGTCACCATCATTGCTGAATGACACACCGCATTCGCGAGCAAGCCCGCTCCCACAGGGGTCATCGTATGAGTCAGAACCCTACATCGAGCACCACATTGTCCAGGTACGTCCCCGCCGGCGGTGTGGTCTGATCGGTGTAGATCTTCGCGTTGTAGTTGAAGATCTGACTTCCGGTGCCCAGCCCATTCCCCGGATTCACCTCGGCATCGGTGCTCGACCGGCGCGCACTGCCGACACTGCCCCAACGAGTAGTCCCGGCGCTTTTGAAGATGTCGTAGGCCAGATAATTACTTCCGGAAATCATCCGCCGCCGACCGCCGACACTGACCGGGTTCTGTCCGTCGCTCAAACCGACCGTGTAGGCACTGCCCTTGGTACAGGCCAGATTGATGGTCTGCCCGGTCACCGGGGTAAAGGCGCTGATCACCGGTGCACTGCCAAAGGCAATGTTCGGCGCAGTAATCGTGCAGTCGTTGGACACAGTCAGGTTCACCGTCAACGTCGCGGTACCGCTATTGATGTCGCGCCCCAGACAAACACTGCCGATACCGATCCCGGAGCAGTAATTCCAGTTCCAGAAAATGCTCAGGGTTTCCGTATAAACCCCGGCGGCGACGTTACTGCCAATGGTCGTGCCCAGATACAGCGGCACGGTTTTCGGGGTGGTGCCGTTGAGCAATCCCAAGGCATCGATAATGCCGTTACGGGCGAAGTCGAAGGCGCTGCCACGGGTGACCGGGTAGCTGGTGCTGTTGTTGGCGTAGATCGTGTAGCCGATGACGTCGCCGGTCGGCCCGAGCAAACCACTCTGGGTCGAGGTGATGGTGGCGTAGAAATGGTCGTTGCTGGTCAGCAATGACAACAGCGAACCGGTACAACTCAACCCGGCATTGAGCGTGGAACTGGGCTGCGTCGTGGTGCGCACGGCAATCGAACTGATCGAACCGAACGCCGCCGGCGTGGTGCTGACCACCGAACACAAGGCCTGCGCCATCCCCGGCAGCAGCAACGCCAGACACAGGCAAATCCGCGCCGCGTTCATTGGCACACCAACGGGCCGATCAGCGGCACCTGGCTTTGCTGCATGTCCACGGCGAATTGCGCCTTGCAGGTCTTGCCGTCGGCCAGCGTCACCTGCAACGAGTTCTGCGCCTGGAGGTTTTCCAGATAGACCAAGCCGTCCCAACCGACCACCGTGCGCGCGCCACTCTGCTCGTGCAGCACGCCCGCGCCCAATGGCAATTCACGCTGCTGCGCATCCACCAGCACAATACTCGCAGCGATCACCCGGGTCAGTGGAAACTCCAGCAAATAACCGCTGCCACGGCGTACGGCGATGCGCTGTTCGACGTTGGGGCTGCGCACGTTGGCCGGCAGATTCAGCGGATCGATTTCGTATTTGCCGCGGTAGTACGCGCTGCTCCACGGCACCAGCAAGTGGCCGTTTTTATCGGTTTGACCGACCTGCTGGTTTTCGTAGCGCACCGGAATGTCGGCGAAACCTTCGGTGCTGACCACCACAAACGCGTCGTCGATGCGATTGGCGGCGAACACCTGGCGGTCCATCCATACCAGCGAGCCACTGGCATCGGCCCAACGGGTCTCGGCCTCGGACGTGCCGTAGACCCCGGCCTGCAACTGCACAGATTGCAGACGCCAGGTCACGTCGGCCTGACGATAATCGGGACCATCACCCTTGGCGTAACCCAGATTGAAACCCACCCCGCCCTCGGTCGGTACCGAGCGGCTGTAATTGACCCGCTGCTGACTCTGCCCGGTCTTGCTGCGCTCGCTACTGATCGCCAGGCTACCGCGCAGATCGAACGGGATCACCAGTTGCGCTTGCACCGCCCAGTGGCTGTTGCCGATCTCGCGGTTGGCCGACAGATAGAAGCTGCTGTTGCGCCACAGCGGTTTGCTCCAGCTCAGGTTGAGCAGACGCGTGCGCGAATCGTCCGCCGCGCGCACATCGAAATAACCGGCACCGAGGCTGCCCCAGCGCTCTAGGTTGACGCTCAGGGTCGCCTGCTCGCTGCGCCGGCTGAGGCTGATATAAGGGCTGTCGATCACGCTGAGGTCGGCGTACTGATCGCGGCGTTGCAGGCGCTGCCAGGAAAAACTGTAGCGCTGGCTGCTGTACTGATAACCGAGACTCAACTGCTCGCCGCCGTCGCCGTCGAATCGGCTCTGACTGATGGCGCTGTTGAGTACGCCGAAATTGCCCAGACGCCAATTGCCGCCGATCCCGCCGAGGGTCAGCGAGTCAGCCGCTTCGGCGCGGCTTTCCAGGGTGAAGCTGTCGCTGACACCGTAGCGCAGGCTGCCGGAGGTCACGCCAGGGCCATAGCTGAAGTCCTTCAAACCGTAATCGCGGCGCAACGTCCCGGCCGCCATCGAGAAATCACTCAGGCCTTTTTGCAGCAGACTGCTGGTGACATAGAACGGCACCGTGGTCGACACCTGCCTCCCCAGCGCATCGGTGGTCACCACCACGGCCTCACCGGCGCCGTTGATGAAGGGAATGTTGGTCAGGGTATACGGACCCGGTTGCAGGTCGGTGCTGCTCGACTTGTAGCCGTTGATGAACAGATCCACCGACGACGGCACCGCGGTTTCACCGGCGAACTGCGGCAACGGATAGGTGACCAGATCCGGACGCACGGCAAAGTCTCGCGAGAACTGCACACCGCCCAGACGCACCGAGTTGCTCCACGGCAAGGCGCCACTGATCACGTCCCCGCCCTCGTAAGTGAGCATTCGCTCGTCGTCGGAGTAACGCCAGGTGGTGTCGTAGCGCAGGTAGCCGTTGTCCAGTGTGCTGACCGAATCGCCGGACAAGGTGCGCCGGTACTGCCCGGTGTTGGACAACGTGCCCCAGCTATCGAACAGCCGCACCTCGTTCCACGCCGCCAGATAAGTGCCGGCATCGTCGGTGTCGTTGAGGTACAGGTCATAGTTGAACAACGCGCCGAAACTGCTCAGCGCCGGGGTACGCGGATAGTTCTCGCGATTACCGATGAACTGATCCGGCAGCCACTGCGGTGGCACCACCAGCAGCAGGCGCTGGCCGACACTGTCGTATTCGCTGTGCAGTCCAGGCAGACCGTCGAGATCAACTTCAGCACCAGGATTGCCCGGCAGTTTCATCCCGGTTTCAGCCAATACGCTGGCCGGCAAAAACAGATGCCCGTCACGTTGCTGCACCGCCACCACCCGCCCGGTGTTCATCTGATTGACCACCAACTCCAGAAACAACTGTGCATCACTCACGGCCTCCATGCCGCTGGGCGGTGGCGGCAGTTCGCCGGCCTCGGATGGTTGCACGAACATCAGGCACCACGCGCCAGTCATGAGCCACAACGGACGCTGAATACGACGAGCCCATCCCGGGCTCATACACGCTTTACGTCCGTCAATGGACTCGATCCTCCTGATGCCACTCTTGCCAAAGCCAGTTATCTTTCTCTGGAATTTTGACGATACGATGCATTCATTGTGGCGAGGGAGCTTGCTCCCGCTCGGCGGCACAGCCGTCGTCAGAACTGTTTAAGCGAACTGCCTGACATGGCTTGGGGCTGCATCGCAACCCAGCGGGAGCAAGCTCCCTCGCCACAAAAGTCCACTCGGCATGGCTCCCTTTTCAGCGTCCCGGCGCAATGCTCTGCACCTGCGCCCCGCCATTGACTCGCACTTGCAACGCCGACTCACTTGCCAACGCCCTAGGTGCCGGCCAGCGCATCACCGCGCCCGGCAGCACATAACCCAGCAACCCCTCGGCTAATGGCTTGCTCTGTCCACCCTGTTTGATCACCACGTCGGTCAGCCGCGCATGCACCGCGCCCTGATTGCGCACTTCGATATACGGTCGACCGTCCACCGCCACCGTGCGCCAGCTCAGTTGCGGCACACCGATACCCTTGGGATCACGCGGGCGGGTGCTGTCTTCCTTGCTCCACAGCCCCGCGCCGTAGGCAAACAAGGGCACCGAATAGCGCATCTGAAAGCGGATCGCGGCTGCGGTTTTGCCGCCCTCGGCAGCCGGCGGCTGGGCAGAAGGGATTTCGTCGATGATGATCCGGTAGGCCAGTTCCTGCCCCGGCGGCACATCCTTGGTTCGGGTCAGGCGCACCAGTTGTTTTTGCCCCGGCTCGATCTTCGCCACTGGCGGGCTGCCGATCACGTCGCGCTGGTTCTGGTACTGCTCTGCAAAGCCGCTCTGGCTCCAGCCGAACACGCGGATCTGCAGGTTGGCGGTTTCCGTGCCACGGTTTTCCAGCCATAGCGCACTGGCCTGTTGATCGGCCTCCAGCACCGGATCGATCGGCCAGATCAGCACCGAACTGGCGGCCTGCGCATGGCCGGCCCCGAGCATGACCAGCGCCAGCAACGCGCCCTGCAACAACGAATGCCCAGACGTAACTGCCCCCATGAATCTGCTCCTTGTCGGCCATTCAAATGTCGCTTTACCACGACAGCTGCACCTGCAACACGTCGCTGTACGTGCCCCCGGGCTGATTGCCCGGCAATTGCACCTGACCGTAAATCGGCAGGCTGATGTTGTTCGCATCGCTATAGGCCACCGCCACGCTCTGGCCGATGCCCAGGCTCTGGCTGTAAGCCGCATCGCGAAACAGCGCATACGCCACCCGCGCACTGCCGCTGTTGATCTGCATGTGGCGACCGCTGCTGTTGTACTGGCCGCCATCGACCGTCATGTTCAGTGCCACCCCCGGCGTGCATTGCAACTGCACGCCGCCGGTCAATGCCACTTGCACCGTGCCGGTCGCGAGGGCCGAACTCGAACCGAAATTCAGTCCGCCGTAATTCGACACCCCGCCGACTACCAGACACCCCGGCGTGATGGTCGCGCTGACCTGAAAGCTCTGGCTGGTCGCCGCCCCCAGCGGCAGCGGCACACTGCCCGCACAGAGCAGGAGCAGCGCGGCACAGCCTTGGCGGCGCATGGCATCAGAACGTCAGTTCAACAGCGACGGTGTCGGTGTACGTCCCCGCCGGCAGTCCGGCCTTGCCCACCGCCTGACCGTAGATATTCACCGTCTGCGCCACGCCAGTGCTGGTCGCCAGGTTGATCGTGCCGTCGATCGGCAGCAGTTGCGAATGCCCGGCATCGGTGTAGAAGTCGTACGGCACGTAGTTGGCGACACCGTCGTACAGCGCGCGAGCGCCGCCCGGCGACTGCCCATCGTGAGCACCGGCACGCACCTTGACCACCGGGGTCGTGCCGCTGGAGCAGAGAATCGACAGCGCCCCGCCGCCACCGCCCAGAACCTGCCCGCTCGCGGTGGTGAACAGGCTGTTGGCGGTGCCGAAGTTCAGCGCACCAAAGTTCAGCCCGGTGGAACCGCCGGCACCGTTGACCTGACAGCTGCTGATCAGGGTCAGGCTGGCGGTGATCTGGCCGGTGACCGTGGTGGCGGCGTGGGCACTGGAAACCAGCGTCAGGCCGAGCAACGACAAACCTATCCTTGATGCAAACTTGCGCATGGTGTCCGTCCTCTACGGGGTTACCAGTCGAGCGTCACCGTCAGCGTGTCGGTGTAGACACCTGCCGGAACCGCGCGGGTATTCGCCACCACCGTGCCAAACACCGGAATCGGTATCTGCGCACCGCTGGTGACAGCGAAATTGTGTTGTTGACCAATGCTGTAGCGCTGGCTACCGGAGGCATCCAGAAAGAGTTGATAAGGCAGGGTCTGGCGCCCGTTGCTCAGGCGGCGGGTGGTGCCGTCGCCGTGGCTGCCGCCGTCGATGGTGACGGTGAAACCGGTGACCGAGGGATTGCAGGCGACGTTCAGCTTGCCGCTGCTGTCGCCGTCGAGACTGGCCTTGATCGGCGCGTTCCAGGTCGGCCCCTGCTGACCGAAATCGAGGGTGCCCAGATTGCTCACCGGGATCGCCGGGGTGGCGCTGTTGGTGACTTCGCACCCGGCGATCAGGATCAGCCGCGCATTGATCTGCCCACTGATCGCCGCCTGTGCGTCGTCAGCGAGCAACAGCAACGTACCCGTGGCGATAACCATCCAGTGCTTGCCTGTCATAGCGTCCGTCCTACTCCTTCAGGATGCCTGCGTACCTTGCGTTCAGCATTGAACGCCCCTTCCCTGCGCAATCCGCCTCCAGCGGATTGCCTGAAATCCTGCACTCACCAGGTCACGGTGACTTTCACCAGATCCGAATAGCGGCTGACCTGCGGCACCTGCGCCAGACGCTCGATCCGCGCATACAGCGGCAGCTCCACCGTGCCGGTGTCCGGCACCCGGCCGCTGACCGGCACGTTCACCACCAGCGGCACCCGGCGCGCCGCGTCCTGATACAGCCGGTAAGGAATCGGCTGGCTCCCCGCCGCCCCCGCCATGTAGCGAACCTCGCCAACGCCACCATGCAGGCCACCGTCGACCCGCAGTTGATACGGCGTGTCAGGGTTGCATTCCAGACGTGGCAACCGTTGGTTGGTCAGCGCCGCACCCAGTGGCCCGGCCGGGTCGTCGAGACGCGCAATACTGCCGAAATCCAGCACGCCCAATTGTTCGATACCCGCCTCGCGCTGCTGGCCGATCAACTGGCAGCCACGCTGCACGTCAACGCGGACTTCGACCTGAAGATCCGCCGCATGCACCGAGGCCCCAAGCACCCCGAGCAGGCCCATCACCACACGTACAATCACTGTCCCATTCCTTGTGAGGGAACATCCTGGATGACGTTACTGTGTTTCAGGGTAGCAACGGACGACGAATCCGCCAGTCGATTGGATCCATGGATCTGCCGGGATATGTTTCGAAAGTTTGGCAACACGGCGAATTACATCGCTGAAAATAGCTGTACGTCCCGCACAAATTTGTTCAGTGATCGCCCACAGTCGACAAGCCGTGATGGAAGCCGGGCGCCGCCTCTGGTTACACTACGGCGCCGCGCTCCCGGGCGTCGGCCTGATGACTACGGAGTGACTGCACTGTGCCCTCTCGATCGCCCAAACGATCGCCACTGACCCTACGCTGGTCGGCGCTGCGCCGCTGGTTCGCCAAGGGCCGGCCCGCGAATGCCGGGCATGACGCGAATGCCCAGTCGATCCGCGAATATTTCCGGCACAAGGCTCACGGTCAGGGCTACACCCTCAGCCACAGCCAGCAGCGGGTGATCGACTGCATGGCGCAGCAGGCCAGCCTGTTATTCGGCGCCAAGCCGCAAACGCCGCCGAGCCTGTACCTGCATGGCGCGGTCGGACGCGGCAAGAGCTGGCTGCTCGACGGTTTCTTCCAGGCACTGCCGACCGCGCAGAAACAGCGCGTGCATTTCCATGAATTCTTCGCCCGGCTGCATCAGGGCATGTTCCACCATCGCGAACAGGACGACGCTCTCGGCGTCACCCTCGACGAGCTGTTAGATGATTGCCGGGTACTGTGTTTCGACGAATTTCATGTGCATGACATCGGCGATGCGATGCTCATCACTCGGCTGTTCAAGGCCTTGTTTCAGCGCGGAATTCTGCTGCTGGTGACCTCCAACTATCCGCCGGAAGGCTTGCTGCCCAACCCGCTCTATCACGCGCGCTTCAAACCGGTGATCGAATTGATCAACGCCCGAATGCAAGTGATGGAGGTCGGCGGCCCGCACGATTACCGCAGCCAGGCGAGCAACCATGCGCATCAGGTTTTCACGCAGGGCCACTATGTGTGGCCAGCCACCGCAACCCAGCGCCAGGCGCTGAACCTGCCGCCCGAAGGTGCCCCGGCCATTGCGTTGCCGGTGGGCAGCCGACACGTTCAGGCGCGCCTGTGCGATGGCAGCCGGGTCGCTTTCGCCTTCAGCGACGTGTGCGAGCAACCGACAGCGGTGATGGATTATCTGGAGCTGTGTCGGCGTTTCGACCAGTGGATCATCGACGACCTGCCGGAACTCGGTGAGTGCTCGATCGCCGCACAACAGCGCTTCATCAACCTGATCGACGTGCTCTACGACCAGGACAAGCACCTGACCCTGCTCAGCCGCTTGCCACTGCGCGAGGCCCTTGGCGGGAATGCCATCGATCTGGCGCGCACCCGCAGTCGCCTGGGGCAGTTGCAGGAAACCCACTGATCCACTCAAGTCCCTTGTGGGAGCGAGCCTGCTCGCGAAAGCGTCCTGTCAGCCAATATTTCGCCAACTGACACTCCGCCTTCGCGAGCAGGCTCGCTCCCACAGGAATTAAAGGGGCCTCCAGTTCAGATCAATGCAAATCCCGGCTTTGCCGTTATCATGTCGCCCATTCCGAGCGCCCGGCGCTTCTTTCCTTTGATAGTGAACATCCCCATGCACACCCTTGCTCAATTGCGCGCCGGCGAGTTGTCGGGCATTACCCGGCTGGATCTGTCTTGCGGCCTGACCGAGTTCCCCCGGGAGATTTTCGAGCTGGCCGATACGCTGGAGGTGCTCAACCTCAGCGGCAACGCCTTGAGCAGCTTGCCCGACGACCTGCACCGCCTGACCAGGATGCGCATTCTGTTTTGCTCGGACAACCGCTTCACCGAGGTGCCGGAATGCGTCGGAAAATGCGCGGCGCTGACGATGATCGGCTTCAAGGCCAACCGCATCAGCCACGTGCCGGGCCCAGCATTGCCGCCGCTGCTGCGCTGGTTGATCCTGACCGACAACTGCATCGAAAGCCTGCCCACCGAACTGGGTGAGCGCCCGTATCTGCAAAAACTGTTGCTGGCCGGCAATCGCCTGCAAGCGCTGCCCGCCTCAATGAGCCAGTGCCATCGCCTGGAGCTGATCCGCATCGCCGCCAACCAGATGCGTGAACTGCCGCAGTGGCTGCTGACCCTGCCGAGCCTGACCTGGCTGGCGTATGCCGGCAATCCGCTGGAAACCGAAGCCGATGCCGCCGCGCTGGAAGCCACGCCGCTGATCGACTGGTCGGCGCTGCGTCTGGAACAGCGCCTGGGCGAAGGCGCCTCGGGGGTGATTTCCCGGGCGCAGTGGCAGCGCGCCGACGGCTCGCAGGTGCCGGTCGCGGTGAAGCTCTATAAAGGTGAAATGACCAGCGACGGTTCGCCGCTGCACGAGATGAACGCCTGCATCACCGCCGGCCTGCACCCGAACCTGATCCGCGTGGAAGGCCGTATTCACGGGCATCCTGATGGCCAACAGGGGCTGGTGATGCAACTGATCGACCCAAGCTTTCGCAACCTGGCGGCATTGCCGAGCCTGGCGAGCTGCTCGCGGGATGTGTATGCCGAGGACTGCCGCTTCAGTGCCGAAGTGGCGCTGAACATTGCCAAGGGCATCGCTTCGGCGGCCGAGCACTTGCATCAACAGGGCATCACCCACGGCGACCTCTACGGCCACAACATTCTGTTGAACGATCAGGGCGATTGCTTGCTCGGGGATTTCGGCGCGGCGTCGTTCCATGCCACCACCGACAACCTGGAAACCCGGGCACTGCAACGCATCGAAGTGCGGGCGTTCGGGGTTCTGCTCGGGGAATTGCTGGCGCGCGTCGACTCGGGGTTGAGCGATGAACAACGCGAGGTGCTGGAGGCGCTGGAACAGCGTTGCTGTCAGCCGGACGTGCTGGCGCGGCCGGGGTTCAGCGAAGTGATCGAGGTCCTGGAAACGCTTTAACTGACGCAAATCCTGTGGCGAGGGAGCTTGCTCCCGCTGGACGGCAAAGCCGTCCCAAAAACAACGACTGCCGCGCAGCCGAGCGGGAGCAAGCTCCCTCGCCACAGTTTATCTTTGCAGCAAATCAGCCCGCCAGACCGACAAACATGTCCTGCACGTCGTCGTGGTTGTCGAGGCCTTCGAGGAACGCTTCAACTTCAGCCATCTGCTCGGCGCTCAGGCCGCTGACCGGGTTCTTCGGCTGGTAGCCGAGTTTGGCCGACAGCACCGTGAAGCCTTGCTCAGGCAGGGCTTTCTGCACGGCGTCGAGGTCGGTCGGATCGGTCAGGAACAGGGTCGCGCCCTCTTCGCCCGGCTCGAAGTCCTGGGCACCGGCCTCGATCGCGGCCATTTCCGGGTCGGCGTCCGGGGTGTCCGGCGAAGCTTCGATCATGCCGACGTGGTTGAAGTCCCAGGCCACCGAACCGGAAGCGCCCAGTTGACCCTTGCGGAACGCCACGCGAATTTCCGCGACGGTGCGGTTGATGTTGTCGGTGACGCACTCGACGATCAACGGAACCTGATGCGGTGCGAAACCTTCGTACGTCACGCGGTGGTACTGCACGGTTTCGCCCAGCAGGCCGGCGCCTTTCTTGATGGCGCGGTCCAGGGTTTCCTTGGGCATCGAGGCTTTCTTGGCCTGCTCGACCACCAGACGCAGGTGTGCGTTGGTGGCGGTATCGGCACCGTTGCGGGCAGCGATGGTGATTTCTTTCACCAGTTTGCCGAAGATCTTGCCCTTGGCGTTGGCTGCCGCTTCTTTGTGTTTAACCTTCCACTGTGCGCCCATTACTCACTCTCTTGATCTGTGGCGCCGAGACATCTATTGGCCGACGCGTGGCGCCAAGTTTATACGGCCTAAAGTCGGCAATCGACCAAAAAAATCATTGTTGAATCGACATCGTCACCACGACTTGTAGGGCGATTCTGAAAAGCCCACCAGCCATGACCATTCGTGCTCGCGTTTTCGTACCCTCTGCCGTCCGTATTGCCCACAGAGCCCGTACGAATGCTCAATGATAAGGAAAGCCCGTTCACCCTGACCCTGACCGACGGCCCGCTGTGCCTGCCGGTCTTGCGTTTCAGTGGCAAGGAAGCACTCAATCAGCCGTTTCGCTTCGAGATTGAAATGATCGGTCTGGCACCGGCGTTGCCCCCAGGCAGTCTGCTGCGCCAACCGGCGTTCCTGCGCCTGGGCGCCGATCACGGGATCCACGGTCTGATCCACAGCGTCAGTTGCGAGCATCGCGCCAGCCACCGCATCGGCTACCGGCTGATCCTCGTCCCGCTGCTGATGAGTCTGGACCAGCCGCCCCGGCGCCGGGTCTTCGTGCAAACGAGCGTGCCGACGATCCTCGCGCAATTGCTCGGCGAGCATGAGTTGCCGGCGGACAGTTACCGGATCGAAATGAGCGTCGGCCAATACCCGCCGCGGCCCTTTTGCATCCAGTACGAAGAAAGTGACCTGGCCTTCGTGCAACGGCTGTGTGAGGAGGAAGGCATCCACTATCACTTCGAGCATCACCCGAACGGGCATGTGTTGATATTTGCCGATGACAACCTCAGTCTGCCGCAGGAACCATTGCCGGTACCGTTTGGCATCACCGACGACACGCCGTCACCGCGTGTCAGCACGCTGTTTCAGCGCCATGACGCGCCACCCTTGATGGCCGCGCACGGCATTCGCAACCGCGGGCAGGAGGCCATCACCACCGACGCGGCCAACCATCCCGTGCCCGCACTCGCACCGCAGAACCTGTCCGGCGAACAGCGTCACGCCGAACAACGCAGCCGTCGCCATCTGCAGCGCCAGCGCTGTCAGTCGCGCTCGATCCGGGGCACCTGCGATTGCAGCGCGTTGCGCAGCGGGCATCTGTTACAGATCAGCGAGCATCCGATCAATACCTTCAATGAACAATGGCTGATCACCGAACTGCACCACCAGGGCCAGCACCCCTCGATCCTCGACCCGACCACTGATGTGCATCGCTATCGAAACGACTTCACTGCCCTGCCCTGGTCAAGCGATTTTCGCCCGCCGTTGGCACAGCCGCGCCCGAACATCGGCGGCTACCATCTGGCAAAAGTGCTGGGATCGCCCGGCCAGCCCGCGCAACTGGATGATCGCGGGCGCATCGGCGTCAACCTCTGGCCGGCGCAGACAACTGAGTCTGCATGCCTGTGGCTGCCAATCGCACTGACCGGCGCCGGCCGGCTCGCCACCCACCAGTTGCCCCGCGCCGGCAGTGAGGTGTGGGTCAGCTTCCTCGACAGCGACCCGGATCGACCGATTCTGTGCCTCGCCAACACGCGTCCCGCGCCACCGAGTGAAACACCACCACCGCGCGACAGTAGCCTGTTGCTCGATTGGCTGCTGCACGGTGCCGATCCGTAAGCGCCGCAGACATTGGCATTGAGAACACCTGGAAGAAACTGGGTGGTTGTGAGGTCGCTATCGCGAGCAGGCTCACTCCTACAGATGGATTGGGTGCGGGCTGTTGGAGGTGGGTCGGCTCGTAGACCGCCTTCGCTGGCAGGCCAGCTCCCACAGGGAGCTAAAGCCAAGCGCATGCTTTTCACCACTCAACAGGATGAGCGTTAGCTCGGCTGCAGCTCTTGATCTTGCCGTGCCGGCCCCATCGGCAGGCTGAGTGAAGGGGTTTATCCGGGGGTGGGAGCGCAGCGACCGTTCGACGAAGTCGAACACATCGAGAGGAGGTGCAGCGAAGCAAACCGGAGGCGATGCCCCCCGGATGAATCCCGTAACGAAGGAACCCGAGCCTAGGCGAGGGCCGTACGCCGGGGCCAAGCCTTTTGCTTACTTTTCGGCGTCTGGAAAAGTGAGTCGCTGTAAGAGCGAAACCATAAGAAGCCGTTACCGCAGAAACGGATATGTACTCGGTAACCCAAAAGAACGCAGCGCTCGCCAGCCCCCAATCACCCCTTGTCAGCCTTCCCCGCCGCCGCCGCAAACTTCGCCAACCGCACATCCAGATGCCGCGGCCGCCGCCCATGATCCTCAGCCCGCTCCTTGCGCCGAATCGCATTACGCACCATCAACGACCCCAGATACCGAATCGGCTCCGGCGGAAAATACCCCAGCGGCCCGTTCACCAACGGCGAACGGGTCCAAGGGTTATCGAGCCCCTGCACCAACGAGGCAAGAATCTGCCCGCCCATGTGACACGGCCCGACGCCACTGCCGGAATAACCAAAGCCATAAAACACATTGCCACTGGCACTCATCTGCCCGAAAAACGGCAACCCGGTGACCGATCGATCCGACGGCCCATTCCACGTTGCGTCGATCTTTACATCGGCAAACGCCGGGAAGAAGTCGCCGAGACTGCGCTTGAGCAAATCCGCATAGGGCGATGGCTGATCGAACACCGGCAGCATCCGCCCGCCAAACGCGAACGTGTTGCCACCCTTGCCAAGCATGATCCGGCCGTCCGGCGTGTTGTGGTAGTAGTGCACGAAAATCCGCGAGTCGAGCACAGTAACGCCACTGGTCAAACCGATTTCCTGCAGCAGATCCGGGCGCGGCTCGGTGATCAGCATGTCGCTGGAGACAATCGCCACGCTGCGTTCGAACTGCGGGAACGCCCGGGCCATCCACGCGTTCATCGCCAGCACCACGCGGTCTGCAATCACGCTACCGCCAGCGGTGTGAATGCGCGCCGGACGGCCCTCCTCCAGGCCGGTCATCGCCGTGTTCTCGTGGATCTTCACGCCCAATTGCAACGCCACCCGGCGCAAGCCGCGCACCAGTTTGCCCGGCTGCACACTGGCCGCCGCCGGCGAGAACCAGCCTTCCAGATGCTTGCTGGAACCGGCCATGTGCTGCACATCGGCCACCGGGCGCTGCGTGAACGAGTTGATGCCGTTGCGCTCAAGCGCCGCGATCACGGCGTCGGTCGAACCGACCTGCGCCTTGTTGGTGGCGGTGTACAGCGTGCCGTCGAGGCGATAATCGGCATCGACGCCGTACTGTTCGCAGAACTCGCCAATGGCGTGGATGCTGCGCTCGGATTCCTTGACCAGACGCACTGCCTCCTCGACACCGAACAGGCGCTCGAGGGTGAAATACTTGGCCGACCACGACAACGCGCAACCGCCGTTGCGGCCACTGGCACCGGCGCCGCAGATGTCGGCTTCGATCAGCAGCACATCGAGTTCCGGGTTCTGCTGCTTGAGCATGATCGCCGTCCACAACCCGGTGTAGCCGCCGCCGACGATGCACACGTCGGTGCGCACTTCGCCTTGCAGCGACGAGCACGTCGCGGATGGATCGGCCTGCAAGGCCTGTTCGAGCAAAAACGGTCGCATGGGATTCTCCAGTCAGATGGCCACGACACAGCCTGCCGCGAGCGCCGCAGCAGGCCGCAGGGCAAGGGTTTTCAGTTACGCAGGGGTTTGATGGTCAGTGGGCAATTGGGAATGGACGCGCGCGGTTCCATCACCCCGACCGGGCGGCTGTTCCAGTGCGGAATCAGCACCAGCGCCGAGAACAATGCGCAGCCGGCGAAGACGATGAACACCGTCACCGAATCGAAGTAACCCGGCAGCAATCCGCCGAGCACCGCGCCGACCGAGCCGCAGCCGTTGACGAAACCGGCTGCCGTGGCACCGGCCTTGGCCTTGCCGAAGTCAATGGCGGCCGCGCCGCTGATCATCGAATCCGGCCCGTACAGGGTCAGGCCCATGACAAACAGCAGCGCCACCACCAGCATCACGCTGCCGGTGTGCAAGGCTCCCATGAACAGCGCCAGGGTCACGGTCAGCGCCAGCAGGCTGAGGACGCAGGCCGGCATGCGCCGGGCGCCGAACAGTTTGTCCGAGGCCAGACCGATCATGATCGGCCCGAGCAGACCGGCCAGTTCGAACGAGGTGGGAATGATCGCCGCGCCGACCTTGCCGACACTTGGCATCTGCTCAAAGACGATCACCGGGCCCCACAACAGAATCGCGTAACGCGCCGGTTTCAACATGAAATACGCCAGGCCCAGCACCAGCACCGTGCGATTGCGCAGGATTTCCTTCAACGGCTCCCAGACGCTGAGCTTGCTGTTGGCTTCGGTTTCTGCGGCACTGAGTTCCGGCTCCGGTTCAACCGCTGGCAAACCGACGTCTTCCGGTTTGTTGCGCTGAAAAATAAAGAACAACAGCGCCACCACCGCGACCACTGCCGCGCTGGAAATGAACGCCGCGTGCCAGGTGCCCATCAGCGTATACGCCCACCAGCCGGCGAACGGCGAGGCCACCAGACCGCCAAACGCATAGCAGGAGCTCCACAATCCGAGCACCCGCCCACGCTGCTGCGCCGGGAAGAAACTCCCAAGGTTTTTACACAATCCCGACCAGCCGGTGGACTGCGCCAGCCCCTGGATCAGCATGCAAGTGGCGAAGATCGGCAAGGTGGCAAAGCTACCCATCACCAATGCCGCGCCAGCGGAAATCAGCAGCCCGCCAAGCACCACGACCCTCGGGCCAAAGCGGTCGGCGAGCATGCCCCAGGTGAATTGGCCGATGGCGTAGGCCGCCAGATAGATCGCATCGAGGTTGGCCATGGCCATCTTGTCGAGCATGAAGGTCGGGTCTTCGGCGATGCCCAGTTTGGCCACCGAAAACGCTTTGCGGGTGAAATAGAAAGCGGCGTACGCGAGCCAGGTGACAGCGAAAATCTGCATGCGCCAACGCGCAATGGTGCCGATGTGCTTGTTCATTGTGGTTCTGACCTCAGGGTGTGAGTGTGCCGGCAGAATCGTTAAGTAAACGCCTGTGTTTTTTATTGTTGAGCACTGCGCCAGCGCCCCATCCCTGATGGCGATAGCGGTCAGATGAGTCCTGTTGTTGCACGCACAGGCTCATCGCCAACGCTGCTGTCCGAGCGGACAGTCAGCGCTGGCGTGAGCGGATCAAAGCAATTACTGTTTAATAAATAAAATCGATTTATCGTATTTCACACATAAGCTCAGCTTGTTATTGGAGGCTGCATGTCGGTGTCCCACGCCCAGCTCAAAGCCTTCCACGCCGTGGCCGTCCATGGAAGCTTCACCAAAGCCGCCGAACGGCTTTTTCTCACGCAACCGGCAATTTCCGACCAGGTGCGCAAACTCGAAGAGCGCTTTGGTGTGTTGCTGTTCCATCGCAACAAGCGTTCGGTGCGCCTGACCGATCTCGGTGAGCGGCTGCTGGCGATTACTCAGCGGCTGTTTGTGATCGAGGCTGAAGCCCAGGAACTGCTGCAGGAATCCCAGGCGTTGCAGACTGGCAGCCTGATTCTCGCAGTGGACGCACCGATACACGTGCTGCCGCAGATCGCGCGGTTCTGCGAGCGGTATCCGGGGATCAGCGTGAAGATCGAGACCGGTAACACCGATGAATCGCTGTTTCGCCTGTTCAACTATCAGGCCGATCTGGCGCTGCTCGGGCGCGATGTCACTGATGAACGTCTGCTGTGCGTGCCGCTACGCAACGACCCGATGGTGGCGTTCGTCTCGCGCCATCACCCGTGGGCCGAGCGCGAGTCGATCTGTCTGGCCGATCTCGACGACACGCCACTGGTGCTGCGCGAACACGGCTCGGTGACCCGCCAGACTCTGGAAGAAGAAATGGCCCGCGCCGGTTTTCGCATTCGTCCGGCGATTCAGGTCGAGGGCCGGGAAGCCGCGCGCGAGGCGGTGGTGGTGGGGATCGGTGTGGGGGTGGTGTCGGCGGCGGAGTTTGGCGCGGATTCGCGGGTGTGTGCGTTGCCGATCACCGATTGCACCCGGCGGTTGACCGAGACGCTGGTGTGCTTGCGCGAGCAGAGTTCGCGGCGGGTGGTGGCGACATTTCTCGATATGGTGCGCGAGAGTCTTGGGTAAACCGGTCTGGCCCCTTCGCGAGCAGGCTCGCTCCTACAGAGGATCTATGTCGGTCAAACATTATGTGCTCCCCACAACACTTGTAGGAGTGAGCCTGCTCGCGATTGGAGCACCACGGTGTATCAGGCCGGCGCCAGACCGAAGAACGCCTGAATCAGGCGCAACTCCCGCCGCCGCTCCATGCAGCCAATCATGTGCCGATTGACCAGCCCGTCGCCGACAATCGGAATCGCCACCACCCGCGGGTCATGGCTGACCTCCACCGAAGACACCACACCCACCCCCAGCTCCGCCGCCACTGCTTCGGTCACCGCCTCACGGCTGTCCAGTTCCAGCAACACTCGCGGAATGACCGCCGCCTGCGCACACGCCTGATCAAAGGTGCGCCGGGTGATCGAACTCGGCTCGCGCAACACCATGATCACCTGATCCAGCTCCTTGAGCTTCACTTCGCCGGCACGCTGCGCCCACGCATGCGCCGCCGGCACCAGCGCGCAGATCCGCGATTCGCTCAACGCTTGCAGATGCAAGCCCTTGCGCGGTTCGACCTCGGTCAGCACCGCCACGTCGGCATGCTCGGACAACAGCGCGGCGAGGGTTTCCTGCGCATTGCCCAGACGCAAATTCACCGTGATCCCCGGATAGCGCGCACGCAAGCTGGCAAGCATCGGCATGACCATGTGCGGGCCGTCCGCCGCCACTTCGAGACGCCCGGTGAGCAATTGGCGGTTGGCTTCGAGCAGGGTCTGCGCTTCTTCGGCCAGACCGAACATGGCGCGGGTGATCGCCGCCAGTTTGGTGCCCTCCTCGGTCAGTTCCACCCGGCGTGCGGTGCGACGCAGCAAGGTGATCTGGTAGTGCTCCTCCAGCGCCTTGATGTGTCCGGTGACCGCCGGCTGACTGATGAACAGGCGCGCGGCGGCGCGGGTAAAGCTGCCTTCCCGGGCCACGGCGTCGAAGGCGCGCAGCTGGAACAGATTCATGGATAACCCTCACTGATGGCTGGCATAACAACAAACAATTTGATTGATAGACCGCCGAATTGCAACGTATGCCCCGTAGCTTCATCCCACAGCGCTATCGCGAGGACACACGAATGAGTACTGCCGCACCCATCCTGCTCACTCCCGGCCCGTTGACCACCTCGGCCCGCACCCGCCAGGCAATGATGATCGACTGGGGGTCATGGGATGACCGCTTCAATCAACTGACCGCCAGCCTCTGCGAGCAATTGCTGGCAATCCTCAACGGCGCCGCCACTCACCACTGCGTGCCATTGCAGGGCAGCGGCACTTTCGCTGTCGAAGCCGCCATCGGCACACTGGTGCCGCGTGACGGCAAGGTGCTGGTGCTGATCAACGGTGCCTACGGCAAGCGTCTGGCGAAGATCTGCGAAGTGCTCGGGCGCTCGTTCAGCACCTTCGAAACCGCCGAAGACGAACCGACCACCGCTGCCGACGTCGACCGCCTGCTGCGCGCCGATGGCGACATCACCCATGTCGCGCTGATCCACTGCGAAACCAGCACCGGCATCCTCAACCCGTTGCCGGAAATCGCCGAGGTCGTCGCGCAACACGGCAAACGCCTGATCATCGATGCCATGAGCTCGTTCGGCGCACTGCCGGTGGACGCGCAAAAAGTGCCGTTCGATGCGCTGATCGCCGCTTCCGGCAAGTGCCTGGAAGGCGTGCCGGGGATGGGTTTTGTCTTCGCGCGCAAGGAATCACTGGCTGCAGCGGCCGGCAATTCACACTCGCTGGCGATGGACCTGTATGACCAGCACACGTATATGCAGAAGACCGGCCAGTGGCGCTTCACCCCGCCGACCCACGTGGTCGCCGCGCTGCACGAAGCGTTGCTGCAATACAACGAAGAAGGTGGCCTGCCTGCTCGCCATGCGCGCTACGCCGCCAACTGTCAGGCGCTGATGGAAGAGATGGGCAAGCTCGGCCTGCGCAGCTTCCTGCCGGCGGCGATCCAGGCCCCGATCATCGCCACCTTCCATGCCCCGCAAGACCCGCGTTACCAGTTCAAGGACTTCTACGAACGGGTCAAGGCCAAGGGTTACATCCTCTACCCCGGCAAACTGACCCAGGTCGAAACCTTCCGCGTCGGCTGCATCGGCCACGTCACCCCGGACCAGATGCGCCAGGCGGGGGCAGCAGGGGGGGAAGTGCTGCGGGAGATGGAAGCCCTCGATATCTGAACCGCCCCTAATCCCCGGTGGGAGCGGGCTTGCTCGCGAAGGCGGAGTGTCAGCCGCCATTAATGTTGAATGTGCCGCCGCATTCGCGAGCAAGCCCGCTCCCACAGTTTTGAACCGTATTGCCAACTCAGGAATTGACTGCCATGAACTACACCAACCCAAACAAACTGCAAGCCGCCATCCTCGACTGGGCCGGCACCGTGGTCGATTTCGGCTCGTTCGCACCGACGCAGATCTTCGTTGAAGCCTTCGCCGAATTCGACGTTCAGGTCTCCATCGAAGAGGCCCGTGGCCCGATGGGCATGGGCAAGTGGGACCACATCCGCACCCTGTGCGATCAGCCGCAGGTCGCCGAGCGTTATCGCAAAGCTTTCGGCCGCACCCCGACCGACGATGACGTGACCGCGATCTACAACCGCTTCATGCCGCTACAGATCGAGAAGATCGCCGAGCACTCGGCGCTGATTCCCGGCGCGCTGGAAACCATTGCCAACCTGCGTCAGCAAGGGATCAAGATCGGTTCCTGCTCCGGCTACCCGAAACAGGTGATGGACAAGGTCGTGGCCCTCGCTGCCACTAACGGCTACGTTGCCGACCACGTGGTCGCTACCGACGAAGTGCCGAACGGTCGCCCCTGGCCGGCCCAGGCTCTGGCCAACGTGATTGCGTTGGGCATCGATGATGTTGCGGCCTGCGTGAAGATCGACGACACCGTGCCGGGCATCCTCGAAGGCCGTCGCGCCGGGATGTGGACCGTGGCGCTGATCTGCTCGGGCAACGCGCTGGGCCTGGATTACGCCGGCTACCGGGCACTGGGCAGCGACGAACTGGCCAGCGAACGCAAACGCATCCACGCGCTGTTCGCCGATTCGCGCCCGCATTACATGATCGACACCATCAGCGACCTGCCGGAAGTGATTGCCGACATCAACAAGCATCTGGCCAACGGTGAAATGCCACAATCGAGCTGATCACGCCTTTCTCAAAACAACAAAAAACGCCAGGGTCTTCGCGACACTGGCGTTTTTTTTGGCTAAAGCCCTGACTCAGCGCAGTGAAACTCCGATCAGCCTCAGGCAAATCCGCCAAAGCGGATTACAGTTAAAGCATGCCGTCGCGCAAGAACGGCACGTGGCGACCCTGATCTGTGAGGAAAACACCGTATGCCGTGGACAAGTTCCGAATCCCGCTACAGCACCGTGTCCGTGCTGCTGCACTGGCTGATGCTGGTCCTGTTGGTGCTGGTGTATGCCAGCATGGAGTTGCGCGGGATTTTTCCCAAAGGCAGTGGCGGTCGCACGCTGATCCGCGAAGTGCATTACATGCTCGGCCTGACCGTGTTCGTGCTGGTGTGGTTTCGTCTGGTAGCACGCAGCATCGGCCCGGCACCGAAAATCTTCCCGGCCTCGCCGCAGTGGCAAACCCTACTGGCGCGGGTGATGCACTGGCTGTTGTACCTGTTCATGATCAGCATGCCGATTCTCGGCTGGCTGATCACCAGCGCCGAGGGGCATCAGGTGATGTTCTACGGTTTTGACCTGCCGCTGCTGGTTAATGAAGACAAGGCGTTCGCCAAACAGGTGGAGCACTGGCACGTGTTGATCGGCAACATCGGCTACTGGCTGATCGGCCTGCATGCGCTGGCGGGGCTTTATCACCATTATGTGGTGGGCGATAACACCTTGCTGCGGATGATGCCCAAGCGCGGTTGAACATAGCTTCGGTGAAATTCCCCTGTGGCGAGGGAGCTTGCTCCCGCTGGGCTGCGCAGCAGACCTGAATGCAGAAACGGTGGTCTGACAGGCAGACCGTTTTTGCTGGATCAACGACGGCTGCGCCGCCGAGCGGGAGCAAGCTCCCTCGCCACAGAAGTTCAACTGTAGGAAACGAATCCTCGTCGCCCTTGCAATCCACCCGTGTGCACGAAGATCAACCGTGTACCTGACGCGAATCCGCCCGCCTCGATCCGCTCCTTGAGCGCCAGCAACGCCTTGCCGGTGTACAGCGGCTCCAGCGCAACGCCGCTACAGCGTTCAATGCTCTCGATGAATGCAAGTAGCTGCGTGTCAACCTTGGCGAAGCCACCGCGACTGGCGTCGAGCAGCTCGTAGTCGGCAGCAGCGACACCTGCCTCCTGCATAATCGCCGCCACCTGCGGCGCCACCCCATGATCCTCGGGCACCGCCAGTGCGCCATACACTGGATGCGCACCGGCCTCTGCGAGCACCAGCCCTGCCAGCGTCGTCCCGGTGCCGCAGGCCAGCCACCAGCCGTGATAATTGCTCCAGCCCAGGTTGCCCAGTTGCGCGATCACCTGCTCCTTCAACACCTTGCAGCCCAATGCGCCCGCCAATCCGCCACCGCCCTCCGGCACCGCATGAAAATCTGGATACTGCGCCCGCCACGGCTCCCAGAACCCCGGCTCATGCCGCGCCCGATAGCCGCCGTAACCAAGCCAGTGCAGTTGCATGCCGAACGCTTGCAGATCGCTGACCGTCGGCGTTTGCTGTGGATGGCCACGCAACAGGCCAACCGTTTCGAAGCCAAGTCGCTTGCCCGCCGCCGCGAGCGCATGCAGATGATTGGAATGCGCACCACCGAGGCTGATGACGCCCTGCGCGCCAGCGCGGTCGGCGGCCTTGAGATGCTCGACGAGCTTGAACCATTTGTTGCCGCTGATCAGCGGGTCGATCCGGTCCAGACGCAGGATCGCGACCTCGATTCCGGCGTTGGTGAGCCAGTCGAGTTGAAGCAATTCGAGGGGGGCTTGGGGTAGCCAGTTGGCGGGAGGAAGAAGCATGGGCGACTGATCATTCTGGGCAGAGCCGGCATTCTAGTCGCTCACAGGACGCCATCGCGAGCAGGCTCACTCCTACAGGATCCGCGGCATGCATAAATTCTGCGAACACCACAAATCTACTGTGGGAGCGGGCTTGCTCGCGAATGCGGTCTGTCAGTCATTGGATAGTTCAACTGACACGACGCCTTCGCGAGCAAGCCC
>NZ_JAJSLU010000010.1:0-29216 GCF_023063025.1 Pseudomonas sp. YL2 | reverse complement strand
GGGGGGGGGGGGGTTGGCCGGGGAGGCGGCTCTTCAAGTATTGGTATACTCCACCTCCCCCACCCCCCCCGGGAGCAACCCCCCTCCCACATTGGAGATTTGTGGGGCTTAGAGTTCAGCAGCCAGACGCGAACCCTGGTTGATCGCGCGCTTGGCATCCAGCTCGGCCGCCACATCAGCGCCGCCGATCAGGTGCACACTCTGCCCCGCTGCGACCAGACCGTCCTGCAGATCCCGCAGTGGATCCTGACCGGCGCAGATCACGATGTTGTCCACCGCCAGCACTTGCGGCTCGCCGGTTTCGCCGATGCGGATGTGCAGGCCTTCGTCGTCGATTTTCAGGTATTCGACGCTGTTGAGCATCTGCACCTGCTTGTTCTTCAAGCCCGTGCGGTGAATCCAGCCGGTGGTCTTGCCCAGGCCATCGCCGACCTTGGTTTTCTTGCGCTGCAACAGGAACACTTCGCGAGCCGACGCGTGCGGCGCAGCTTTGATCCCGGCCACGCCACCGCGCGCTTCCAGGTTCGTGTCGATGCCCCACTCTTTCCAGAACGCGGTGCGATCCAGACTGGTGGCCACGCCTTCGTGCACAAGGAATTCCGAGACGTCGAAACCGATACCGCCCGCGCCAATCACCGCGACGCGCTTGCCCACCGGTTTGCGCTCGAGGATCACGTCCAGATAGCTAAGCACCTTGGCATTCTCGACGCCCGGAATCGCCGGCACACGCGGCGCGATGCCGGTGGCGAGGATGATTTCGTCGTAACCGCCCTCGACCAGCTTCGCCACGTCGACGCGAGTATTCAGGCACACCTCGACATTCGTGGTCTGCAGCTTGCGCTTGAAGTAGCGCAGGGTTTCGAAGAATTCTTCCTTTCCCGGCACACGCTTGGCGATGTTGAACTGGCCACCGATTTCGCTGGCTGAATCGAACAACGTCACCTGATGACCGCGCTCGGCGGCCACGGTTGCGGCGGACAGACCGGCAGGGCCGGCACCGACCACGGCGATCTTCTTGATCTGCTGCACCGGCAAATAGTTGAGCTCGGTTTCGTGACAGGCTCGCGGGTTGACCAGGCAACTGGTGAGCTTGCCGCCAAAGGTGTGATCCAGGCACGCTTGGTTGCAACCGATACAGGTGTTGATTTCGTCGGCGCGGCCTTCGGCGGCCTTGTTGACGAAGTCCGGGTCGGCGAGGAACGGCCGCGCCATCGAGACCATGTCGGCATCGCCTTCAGCGAGGATCTGCTCGGCGATTTCCGGGGTGTTGATGCGGTTGGTGGTGATCAGCGGAATGTTCACCGAACCACGCAGTTTGGCGGTGACCTTGCTGAACGCCGCGCGCGGCACCTTGGTGGCGATGGTCGGGATCCGCGCTTCGTGCCAGCCGATGCCGGTATTGATGATGGTCGCGCCGGCCTGCTCGATGGCTTTGGCCAGGGTCACGATCTCTTCCCAACTGCTGCCGCCCTCGACCAGATCGAGCATCGACAAACGGAAAATGATGATGAAGTTCGGGCCGACGGCTTCGCGTACGCGGCGGACGATTTCCACCGGCAGGCGCATGCGGTTTTCATAGCTGCCGCCCCAGCGATCGGTGCGGTGGTTGGTGTGCGCGGCGAGGAACTGGTTAATGAAATAACCTTCCGAGCCCATAATTTCCACGCCATCGTACTCAGCGCTCTGCGCCAGTACCGAACAGGTGACGAAATCGCTGATCTGTTTCTCGATGCCCTCCTCGTCCAGCTCTTTGGGCTTGAACGGGTTGATCGGCGCCTGAATCGCGCTTGGCGCCACCTGTTTCGGGCTGTAGGCATAACGCCCGGCATGGAGGATCTGCATGCAGATCTTGCCGCCCGCCTCATGCACTGCGCGGGTGACGATGCGGTGCTTGAGCGCTTCTTCCTCGGTGGTCAGCTTGGCTGCGCCGGAGTACACGCCGCCCTCGTCGTTCGGGCCGATACCGCCGGTGACCATCAGGCCGACGCCGCCACGGGCACGCTCGGCGAAGTACGCTGCCATGCGTTCGAAGCCACCCGGTTTTTCTTCAAGGCCAGTGTGCATCGAACCCATCAGGGTGCGGTTGCGCAGCGTGGTGAATCCCAGGTCCAGCGGGGCCAACAGGTGCGGGTAATGAGCGGCGGTCATCGGTAACTCCACAACGTGCGATCACGGAAATTGCGGGAGCTCTGCGTCCCCCGTCAGTCATGTTCGACAGACTAAGAGTCGCACTGCTGTCACTCAATGACCGAAACTGACAACTTATTGATCCAAATGCGCAGCGCCCCTTGGCAAGCGCAGGCATGCGCCCTACCCTAGTCGCCACACCCTGTACCCGGCTGTTGTTGGTTTTCATGCGCAAACTTCTGTATCTGTTTTTCTCCATGGCCATCGTTGCCGCCCTGACCACCTACGCCATGTGGGCGTCGGACCGGCCGGCGGGGCATTACCTGTCGGATCTGCGCATCAAACTGGCGGTCGATCAGGGCACGCCCGCCGACCGTGGCAATCTGCTGGGCATCCAGCCGGAACTGTTCCCCACCGACTACCAAAGCCCCGAGCGCCTGCACCGCAAACTCGCGGCCTACCTGCAGCAGGCCCAGGATCAGGGGCTGCTCAACGAAAAAACCGTGGTGGTACTGCCCGAGCATGTCGGCACCTGGCTGATGATCAGCGGCGAGAAAGACGAGCTCTACCAGGCGCCGACCCTGGTCGAAGCGATGAACTGGCTGGCGGCGAGCAATCCGTTGCTGTTCGCCCGCGCCTGGCTCACTGCCAAGGGCGAAAATCGCCTCGACGACGCGCACCTGCGCATGAAGTCCAAAGCCATGGCCAAGGATTACCAGGCGCTGTTCGGCGGGCTGGCCAAGGAATTCCACGTCACACTGGTGGCCGGCTCCATTGTCCTGCCCGAACCGAGTATTCGTGATGGCCGGCTCAAGCCCGGTAGCGGCGCGCTGTTCAACAGCAGCGTGGTATTCGGCCGTGATGGCGTGCCGCTGGGCCAGCCCCAGCGGCAGATGCACCCGATCTTCGAACAACGTGACGTGATCGGAAGCGAAGACGAGCACGCGATCAACGTGATCGAGACCCCGGCCGGGCGTCTGGGTGTGCTGATTGGCAGCGACAGCTGGTACCCCGACAACTATCGCCGACTCGACGAGCAAGGCGCGCAACTGGTGGCGGTGCCGGCCTTCGTCGTCGGTCACGACGCCTGGAATCAGCCGTGGGCCGGTTACAAGGGTTCGAGCACACCGGGGTCGGTCAGCCTCAAGCCCGGGGAAATCAGTGAAGGTCAGGCCTGGCATCGCCTGACACTGACCGCGCAGCCGCCGAGCAGTCGTGCGATCGCCGGCATGAGCGTGTTCCTGCGCGGCCAGTTCTGGGACAAGCCCGGTTCGGGACAAAGCTTCCTCAGCAGCAACGGTCAGCAATTCGCCGATGGCGAAGCCCGTGGCGCGCGTCTGCTGAACATCTGGTTGTAAGCCATGAAGCCGCTGCCGATGCGTCTGGGGGATCTGTCGGTAGGTTTCGTGCATAGCCTCGCTGATGCCGTGCGCAGCCAAGGTGCCGATCCGCAACCGCTGCTCGAACAATATGGGCTGGATGCTGCGCGACTGGCCGAGGCCGGCGCGCGGTTGTCGATTCCGCGCTACATGCGTCTGGGGCACAGCGCGATTCAGTTGACCGGCGATCCGGCACTGGGCTTGCGCATGGGCCAGCTCAGCCGCTTGAGTCAGGCCGGGCTCGCCGGGGTCACTGCGGCGCAGGCGCCGACCGTGCGCGAGGCCGCCCGTTGTCTGATCCGCTTCGAGCCGCTGTACGGCTCCAACTATCGCGGGCAGTCGAGTTTTCACGAAGACGCTCATGGCGCGTGGCTGCGCTTCTATTCGATCAGCCCGTACAACGCCTATAACCGTTTTGTAGTGGATTCGATCATCGCCGGCTGGCTGCATCAGCTGTCCAGCGTCGGTCGCGAGCCACTGCGCGCCGAACGCATCGAGATCGAATTTGACGCGCCGGACTATCGCGACGCCTACAACGTCTTGGGCGACTGCCCAATCCAGTTCGGCGCCGAACGCAATCAATTGCGCCTGAACCTGAACAGCCTCGCACAGCGTAATCCCGAGCACTGCCCGAGTACCTGGCGGCATCTGCTGCAATTGTGTGAACGGGAACTGGAGCAATTGACCCGCACCCGCAGCCTGCGTGAACGCATCACTCAACTGCTGGGGCCGTTGCTCAATGGTGGCCGGGAACCCGACCTGGAAGAAGTGGCGGCGCGCCTGAAGCTGCCGACCTGGACGTTGCGGCGCAAACTGGCCGAGGAAGGCACGCAGTTTCGCGCGATCCTCAATGACACCCGCCGTGATCTGGCGATGACCTACATCCGCGACACCGAACTGGCGTTCGGCGAGATCGCCTACCTGCTGGGCTTTGCTTCAGCCGAGGCGTTTCAACGCGCCTTCAAGCGCTGGAGCGGCCAGACCCCCGGCGAGTTTCGCCGCAGTCATCGCAAAACCGCCTGACACCTTACAACTCGGTGGCGTCTTCGGCCGGCTCTGGCTGATCCAGTTCATACGCCTGGAATTCGAGCAGTTCTTCTTGATAGTCGTCCATCGTGTGATCCCCCTGCTGCCCGCTTGAAAAATAGCCCGGCCACATGACCAGTGCCTCGAGCCTATCGTGCCCGTATGAAGGAAAAGTGACATCCAGCCTTCATGAATAAAACGTAGCAGGTGGTCAGGAATTTATCGCAGGATTTTTGTCGGGGGAATGTAACGAGATTTGAGTACACCACAAAACAAATGTGGGAGCGGGCTTGCTCGCGAAAGCGCAGTGTCAATCAACATATACATTGACTGATACTCCGCTTTCGCGAGCAAGCCCGCTCCCACAGGAGGGCTGCGCGCAGCTTATTGCATCGCCGGAATCGGCTCCGATGGCGGCGGGATATTGGTCGGGTTGGCCGGCGGCGTGATCGTTTCGGTAGCCGGTGCAGGCTCTGCACTCGGTGCCGGGGTGATCGGCGCTGACTCGGCCGGCGGCACCACTGGCTCAGAACCCGTTGGCGTCGGCGCAACCGGAGCGGGGGCCGGGGTCGCTGCCGGGGCTACCGGCGTCATGTTTTGGGCAGGCTCGACAATCCCGGCTGGCGGCGGTGCAGGCGTTGCCTCTACCGCCGGTGCAGGTGTAACCGGCGCTACAGCGGCAGGCTTGGGTTCAGGCACACCGAGATCGGTCTTGGGTTTTTCTTCGATGTGCGCGGCTTTCTTCGCATCGGCTGGCAGGAACAACTCAACCAACGTGAAGAACCGCTCGTAGAACTTCTGCGAGGTCACGGTTTCGCTGGCGACCTTGACCATCGAATCATCGGAGGAACCGATCGGCATCGACACCGAACCCAATACGCCAACCCCGAGACTGGCGGAGTTGTTGGTCTTCTTCAGCGCGTAGCGATCCTGCAGGGCATTGGCGAACACCGTGGCATGGTGCTTGGCACTGCCATCTTCGGCACACACCACATTGAAGCTGATTTCCAGGTGGGTTTCCCCGGTCTGCTGGAAACTCTTGTGGCCACTGACCAGTTTCGGGTCACTGCTGGTGATGATGTAGCCCTGGCTGAGCAACGCACGACGGGCCGCCTCGCAACTCGCGGTGTCGGCCACCGGATAATTGCGCGAGAACGTGCCGGAATCATCGAAGTTCTCATGCTCATAGATCGGCTTGTCCTTCGAACAGCCAGCAACAGCGGTCAACAACAGCGCCAACCCAACGACACGCATGGGAGTTGAAATCAACATTGAACATCCTGAGGAAAAACAGTCCGGGGCGTATTGTGCAACAGAACGTGGCCCTGCGGCGCATGGATTGTGTCTTAAAGCCGTTACAACCCTATTGACCCTTGTTTGCCGGAAAAAGTCGCAGAGACAAGTGATCAATGAAGACGCGCAATTTGGCGGTGGCATGGCGACTGGAGGGCCACAACACCCAGAACTGACCGGTGTGCTTCATATGCGCATCCAGCACTCGCTGCAAACGCCCCTGCGCCACATCCTCATGGGTCATGAAATCCGGCAGGCAGGCGATACCCATCCCTGCCAAGGCTGCATGATTGACGGCTTCGATGGAGGTGGTGACCAGCCGCGTCGGCAAGCTCGGCTCCGGCGCGCCCTCCTCGCCAATCAATGGCCACGGCTCCAGCTTGCCGGTGGCATGAAAGGTGTGCCGCAAGCAGGCGTGCTCCGCCAGATCGGCGGGGATTTGCGGCACGCCGTGCTCCCGCAGATACAACGGGCTCGCCACCAGCACCATGTGAAACTCGCCCAAGGGCCGCGCCATCAGCCGTGAATCTCGTGGCTGACCGGTACGAATCACCGCATCGAAGCCCTCCTCGACCACGTCGACCATGCGATCAGTCAGGTCCAGATCCAGCTCGATCTGCGGGTACAGCGCCATGAACTCATTCATCACCGGCATTACCAGCCCGTGCACCTGCGGCAGGCTGATGCGCAGTTTGCCATGGGGCTGCGAGGCGGAATCGCAAAGTTCGAACTCGGCGGCTTCCACCTCGGCGAGAATTTTGCGACAGCGTGCGAGGAACAGCGCGCCCTCGCTGGTCAGGGTGATGCTGCGGGTAGTGCGATGAAACAGCCGCACGCCCAATCGCGCCTCCAGCCGGGCGATACTTTTGCCCACCGCTGAAGACGACACGCCCTGCAGCCGCCCAGCCTCGGTAAAACTGCGGGTCTCGGCGACTTGAACAAACACCGAAATACTGCCCAGACTGTCCATTCCGCCCCTCCGATTCACGACATCCGTGTCCGATATGTTCGGAACCGTAACCCATTTTTCTCCACTGCGCAGCGCCCTAGCCTATGGCCTTCACCCACTTCGGCACATGGACGCTGACTCATGAACGACGCACAACTGACCTCGGCCCTCACCCAGCCAGTCGACACCCGCGAACGATTGCCCCTCGGCGCGCTGCTGGCCCTGGCCACCGCCGGTTTCATCACGGTGCTGACCGAAGCCATGCCCGCCGGCCTGCTGCCACAAATGAGCGCGGGGCTGAATGTCTCCCAGGCACTGATCGGGCAACTGGTCACCCTGTACGCGATTGGCTCGATGCTCGCCGCCATCCCGCTGACCATCGTCACCCGCAGCTGGCGTCGTCGGCCATTGCTGCTGACAGCCATTGGCGGCTTCGCCATCGCCAACAGCATCACCGCTCTGTCGGAGTGGTACTGGCTGACCCTGATCGCACGTTTGCTCGCCGGGATATTTGCCGGGCTGCTGTGGGCGTTGCTGGCAGGTTACGCCAGCCGCATGGTCGCGCCACACCTGCAAGGCCGGGCAATCACCGTCGCCATGCTTGGCGCGCCGCTGGCACTCTCGCTGGGCATCCCGGCCGGCACGCTACTCGGCACGCTGGTCGGCTGGCGCCTGAGCTTCGCCATCATGACTGCGCTGACGCTGTTGCTGGTGATCTGGGTGCGCTGGCAAGTGCCGGACTTTGCCGGAGAACACGCAGGAAAACGCCAGCCCCTACATCAGGTCTTCACCCTGCCCGGCGTACGCTCGGTGCTGTTCGTGACCTTGACCTACGTGATCGCCCACAACCTGCTGTACACCTACATCGCACCGTTTCTGCAACCGTCAGGACTGGCCAGCGATATCGACCGGGTACTGCTGGTGTTCGGCCTGGCCTCAGTGCTGAGCCTGTGGATCGTCGGCAGCCTGATCGATCACTGGCTGCGCGAGCTGATGCTGATCAGCACGCTGCTGTTCATGCTCTCCGCCATCGCCTTGGGCCTGTGGCGAGAATCGGCGACCGTGGTCTACATCGCCGTCGCCGTGTGGGGATTGGCGTTTGGTGCGATGCCTTCGCTGCTGCAGACTGCCTCGGCGAAAACCGCTGGAGAGGCTGCCGATACGGCGCAGTCGATGCTGGTGACATTGTGGAATGTCGGGATTGCCGGGGGTGGCCTGGCGGGTGGTTTGCTGCTGGGGAGTCTGGGGGTTGGGGGGTTTCCGTGGATTGTTGTGGGGTTGCTGGTTTTGACCTTGAGTGCGGTGCTGAGGGCGAGGGGCTATGGGTTTGTGTGATTGGGATGTTTGTCTGTGAGGGGTCGGGCGACTAGTCGGCCGTCTTCGCTGGCAAGCCAGCTCCCACAGTGGGATTGAGTGCAGGCAGTTGGAGATTGGTCGTCTGTCAGGCCGCCATCGCGAGCAGGCTCACTCCTACAGTAAAGCAAAAGCCGACCGCACGCTTTTCACCACTCAACAGGATGAGCGCAAGCTCGGCTGCAGCTCTTGATCTTGCCGTGCCGGCCCCATCGGCAGGCTGAGTGGAGGGGTTTATCCGGGGGAAGGAGCGCAGCGACGTTTGGCGAAGCCAAACACATCGAGAGGAGGTGCAGCGAAGCAAACCGGAGGCGATGCCCCCGGATGAATCCCGTAACGAAGGAACCCGAGCCACGGCGAGGGCCGAACGCCGGGGCCAAGCCTTTTGGGTTACCTTTTCGGCGTCTGGAAAAGGTGACTCGCTGTAAGAGCGAAACCGCCAGCGGCAGCACCCGAAGCAACGGATATACACCCAAATCTCAACCATAAAAAAAACCCCGACCATAAGATCGGGGCTTTCCAGTTACCACTCAGTCAACCATCAATACCGCTTGATGTCCGCCTGACTCTCCAACTGCTTACGGAACGCCGCAAAATCCTGCTGACCTTCACGCGAAGCCAGGAAACGACGGTACTGCGCCTTCTCTTCATCAGTCGGCGCTACTGCTTCATTCACACCGTCCAGACGCACAATCATCAGACTACCGTCCTGCAAGGTCACGCTGCTGAACGTCGGCTTGCCCTTGGCTGCCGGTTTCGGCATGCGGAACAACGCCTGCAGCACAGTCGGGTCAACCCCTTCCTGAGCACGGGTCGCCGCCGTCACAACCTTCCAGTTCTGGCCGTCAACCGCCTTGTCCAGTGCAGTCTTGCCATCGCGCAGACCAGCAATCAACTGGTCAGCCTTGGTCTTGGCCGCAGCGCTGGCGTGCTCTTTGGTCAGTTGGGCACGGATCGCCGTGTTCACCGCTTCGAGTGGCAACTGCTCAGGCTTCAGATGTTCCTTGGCGCGCAGCACGACCACGGTTTCCGGGTCCAGCTCGATACCGGTGCTGTTGGCGTTTTCTTCCAGCACTTCCTGACTGAACGCAGCCGTCACCACCGCGCGGTTAGCGGCGATGCCTTCGCCACCTTCACGGCCGAACGGCTTGGAGGTGTGCACAGTCAGCTTCAGATCTGCCGCAGGCTGGGCCAGGTCAGACGCTTCGAACGCGGAGTCTTCCAGTTGCTTGGTCGCCTCGACAAAACGCTGCTCGACCTGTTGAGTCTTCAGCTCGCGGGTCAACTTGTCTTTCAGGCTGGCCAGGGTCGGAACTTCCGGCGCTTCAACACCCAGCAGCTTGATCAGGTGGTAACCGAAGTCGGTACGCACCGGCTCGGACACCTGGTCCTTGTTCAGCGAGTACAGGGCTTTTTCGAAAGCTGGATCATAGACGCCAGGACCGGCAAAACCGAGGTCACCGCCATTGTTGGCCGAGCCCGGATCCTGCGAGAACTCCTTGGCCAGCGCTTCGAATTTCTCGCCCTTGGCCAGACGCGCCTGGACTTCTTCGATCTTCGCCTTGGCCTGAGCGTCGGTGGTCTTGTCGTTGACTTCGATCAGGATGTGCGCCGCACGACGCTGTTCCGACAGGTTGGCGATCTCTTTCTGATACGCCGCCTGCAGGTCTTCATCCTTGACCGCAACCTGGTCGAAGAACGAAGACTTCTTCAGCTCGACATAATCGACGACCACTTGCTCAGGGGTCATGAACTCCTTGGCGTGCTCGTCGTAGTAAGCCTTGACCTCATCGTCGGTCAGCTTGACCGCGGCCGGGTCGGCCTTGACGTTCAGCGAAGCGAAATCGCGGGTCTGTTTTTCCAGACGGGCAAATGCCAGCACTTCGGCGTCGGTGACGAAACCGCTACCGGCAACACCGGCGCGCAACTGACCGATCAGCATTTCCTGAGCCAGCATCTGGCGGAATTGCATGCGGGTGTAGCCCAGTTGACGAATCACCTGGTCGAAGCGCTCGGAGCTGAACTTGCCGTCCACCTGGAATTCAGGGGTCTGCAGGATCACCTGATCCAGTGCACCTTCGGAGAAAGCGAATTTCGATTGTTCTGCGCCTTGCAGCAGCAGCTTGCGATCGATCAGGCCCTTGAGGGCCGATTCGCGGAGCATTTTTTCGTCAAGCAAGGAAGCATCGAAGTCCTTGCCCAGTTGTTGCATCAGCTGACGGCGTTGCATGTCAACGGCCTGGCTCAGCTCGTTCTGGCTGATTTCTTCACCATTGACCTTGGCCGCATCGTTGGTGTGCGTCGTGGCCTTGAAAATGGCATCGAAACCGGTCAGAGCCATCAGTGCAACGATGACCCCGATAATGGTCTTGGCAATCCAGCCTTGTGAATTGTCCCTGATATTCTGCAGCATGCGTCCCCCAGAAACGGTTGAACTTCAAAAATTAGGCAACCGTGGAGCGTGGGTAGAATCCGGATAGAAGAAAGGCGCATCCGAGGATGCGCCTTCTCGTAACTGGCGGAGCGGACAGGGCTCGAACCCTCGATCCCGGCGTTACAGGCGGCTGTTCCAGCGACCTGCTCTACCGCTCCGCTGCCAAGTCAGGCATGACCCCGACCCGGATGGGTAAAAACCTGAAACAAACTAACTTAGTTAACAGCTTCTTTCAGTGCTTTACCGGCTTTGAAACCTGGCTTTTTAGCAGCAGCGATTTGCAGCGTCTTGCCGGTCTGTGGGTTACGACCAACGCGAGCTGGACGATCAGTCACGGAGAAAGTGCCGAAACCAACCAGAACAACGGAGTCGCCAGCCTTGAGAGCGCCAGTGACGGATTCGATTACAGCGTCCAGCGCACGGCCAGCAGCAGCTTTCGGGATATCAGCGGATGCAGCGATAGCATCAATCAGTTCCGACTTGTTCACTCTAAGTCCCCTTATATCTATTTTGAGATGATTCTAAGTTTTTTGGTGAAAGCAAAAACGAGTGCTGAATGGCCTACAGACACTTAAGAGCCGCTTTATAACAAGGGCTCTAAAAAGCTGTCAAGGAAGCCCCCCAGGCAAAAACGTATTAATGCGTGCTAATTCTTTCCTTTGAATCAGACTCACGTTTTTCGTCCTTGGAAACTATCTCCGGAGCCACATCCGGCAAGGGCTCCGGCGCGTATTGCAGCGCAATTTGCAGGACCTCGTCAATCCATTTAACCGGTTTAATCTGCAGATCCTGCTTGATATTGTCAGGAATCTCCTTCAGATCGCGCACGTTCTCTTCCGGAATAATCACAATCTTGATTCCGCCACGGTGAGCCGCGAGCAGTTTTTCCTTCAGACCACCAATCGCCAACACTTGGCCACGCAGGGTAATTTCGCCGGTCATGGCGACATCGGCGCGCACCGGAATCCCGGTCAATGCCGAAACCAGTGCGGTGCACATGCCTACACCAGCGCTCGGACCGTCTTTCGGCGTCGCCCCTTCCGGCATGTGAATGTGCGTGTCGCGCTTCTCATGGAAGTCCAGCGGAATGCCCAGGCTTTTGGCACGGCTGCGCACAACGGTCAGCGCCGCAGTGATCGATTCGACCATTACATCGCCCAACGAACCGGTCTTGATCAGTTGACCTTTGCCCGGTACCACAGCCGCTTCGATGGTCAGCAATTCACCGCCCACCTGCGTCCACGCCAGGCCAGTCACCTGACCGATCTGATCCTGTTGCTCTGCCAGACCGTAGCGGAATTTACGCACACCGAGGAAATGCTCCAGCAGGTCAGCTGTCACTTTTACCGAGAAGCGTTTTTCCAGCGCATGTTCTTTCACAGCCTTGCGGCAGACTTTGGCGATCTGACGTTCGAGGCCACGCACACCGGCTTCACGGGTGTAGTAACGGATGATGTCGCGGATCGCTTCCTCGTCGAATTCCAGCTCACCCTTCTTCAGACCATTAGCGGCAATCTGCTTGGGCGACAGGTACTTTACGGCGATGTTGATCTTTTCATCTTCGGTGTAGCCCGGCAGACGAATGACTTCCATCCGGTCCAGCAGTGCCGGCGGGATGTTCATCGAGTTCGAGGTGCACAGAAACATCACATCGGACAGGTCGTAATCGACTTCCAGATAGTGATCGTTGAAGTTGTGGTTCTGCTCCGGATCGAGCACTTCCAGCAACGCCGACGCCGGGTCGCCACGCATGTCGCTGCCCATTTTGTCGATTTCATCGAGCAGGAACAGCGGGTTGCGCACACCCACTTTTGTCATCTTTTGAATCAATCTTCCTGGCATCGAACCGATGTAGGTCCGGCGATGGCCACGAATTTCCGCTTCATCACGCACGCCACCGAGGGCCATACGCACAAATTTACGGTTGGTGGCGTGGGCAATCGACTCTGCCAGCGAGGTCTTACCCACGCCAGGAGGACCCACCAGGCACAGCACCGGGCCACGGATCTTCTTCACGCGCTTCTGCACGGCGAGGTATTCAAGGATGCGCTCCTTGACCTCTTCGAGACCGTAGTGATCGGCGTCGAGAATGTCTTCAGCACGCGCCAGGTCGAGGCGTACCTTGCTTTGCGCCTTCCACGGCACCTGCACCAGCCAGTCGATGTAGGAGCGCACCACGGTGGCTTCAGCGGACATCGGCGACATTTGCTTGAGCTTGTTCAGCTCGGCGGTGGCTTTGGCCAAGGCATCTTTCGGCAGGCCGGCAGCATCGATGCGCTTTTTCAGCTCTTCGATTTCATTGTGACCTTCGTCACCGTCGCCCAGCTCTTTCTGAATGGCCTTCATCTGCTCATTCAGGTAGTACTCGCGCTGGCTGCGCTCCATTTGCTTTTTGACGCGGCCGCGAATGCGTTTTTCAACTTGCAGCAGATCGATTTCGGCATCCAGCAAGGCGAGCACGTGCTCGACCCGGGCCGACAGATCGATGATTTCGAGGATTTCCTGCTTCTGCTCGATCTTCAGCGCCATGTGCGCAGCCATGGTGTCGACCAGACGACCCGGCTCATCGATGCTGTTGAGCGACGACAGGACTTCAGCCGGGACTTTCTTGCCCAACTGCACATATTGTTCGAACTGCGACAGCAGGCTGCGCACGAACACTTCGGATTCGCGCTCGGCGGCGTCGACTTCGTCGATCAGCGAGACTTCGGCGCGGCAATGCCCGTCGACTTCGCTGAAGCGCTCTACAGCGCCACGCTGCTCGCCTTCGACCAGAACCTTGACGGTGCCGTCCGGCAGCTTCAGCAGCTGCAACACAGTGGCGATAGTACCTACGCGATAGAGAGCGTCTTCACCGGGATCATCGTCAGCCGGGTTTCTCTGGGCCAGCAGCAGGATCTGCTTGTCGCCCGTCATCGCGGCCTCGAGGGCTTCGATGGATTTCTCGCGCCCCACGAACAGCGGGATAACCATGTGCGGATAAACCACGACATCACGCAATGGCAGGAGAGGCAATTCGATGGTTGTCTTCATGATTTCGCCTCTACGGCGGCCATATGGCCGTAATCAGATGGAATTAAACTTGAAACCAAGATGGGGGCTGCCTTGAAAAAAAACAAGCGCAAAGCGGATGTAAAAAACGACATAAAAAAAAAGAGGCCCGAAGGCCCCTTCTTTGTTCCGGCAGTGTGGACGCTTACGCGTCCGGCGCTGCCTTGGCCGTCGGCTCACTGTTTTCGTAGATATACAGTGGCTTGGACTTGCCTTCAATCACGCTTTCATCGATGACGACTTTGCTCACTTCAGACTGCGAAGGGATTTCGTACATCGTGTCGAGCAGCACACCTTCGAGAATCGAACGCAGGCCACGGGCACCGGTTTTACGTTCCAGGGCACGCTTGGCGACCGATTTCAGTGCGTCGGTCCGGAACTCCAGATCCACGCCTTCCATCTCGAACAGCTTGGCATACTGTTTGGTCAGAGCATTTTTCGGCTCGGTGAGGATCTGCATCAACGCAGCCTCGTCGAGCTCGTCCAGCGTCGCAAGAACCGGCAGACGACCGACGAATTCCGGGATCAGACCGAACTTGACCAGATCGTCAGGCTCGACTTCACGCAGGGATTCACCGACTTTCTTGCCTTCTTCCTTGCTGCGCACTTCTGCGTTGAAACCGATGCCGCCCTTGGTGGAACGGTTTTGGATAACCTTTTCCAGACCAGAGAACGCACCGCCGCAGATGAACAGGATGTTACGGGTGTCGACCTGCAGGAATTCCTGCTGCGGATGCTTGCGACCACCTTGCGGTGGAACGGAAGCGACCGTGCCTTCGATCAACTTGAGCAAGGCCTGCTGCACGCCTTCACCGGAAACATCGCGGGTGATCGACGGGTTGTCGGACTTGCGGGAAATCTTGTCGATTTCGTCGATATAGACAATGCCCATCTGGGCCTTTTCCACGTCGTAATCGCACTTTTGCAGCAATTTCTGAATGATGTTCTCGACATCTTCACCTACGTAACCGGCCTCGGTGAGGGTGGTTGCGTCAGCGATGGTGAACGGAACGTTCAGCAGGCGGGCCAGTGTTTCGGCCAGCAGGGTTTTACCGGAGCCTGTCGGGCCGATCAGCAGAATGTTGCTCTTGCCGAGTTCGACGTCGTCAGCCTTCTTGTCACGCTGATTCAGGCGCTTGTAGTGGTTGTACACCGCTACGGCCAGAACCTTTTTCGCACGCTCCTGACCGATTACATACTGGTCAAGGATGCCGCTGATTTCTTTAGGCGAAGGCAATTTATGCGCGCTGCTTTCGGCCTGTGCTTCCTGCACCTCCTCGCGGATGATGTCATTGCACAGGTCGACGCACTCGTCGCAGATAAAGACCGAGGGGCCGGCAATCAATTTGCGCACTTCATGCTGGCTTTTGCCACAGAAGGAGCAATAGAGCAGCTTGCCGTTGTCCTCGCCGTTGCGGGTGTCAGTCATTCGTTCGATCCAAATCCGATAGGCTTGCAACACAAGATGAAGGCTATTGCGGGCTTTTTCAAGCCCGCTGGTGGTCGGACCTGCCGACCCACCTTATTTTGAGCTGCTTATTTTACGCAGGACGCTGGTTGATGACTTCGTCGATCAGGCCGTATTCCTTCGCAGCTTCTGCACTCATGAAGTTGTCGCGGTTGGTGTCACGCTCGATTTCTTCAAGCGTACGACCGCTGTGCTTGGCCATCAGCGTGTTCAGACGCTCGCGGATGAAGAGGATTTCCTTGGCATGGATTTCGATATCCGAGGCCTGGCCCTGGAAACCGCCCAGGGGCTGGTGAATCATCACACGCGAGTTCGGCAGGCAGAAACGCTTGCCTGGAGCACCGGCCGTCAGCAGGAATGCACCCATGCTGCACGCCTGACCAATGCACGTCGTCGAGACGTTTGGCTTGATGAACTGCATGGTGTCGTAGATCGACATGCCCGCTGTCACCGAACCGCCCGGGGAGTTGATATAGAGATGGATGTCCTTGTCCGGGTTTTCCGCTTCAAGGAACAGCAATTGCGCACAGATCAGGTTGGCCATGTAGTCCTCTACAGGACCCACCAGAAAAATTACGCGCTCCTTCAGAAGGCGCGAGTAGATGTCATAGGCGCGCTCGCCACGAGCAGATTGCTCGACAACCATCGGGACCAGGCCGCCAGCGGCCTGGATATCAGAGTTCTGCTGAATATACGAATTACGGAACATGCTCTGCAGTCACTCCCAAATAGTTATGTCTTGAATACGCATAAGCCAGCTCGAAGGCTGGCTTATGTGTGTACTTCTTAACGCAAAAACAATCAGTCGGCTTTTGGAGCTTCTACCGGCTTGACCGCTTCTTCGTAAGAGACCGATTTGTCGGTCACGCTAGCTTTCTGCAGAACAGTATCCACAACTTGTTCTTCCAGCACAACCGAACGAACTTCGTTCAGTTGCTGCTCGTTCTTGTAGTACCAGGACACGACCTGCTCAGGTTCCTGGTAAGCCGAAGCCATTTCCTGAATCATTTCGCGAACGCGGGCTTCGTCAGGCTTCAGGTCGAATTGCTTGACCACTTCAGCCACGATCAGACCCAGCACTACACGGCGCTTGGCTTGCTCTTCGAACAGCTCGGCCGGCAGTTGGTCAGGCTTGATGTTGCCGCCGAACTGCTGAACAGCCTGCACGCGCAGACGGTCAACTTCGTTGGACAGCAGAGCCTTCGGCACTTCGATCGGGTTGGTGGCCAGCAGACCGTCCATTACCTGATTTTTCACCTTGGACTTGATGGCCTGACGCAGCTCACGCTCCATGTTTTTGCGAACTTCGGTGCGGAAACCGTCGATGCCGCTTTCCTTGATGCCGAATTGAGCGAAGAACTCTTCGTTCAGCTCTGGCAGCTTAGGCTCGGAAACGGTGTTGACCGTCACGGTGAACTCGGCGGTTTTGCCGGCCAGGTCCAGGTTCTGATAGTCCTCAGGGAAGGTCAGGTTCAGAACGCGCTCTTCGCCCGCTTTAGCGCCCACCAGGCCTTCTTCGAAGCCCGGGATCATGCGACCGGAACCCAGCACCAGCTGAGTGCCTTTGGCCGAGCCGCCAGCGAAGGCTTCGCCGTCAACCTTGCCAACGAAATCAATGTTCAGCTGGTCTTCGTTCTGAGCGGCACGATCGGCCACTTCAAAACGGGTGTTCTGCTTGCGCAGGATGTCCAGCATCTTGTCCAGATCGGCGTCAGCCACTTCAGCGCTCAGGCGCTCGACAGTGATGCCGTCGAAACCGGCAACGGTGAACTCAGGGAACACTTCGAATACGGCAACGTATTCCAGGTCTTTACCAGCTTCCAGCGACTTCGGCTCGATCGAAGGCGAACCGGCAGGGTTCAGCTTCTGCTCAACCACGGCTTCGTAGAAGGAGGACTGGATGACATCACCAACAGCTTCCTGACGAGCGTCAGCACCGAAACGGCGCTTGATTTCGCTCATTGGCACTTTGCCTGGACGGAAGCCAGCAATCTTGGCCTTTTGGGCAGTCTGCTGCAGACGCTTGTTGACCTGGCTCTCAATGCGCTCAGCCGGCACGGTGACGCTCATGCGGCGCTCAAGAGCAGTAGTATTTTCAACAGAAACTTGCATGGATATTCCTCGTTGCACAGACGTTAGCCGGCCGTTTCCGACCCCAGAATCAAGGGCATGCATTCTAGTGGGTCAAACTCAAGAAGTCACCCTACTGAAAACGGGTAAAAAAACAGCAGGCCATTTATAGGTGCGAATGCAGCAATGCACTCCACCTCGAAGACGAATAAAGACCATCACGCCAAGGCTCTGCTTCAACCGCTTCTATATATAGAAGAGACTGCGAGCCATCTCCCTGACGGCTGATCCCGCGAACATGGCCGGCGGTCGGCACGCTGACAGCAAGCCCCTGAACACGACGAAACGCCCTGCCCTTCGACCCGAAACGCTGCGCGACAAACCACCAGCCGTAAAACAAAAAAGGCGCCAGACTGTTAAATCTGGCGCCTTTCGAAATATGGGGTGGACGATGGGGATCGAACCCACGACAACGGGAGTCACAATCCCGTGCTCTACCAACTGAGCTACGCCCACCATATTGCGTCACAAAAAAGCCATTCAACTTCTTTGCTGAACTTCATCAGGCCTGCGGCATGAATGAAGCTTTAATTGGTGCGGATGAAGAGACTCGAACTCTTACGCCTCGCGGCGCTGGAACCTAAATCCAGTGTGTCTACCAATTCCACCACATCCGCAGATGAAGCTTTTTAAAGCAAAGGCGCCAGATTGTTACATCTGGCGCCTTTCGAAATATGGGGTGGACGATGGGGATCGAACCCACGACAACGGGAGTCACAATCCCGTGCTCTACCAACTGAGCTACGCCCACCATATCGCGCTACTTGTGCCAAAGCTGCCTAATGGCGCACCCGGCAGGACTCGAACCTGCGACCATCCGCTTAGAAGGCGGATGCTCTATCCAGCTGAGCTACGGGCGCCTTATTAATCTGTACTCTTGGAGGACTACAAACTAAATGCTTTCCAGCTTCGCAGAACGCTAATTCCGCTCAACCTTCTTAACCAGTGCTAGGCTGTGCCCGACAAGTGCGACGAATAGTATAGAGCGCTCCCAAGGTCGTCAAATCCTTTTTGAAAAAAATTCATTTAATTAAAGGAGTTAGGGGAATTTGCTGACCAAGCGCCTTTGCCCTCACCGTCTGACATGCGAGAATGCGTTCTCTTTTTTTCCCCTCTCGATGGTTAATCACGCGCAATGACTGCACAACTAATCGACGGCAAATCGATCGCCGCCAGCCTGCGCCAGCAGATCGCCCAACGAGTTGCCGAGCGTCGCCAGCAAGGCCTGCGCACTCCCGGCCTCGCGGTGATCCTGGTCGGCAGCGATCCTGCCTCTCAGGTTTATGTCTCGCACAAGCGTAAAGACTGTGAAGAGGTTGGCTTCCTCTCTCAAGCCTACGACCTGCCTTCCGACACCACTCAAGAAGCGCTGACCGATCTGATCGATCGCCTCAACGACGACCCGGCCATCGACGGCGTGCTGCTCCAACTGCCGCTGCCCGAGCACCTGGACGCCTCCAAACTGCTGGAGCGCATTCGCCCGGACAAAGACGTCGATGGCTTCCATCCTTATAACGTCGGCCGCCTGGCCCAGCGCATTCCGTTGCTGCGTCCGTGCACCCCAAAAGGCATCATGACCTTGCTGGAAAGCACCGGCGTTGACCTTTATGGTCTGGATGCGGTGGTGGTGGGTGCGTCGAACATCGTCGGCCGCCCGATGGCGATGGAACTGCTGCTGGCCGGTTGCACCGTGACCGTCACCCACCGCTTCACCAAGGACCTGGCCGGCCACGTCGGTCGCGCTGATCTGGTGGTGGTCGCCGCCGGCAAGCCGGGACTGGTCAAGGGTGAGTGGATCAAGGAAGGCGCGATCGTGATCGACGTCGGCATCAACCGTCAGGACGACGGCAAGCTGGTCGGTGACGTGGTGTATGAAACCGCCCTGCCCCGCGCCGGCTGGATCACTCCGGTCCCCGGCGGCGTTGGCCCGATGACCCGTGCTTGCCTGCTGGAAAACACCCTCTACGCGGCAGAAACCCTGCACGCCTGAGGCGTTTTTCCGCGGTAAAAGAACCCCGCCTTGTGCGGGGTTTTTCGTATCTGAGAAAAAACACTAACCGTTCGCCGGAAACCCCTCTTTTCACAGGCCTTTTCACGAGATTTTCAGGTCATTCAAACAACCATCGACAGATCTTCAGCCATACTCCTAGAATGCGACGCTTTGAAGAAATAACCCGTTACAAACTAACGGAATATCCAACCTTTATGAGTTCGCCCGCGTGAAAATTCGTCTTTCGATCCTGAGCCTGGTTTTTGCTTTTTCAGGCACATTCGTCACGCCAACGGTCAACGCCGCAGAAACTACCGCCGCGCCACGCGACGCTTCACAACTGAAGATCGCCTCCGGCAGCGCCCTGCTTATGGATTTGCAGACCAATAAAGTCATCTATTCGAGCAACCCGGATGTGATCGTACCGATCGCTTCGGTGAGCAAACTGATGACCGGACTGGTGGTGGTTGAAGCACACCAGAACATGGACGAATGGATCGACGTCGACATCAGCCACACGCCGGAAATGAAAGGCGTGTTCTCCCGAGTCAAACTGAAGAGCGAATTGCCGCGTCGCGAGATGCTGCTGATTGCCCTGATGTCCTCGGAGAACCGTGCGGCCGCCAGCCTCGCGCATCACTATCCAGGCGGTTACGCCGCGTTCATCGCCGCAATGAACGCCAAGGCCAAAGCGCTGGGCATGACCAATACGCACTATGTCGAGCCGACCGGGTTGTCGGAACGCAACGTGTCCACCGCCCGCGACTTGAGCAAACTGCTGGTCGCCGCGAGCAAGCATCCGATCCTCAGCGAGCTGACCACCACCAAGGAAAAAACCGTAGCGTTCCGCAAGCCCAATTACACCCTGGGTTTCCGCAACACCGATCACCTGGTGAACAAGGCTGACTGGGACATCAAGATCACCAAAACCGGCTTCACCAACCCGGCGGGTCATTGCCTGGTACTGGTGACGCGAATGAGCAACCGCCCGGTTGCCCTGGTGATTCTCGATGCGTTCGGCAAGTACACGCATTTTGCCGATGCCAGCCGAATCCGCAGCTGGATGGAAACCGGCCGGAGCGCCAGCGTTCCGGCAGTTGCGCAGCAATACAAGGCCGAGAAAAACCTCAAGTCGCGCCAGAGCGGCGTGGTCGAAGCCTCCAAGTAACCAGAAAAATCCAACTGTGGCGAGGGAGCTTGCTCCCGCTGGGACGCGTAGAGGACCTTCTTTTTTAACAGAAAAGGCCTGCTGCGCAGTCCAGCGGGAGCAAGCTCCCTCGCCACAGAGGTATTCAGCCAGTGGTTAAATACCCGTTATTCAATCATTGGGTAGCGGCATTTTGTCGTCGTCCGGAATGCCGTCACCAGCGCTCGGATCTGGCGTCAGCACATTAGGCCGCGCCAACGGATCCCGCAGCGGACTGTCCGGATCCAGCACAGGATCCACGTCGTCCTCAGGCGTGGTCGGCACGCTGTCCGGTTTTTTATCGTCGAAGCTGGAATCGGTACTCATACGCACCTCACTTCAGGGTTTCAGATCAGCCAAAGGATCGTAAGGCTTGGCCGGACGTTTACTGTCGTCGTCCGGTTGCACGTCTCGCGGCGCCTTGGCGGGGCCGACCGGATCAACTTGCGGATCGTCGAGATCCGGTGAATCCGGATCGAAACCCAGATCATGACCGGACGAATGCTCGCTTGAGTGTGGGCCTTTCGGGGATGGGGAATCTGCCATGCTCGCCTCCTGATTCACCCGCACATTCGGGCTCTATCAGTGAGAGGCCTGCCGGGCGTGAGGGTGCCCGGCAGATGACGAACGGAGCCTTAATGTGCGGCCAAGGCCTTTCTGGCTTGCGCCGCTTCACGTTCCTGGCCGGCCTGCGCCAGCTCGTCCGCCGCCTTGAGCCAGCGCTGGCGGTCGACTTCGGCAGGAATCTGCGACGGTTTCTGGATCAGTACTGCCCAGCCGCCGGATTTTTCGAAGGCGGATTCAAAGGAACTGAAACTCATCAGTTCGCGGCGATTCATCCCGGCGCGCAACAGCACCTTCTGTTTCAGCCGGTCGTAACCGGAAAGGATCGCGTAACGCGTTTCAGCCCAGAACGCCGAGCCTTCACTGAAGCGCACCATCACCGGATAACCGGCCGCCACCTGAGTCAACAAGGCAGGCAGGTTCTTGTCCAGCGGGTAGACCACCATGCCGTAATCACGGGCCAGGTTCTGCAGATTCTGCTGTAACTGATCCTGTGCCCCCGGCAGCTGCAACGGTTTTTCCAGCAGGCCCGGGGTGATCATGATGCCTTGCTGCGACAACAGGCTGGCCAGCACTTGCGGACCACTCTGATTGGCTTCGCCGCGATAGAACGTGCCGCTGAGTTCGACCCGCTCCGGCAGACGCTTGACCTGCGGCGCGACACTGCCCGCACACCCTGCCAACACCGCCGCGCAACCGGCCACCAGCAGCGCCCCTCGCAATCGAGAAAATACCTGCACCATCATCACTCTCGTCAGACGCCGGTCATCGTGTTCCGGCAACGCCTGCGATCATAGGGCGGCGCAGGCCTGCGGTATAGCCTTAAACCGCAGACCGATCGTTTGCATAGAGCGAACTGATTGGTCATTACCGACCTTTGGTCAATAGTCTGAAACACCCCATTGTCTAGACTGTCACTGAAACAGAGCGAATTGAAAAAGTGAGTGCCCGACGCAGGGCAAAGAGGAGGCACTGATGAGCCTGACCATGACTATCGTAATGCTGATCGCCGGCTGGCTGGCCGTGGCCACTGCCATGTTGTGGGGCGTGCTGCGGATTTCGCGGCGCCACCATCACCCGCAGCCACCTGTGGCGGTCGAAAAACCGCAAAAGCACAACGCACGGCACGCGACCGCACATTGATACTGCAAACGTTCCGCCCATAAAAAAGCCCCCTGAACGCTTGGCGCTCAGGGGGCTTTTGGCTGGTCAGCGCTTACGCCTGCTGCGCCAGTTTCTTCTGCTTCGCCCGGCGCGACATCATGTTCAGCACCTCAATCGCTGCCGAGAACGCCATGGCCGCGTACACATAACCTTTCGGTACGTGGGCGCCGAAGCCTTCGGCGATCAGCGTCATGCCGATCATGATCAGGAAGCCCAGCGCCAGCATCACCACCGTCGGGTTGTCGTTGATGAACTTGGCCAGCGGTTCAGCCGCAAACAGCATCACCATTACCGAGACCACCACTGCGATCACCATGATCGGCAAGTGCTCAGTCATGCCCACCGCAGTAATGATGCTGTCGATCGAGAACACCATGTCCAGCATCAGGATCTGACCGATCGCGGCAGCGAAGCCCAGGGTCACGGTCGATGTTGCGCTTTTCGGGTCTTCCGGCGCCGGGTCCATGCTGTGATGGATCTCGGTTGTGGCTTTCCACACCAGGAACAGACCACCGGCAATCAGGATCATGTCCTTCCAGGAGAACGCCTGGCCCATGATTTCGATCACAGGGGCAGTCAACTGCACGATGAAGGCAATGGTGCTCAACAGGGCCAGACGCAGGATCAGCGCCATGCCGATACCGATGCGCCGCGCCTTCTGCCGATGCTGCACGGGCAGTTTGTTGGTCAGGATCGAAATAAAGATCAGGTTATCGATGCCGAGCACGATTTCCATCACCACCAGTGTGGCCAAAGCAACCCAGGCGGCGGGGCTGGCGGCGAGTTCTAACAGATATTCCATGGGTCAGTCCTGACTCTGTGTAAGACGGTTTAGATGGTCTTGGAGGAAGATTCGGATTTTTCCGCGTCTTTTTCCGGTGTTTCTTTTTTCTCGATCAGGCCGCCGGTGGCGTCGCTGAGCGCTTGTTCAGCAGCCTTGTGCGTATCGTCGATCGCCTGTTTGGCGCTTTCGGCGGCCTTGCCCATCAACTGCTGGGCGCTTTTCTCGGCCTGATCGCAACCGGCCATAAGCAGTAAAGACGTAAACATCAACGCTGGAATTGTGTATTTCATGGGACTTCCTTCGAATGAACAGACAGGGTCACAGACCGCCCGTCGATGGCTGGGCATTCTAGGGAGACAAACACTTCAGGAAAATTCGTATTTTTAGCGGCTATACTTCGGTTTTTACGAATCCAATACCTTCAAAACAGAGGTCGTGGCTCGATGCTCAACTACCGACAACTGCATTACTTCTGGGTGGTCGCCAAGACCGGCAGCATCGTGCGTGCCTGCGAACAGCTGAACCTCACGCCACAAACCATCAGCGGGCAGATTTCGCTGCTCGAACAAACTTACGGCATCGAACTGTTTCAACGGGTCGGCCGTCAGTTGGAGCTGACCGAAGCCGGGCGTCAGGCCCTGCCCTACGCCGAGCAGATGTTCCAGTTAGGCGGCGAATTGGAGTTGATGCTACGTGCCCAGCCCAACGAACAGCAGATCCTGTTTCGCGTCGGCGTGGCGGATGTGGTGCCCAAATCCATCGTCTACCGCCTGATCGCGCCGACCATGGAGTTGCACGAGCCGCTACGCATCACCTGCCGCGAAGACAAACTCGAACGCTTGCTGGCGGATCTGGCCATCCAGCGCCTGGACCTGGTGATTTCCGACAGCCCGATGCCGTCGCACCTCGACATCAAGGGCTACAGCCAGAAGCTCGGCGAATGCGGAATCAGTTTCTTCGCCACCGCGCAGCTGGCGGCACAATACGGGCAGGATTTCCCGCGCAGCCTCAACGGCGCACCGCTGCTGATTCCCGGGGCGGAAACCGTGGTGCGCAGCCGTTTGCAACGCTGGTTCGCCGAGCAACAGATCCAGCCGCGAATCGTCGGGGAGTTCGATGACAGCGCCCTGATGCAGGCCTTCGGCCAATCGGGCAGCGGGATTTTCATCGGCCCGAGCGTGATTGCCGATGAAGTCAAACGCCAGTACGGCGTCGAGGAGATTGGCCAGACCGACGCGGTGACCGAGTCGTTCTATGCCATTTCGGTGGAGCGCAAGGTCAAGCACCCCGGCATCGTTGCGATTACCGAAGGTGCCCGACGCGAGCTGTTTACCGCGTTATGACGCCTGGACGCACGCTTCGCGCGGCTTGAGCGTCATCAACACCATGGCGAGGAACACCGACAACAGAATGAACCCGGCAGCGGCGAACCCCAGAAAGCCAAGGCCGGCACTGTCGATCACTCGACCGCCGATCATCGCTCCGAGGCCGATCCCGAGGTTGGCCCCGGCGATATTCAGCGAGGCGGCAAAGGCTGGCGCTTCCGGTGCGGCCTTCATCAGGCGTACATGGCTGACCAGGAACAACGCAGCCTGGGTGATACCCCAGATGCCCATGGCCACCGCCAGCCCCACCGTCGAGTGAATGTTCGGCACCAGCGAGACCATGCCGGCAATCATGAACGCGCAGAACAACACCGAGGCGCCCAGTGGATGACGATCCACCGCGCGACCGCCCAGTGAGTTGCCGATCAGCCCGACCGCACCGAAGCCCATCAGGCACCAGCCAACCACCGTACCGTTGAACCCGGCCAGACGCTCAAGAATGTCGGCCAGATAGGTATAAGCGGTGAACATGCCGCTGAATACCAGAATCGACAACAGCACATGGCCGATCATCAGCGGGTTGCGCAGGATCTTGAACTGCGAGGCGAAACTGACCTGATGCTGATGCAGACTGGTTTTCGGCAGGTAAACAAACAGCAGCAAGGCCTTGGCGAAAGCGATCACCGCCAGAATCGCGAATGCACTGCGCCAGCCGAACGCATCGGAAATCAACGTGCCCACCGGAATGCCGAACACCGTCGCGCAAACAATGCCGAAGCCGATCTTGGCAATCGCGCGGCCGGCGTGATCCGGGCCGACGATGTCTACAGCGGTCTCACTGGCCAAGGCCCAGAACACCGGCAGGCCGAGCGCCGGGATCAACCGGGCGATGGCCATGACCCAGATGTTCGGCGCCAGCGCCGCAACGGTGTTGGCCAGGCCGAACATGATCAAAATCGTGATGAACAACTTGCGCCGCTCGAACCGGGCGAAATACGCGGTCAAAAATGGACCGAACATCGCCACCGTGAAAGCGAATAGAGTCACCAGCAAACCGGCCTGCGGAATGGTTACCGCCAGGTCGCGGGCAATGGCCGGCAACAGGCCGACGATGACGAACTCTGTGGTCAGCACCGTGAATCCGGCGGCGGACAACAGAAGAATGGGCAACAGCATGAGCAACTCCAGCAAAACGACGACACCAGCGATGACCAAGAGGCCCGCTGGCAGACTATGAAAATGAGGATGGCGAATCTTAACAGAGTGTTTCCGGGCTGACTTGCACAAACCTGCCGACTTGCCGATCAATCCGGTGGCAGATCGTCACAGGCCTGAAGGATAACGCCTACGCTGTGATAAAGTCCGCGCCCTGAAAAACGTACACCCTATTCAGCGGCCTGTTTAACAGCGTTGATAGCGCGTCAGCCCTTTCGGTTCGTGCCGGTGACCTGCCCCCCCGATGTATCACCGGTTTCACGCAACCTTGCACCCTATAAAAAATCAGAGATGCCGTTATGACCGCTTCATCCCCTTCTCTATTGCAACGCCTGAAAAACCTCAGCCTGGTCACGCAGATCCTGATCGGCCTGATTGCCGGTATCGCTCTGGCGCTGTTCGCCCCGGAAGCGGCGAAAGGCTCGGCGTTCATCGGCAAAGTGTTCGTCTCGGCGCTGAAAGCCGTGGCGCCGATTCTGGTGTTCGTGCTGGTAATGGCGTCGATCGCCAACCACAAGCACGGTCAGGAAACCCATATCCGGCCGATCCTGTTTCTGTATCTGCTCGGCACCTTTGCTGCGGCGGTGGTCGCCGTTATCGCCAGCATGGCGTTTCCCTCGCATCTGGTGCTGTCCACCGAGAACGTGGCGGTGACAGCTCCGGGCGGGATCACGGAAGTCCTGCAGAGCCTGCTGTTGAGCGTGGTCGACAACCCGGTCAGCGCGCTGATGAACGCCAACTTCATCGGCATTCTGGCCTGGGCGATCGGCATGGGCGTCGCGATTCGCCATGCCGGTGACACCACCCGTGAAGTGGTTGGCGATCTGTCCAACGGCGTGACGCTGATCGTGCGCGTGGTGATTCGCTTCGCACCTCTGGGCATTTTCGGTCTGGTGGCCTCGACGCTCGCGACCTCGGGCTTCGGCGCACTGATCGGTTACGCGCATCTGTTGGGCGTGCTGCTGGGCTGCATGCTGTTCGTCGCGCTGGTGATGAACCCGCTGATCGTGTTCTGGAAACTGCGTCGCAACCCGTATCCGCTGACCCTCAAGTGCCTGCGCGAAAGCGGGATCACCGCGTTCTTCACCCGCAGCTCGGCGGCGAACATTCCGGTCAATCTGGAATTGAGCAAGCGCCTGGGCCTGCACGAAGACACCTACTCGGTATCGATCCCATTGGGCGCAACCATCAACATGGCCGGCGCAGCGATCACCATCACCGTACTGACCCTGGCAGCGGTGCACACACTGGGGATTGCCGTGGACATTCCAACCGCGATTCTGCTCAGCGTCGTCGCGGCGATCTGCGCCTGTGGCGCCTCGGGCGTGGCCGGCGGCTCGCTGCTGCTGATTCCACTGGCGTGCAGCCTGTTCGGTATCCCGAGCGAGATTGCCATGCAGGTGGTGGCGGTCGGTTTCATCATTGGGGTGTTGCAGGACTCGGCGGAGACGGCGTTGAATTCGTCCACCGATGTGCTGTTTACCGCCGCGGCGTGCCTGGGTGAAGAGGCGAAAGCCCAGCGCACCGCATAACCCCTGTAGGAGTGAGCCTGCTCGCGATAGCGGTGTGTCAGTCACATCGTCTCGGTATGACACACCGCTATCGCGAGCAGGCTCACTCCTACAAAAAACAAAAGCCCGCCAAGGCGCAAACCTTGGCGGGCTTTTTTGTAGCTGGGTGTTTTAGTACGCGCCCATGTAATCGCGTTTACCCACTTCAACACCGTTGTGGCGCAGCAGCGCGTAGGTGGTGGTGACGTGGAAGAAGAACTGCGGCAGACCGTAGCTCAGCAGGTAAGCCTGGCCGCTGAAGCGCTTCTCTTTCGGGGTGCCCGGACGAGTCACGATCTCGATGCCTTCCTTGCCATTGATCTGCTCCGGCTTGATCTCGCCGATGTAGGCCAGGACCTTGGCGATCAGCGCCTGCAGCTCGGCGAAAGTGGTTTCGGTGTCGTCATATTTCGGGATTTCGACTTCGGCCAGACGCGAGGAAACGCCCTTGGCGAAGTCGACCGCGATCTGCACCTGACGCACCAGCGGGAACATGTCCGGGTACAGGCGCGCTTGCAGGAAGGCGTTCGGGTCGATGTTTTTCTCGGTGGCGTGGGCTTCAGCCTTTTTCAGGACATCACTCAGGGCGTTGAGCATTTGTTGAAAAACCGGGACGGATGCGGCGTACAGGGAAATGGTCATGGCAGTCTCGTGTAGTGGCTGGGTGGAACGTGGAGGCGATTATAGCCATGCTTGATGACCACACGGCTTGCCTTTTGTTAACCAAGGATTAGGCTAGGCGCCTTCGACTGCTGAGGGAACGCGCGATGACCACCGAACTTGCAACCACCACCGACGAACCACGGCTCAATGCCACGGAAATCCGCATTCTGGGTGCGTTGATCGAAAAACAGGCCACCAGCCCGGAAACCTACCCGCTGACCCTCAATGCGCTGGTGCTGGCCTGCAATCAGAAAACCAGCCGCGAGCCGGTGATGAACCTGACTCAAGGCCAGGTTGGCCAGAGCCTGCGGGCGCTGGAAAGCCACGGTTACGCCAAACTGGTCATGGGCAGTCGCGCCGACCGCTGGGAGCACAAGCTCGACAAGGCGCTGGAGCTGGTGCCGGCCCAAGTGATTCTCAGCGGATTGATGTTCCTGCGTGGCCCGCAGACTGTGAATGAGCTGCTGACCCGCAGCGGCCGGATGCATGACTTCGAAGATGCCGAGCAGGTGGTGCATCAGCTTGAGCGCCTGATCGCGCGCGGGCTGGCGGTGTTGATTCCACGTCAGGCCGGTCAGCGCGAAGACCGCTACACCCATGCGCTGGGCGATCCGGCAGATATCGAGGCGATCCTGGCGGCGCGGCAGAATCCTGGGGAACGCTCGACCAGCGGTGTGTCAGTTGAACGCATTGAAGAGCTGGAAGCACGAATTGCCGCACTGGAAGAACGCCTGGCGCGCCTCGAATAATCACCCCCAATCCTATGGTGGGAGCGGGCTTGCTCGCGAAGGGGCTGTGTCAGTCGAATCACTGTCAATGACACACCGCATTCGCGAGCAAGCCCGCTCCCACAGGATCTATACCAACCGAAGATCTCTATTTACTCCCCATCCCAGTAATCCACACCATCCGCCAGTCGCGCCACGGCAACAAAACCTGACGCATTACCCTGGTCATCGACCTTGAAGTTGTCCATCACCGCGTATTTGTTGGAGTCCGGGTATTCACAGATATCCGGTTGCTGCTGGGTGCTGACCGCCAGATAACGCAGCTCCGCGTCGCTGGTATTGATGATCTGATGCGCCGTTTCCGGGCCGCCCGGCGGGCAGGCGATCACGTCGCCCGCGCGAATCGGAAAGCGTTCAGCCCCTAACCGCACTTCGCCCTCCCCGGCCACCACATAGAACATCTCTTCATTGACCCGATGGCTGTGAAACGGACTGCCGCGCATGCCTGGCGGCAAGGCGTACAACCGATAGCCGAGTTTCTGCGCACCAAGCTGCTGGCCGATGCGCGCCATGCGTTGTTGATAGCGGCCAGCGGTTTCGCCTTCCGGGGCAAGGGCTTCGGGCAGGGATTCGAGTTCGACCTGGTGCAGGTTGAGGATGGGTGGGTGCATGGCGGGCCTCGGTCACGGTTTTTGTGGGTGGCAAGTCTGGGCTGGCTGGGGAGGCAGTATAGGCATGGATGTCTGGCTTGAGACCGTGGTGCATCCTTCGCGAGCAGGCTCGCTTGTATGTTTAGACTTGAAGGGGTGGGCGGGACTACAGACTCGATTCTGACTC
>NZ_JAJSLU010000001.1:581894-661425 GCF_023063025.1 Pseudomonas sp. YL2 | reverse complement strand
CGCCTGCGCTGTTTGAGCAGCAGGCGGCCTAATACTCCTACGGAGTGGTTTAAAAAAACTGAACCACTACAGCCTGCTCGCGATGGCGTCAGCACAGACACCAACCAACTCCCCCGCTGCCATCTGCGCTACCATGCTGGGCCGGACGCGGCAGCCTGCTGCGCGCAGGAGTCAGCATGGCCCACCCGTTTGAAACCCTCACACCCGATCTCGTACTCGATGCCGTCGAAAGCATCGGGTTTCTCAGTGATGCGCGCATTCTGGCGCTCAACAGCTACGAGAACCGCGTCTATCAGGTCGGCATCGAAGACTCCGAACCGCTGATCGCCAAGTTCTACCGTCCGCAACGCTGGACCAACGAAGCCATCCTCGAAGAACACCAGTTCACCTTCGAACTGGCCGACGTCGAAATCCCGGTGGTGGCGCCGCTGATCCACAACGGCCAGACCCTGCACGAACACGCCGGTTTCCGTTTCACCCTGTTTCCGCGTCGCGGCGGGCGTGCGCCGGAACCGGGCAATCTCGATCAGTTGTATCGTCTCGGCCAGTTGCTCGGGCGGATTCATGCGGTCGGCGCGACCAAGCCGTTCGAACACCGTGAAGCACTGGGCGTACAGAACTTCGGCCACGCCTCGCTGGCGACGTTGCTTGAAGGCAATTTCATCCCCAAGAGCCTGCTGCCGGCCTACGAGTCAGTGGCCCGCGACCTGCTCAAGCGGGTCGAAGACGTCTACGCCGCCACGCCGCACCAGAACATCCGCATGCATGGAGACTGTCACCCCGGCAACATGATGTGCCGCGATGAAATGTTCCACATTGTCGACCTCGACGACTGCCGCATGGGCCCGGCCGTGCAGGACATCTGGATGATGCTGGCGGGCGACCGTCAGGAATGCCTCGGGCAACTGTCGGAACTGATGGACGGCTACAACGAATTCCACGACTTCGATCCCCGTGAACTGGCGCTGATCGAACCGCTGCGCGCCCTGCGCCTGATGCACTACAGCGCCTGGCTGGCGCGGCGCTGGGACGACCCGGCGTTCCCGCACAGCTTTCCGTGGTTTGGTACGGAACGGTATTGGGGCGATCAGGTGCTGGCGCTGCGTGAACAGTTGTCGGCGCTTAACGAAGAACCCCTGAAACTGTTCTGACCCACCACCGCCTCTGTAGGAGTGAGCCTGCTCGCGATAGCGTTTTATCAGTCGACGTAAATGTTGAATGTCAGACCGCTATCGCGAGCAGGCTCACTCCTACAGGGTTCTGTGTTCACACTTTTCTGACCAATCAGCTCAGGCATTCGTCGACAAATCTCCTTACAATCCCTGCTTTGTCAGCTGCCTAAGCAAGGATTCTGCATGCAAGCCGCCAACCCGCGTCGCGGGTACATTCTGGGCCTGAGTGCCTACATCATCTGGGGCCTGTTCCCGATCTACTTCAAAGCCATCGCCGAAGTCCCCGCTGTCGAGATCATCATTCACCGCGTGTTGTGGTCGGCACTGTTCGGTGCGCTGTTGCTGATGGTGTGGAAGCATCCGGGCTGGTTGCGCGAGTTGCTCGACAACCCCAAGCGCCTGGCGATTCTGGCCCTGAGCGGCACCCTGATCGCGGCCAACTGGCTGACCTACGTGTGGTCGGTGAACAACGGGCGCATGCTCGAAGCGAGCCTCGGTTACTACATCAACCCGCTGGTGAACGTGCTGTTGGGGATGCTGATTCTCGGCGAACGCCTGCGGCGCATGCAGTGGGTTGCGGTGGGGCTGGCCGCCGTTGGCGTGGCACAGCAGGTGTGGCAGGTCGGCAGTCTGCCGTGGGTATCGCTGGTGCTGGCGCTGACCTTCGGTTTTTACGGTCTGATCCGCAAACAGGCGCCGGTCAAGGCCTTGCCGGGGCTGGTGGTGGAAACCTGGATGCTGGTGCCGATCGCCGTGGCCTGGCTGCTGTTCAACCAGACCGCGACCAGCGCGCAACCGGAGTTCTGGACCACCTCGCAAGCCTGGTGGCTGGTCGCGGCCGGCCCGGTGACGCTCATCCCGCTGGTGTGTTTCAACGCTGCCACCCGTCATCTGCCCTACACCACCATCGGTTTCCTCCAGTACACGGCGCCAACCCTGGTGCTGCTGCAGGCGGTCCTGCTGTTTGGTGAGCACTTGTCGTCGAGCACGCTGATCGCGTTCATCTTCATCTGGGCCGGTCTAGCCGTGTACAGCGTCGATGCGGTGATCAGTTTGCGTCGGCGCAGCTGATCAAAAAACGCACAAAGCTTCACAGGCCACGGTTCTCGTGGCCTGCAACGTTCCTTCCCAAGGTTATCCACAGCGTGATCCCCGCCGTTTGTGCGCAAGTCACTGAATGCTGGCGGTTTTTTGATCAGCATGCTGCAAGCCACGGCCGACGTGGCGTTGCGCCCGGTCTCTACAGGTTATCCACAGGCAGGTGCACGTTAAAACTGGATAACCCGGCGCCGGTTAAACGTCTGTGCGTAACACCAGTTCGACCATCAGATCATCGGCCAGGGTTTCCAGGCGCGATTGCAGCACATCCAGCGACAGGGTCAGCGGCACCGCCAGAATCGCTTCAGCGTGAAACAGCAGCTCGCTGCTCATCGGTGCCGGGCGCACTTCGGTCACCAGTCGTTCGAGGTTCACCCCCTGCTCGCTGAGCAACCGGGTAATGTCGCGCACGATGCCCGGGCGGTCATTGCCCACCAACTCCATGGCGATCGGTTTCCAGGTGCAGGACTGCTCGATGCCACTCTCGGCGATCAGCACGCGAATGCCTTGGGCCGACAGTGCTTGTAAGGAATCGACTAATTCGTCGTAAGCCTCCGCCGGTACGCCCACCCGCAGAATCCCGGCGAACTGCCCGGCCATCCGTGACATGCGGCTTTCCAGCCAGTTGCCGCCGTGTTCGGCGATGCATTGGGCGATGCGCTCGACCTGCCCGGGCTTGTCCGGGGCAAACACAGTGAGTACGAGATGATCCATGGCGCGCCCTCTTGTCATGCTTTTGTTATAGAAAGGCAAGTATAGGCAAGCACCGACATTCAGCCGCCATGCTCAAGTGAACAACACTTGTGGCGAGGGAGCTTGCTCCCGCTGGCGGCCGCAGGACGCCCTCTTCAGTCAGTAATATCTTTCGCGGATGCTTCGCACCCGAGCGGGAGCAAGCTCCCTCGCCACAAACGCGGGCTCATCGAAGCTGAATGGAAGCCACACAGTATTTATGTGTACAACTTTTTATATTTAGCTGGAACAATCCGATGGTTTTTTGAGAACATCCCGTTCCGCGACGTGACCGCAATGCGTCATGAGGTCGCAGAACGACGTTATTAGTCTGATTTTCACAAGCGCAACGCATCATGTAGTATGCCTCGGCGCGCACTACATAACGCTGGATCGATGTCTGCCCAAGGCACGTTCGCAACCCTGAAAGCCCCGTCAGCAAGGCCCCCAAGCCGTTGATTGGTCCCAGCCCAGCCGCCAGCAATGGCATGTACTGGTCGGAAGGTTTGTGGTTTAAATGGCCAGAGGCTTCATTGTCAAAATTGAAGAGCTGAAAAGCGAAATAGCTGAGCAGAGTGAGGCAAGCAATGACTGAACACGTTCAAGTCGGTGGCCTGCAGGTCGCCAAAGTCCTGTTCGACTTCGTGAACAACGAAGCCATTCCCGGTACCGGCCTCACCGCCGAAAAATTCTGGGAAGGTGCCGACAAGGTCATTCATGACCTGGCGCCGAAGAACAAAGCCCTACTCGCCAAACGCGATGACTTCCAGGCTCGTCTTGATGCCTGGCATCAGGAGCGTGCTGGTCAGGCGCACGACGCCGTGGCCTACAAAGCCTTCCTGCAAGAAATCGGTTATCTGCTGCCAGAAGCGGCTGATTTCCAGGCAACGACGCAAAACGTCGATGATGAAATCGCCCGCACCGCCGGCCCGCAACTCGTAGTGCCGGTGATGAACGCCCGCTTCGCCCTCAACGCCTCGAACGCCCGCTGGGGTTCGCTGTACGACGCCCTCTACGGCACCGACGCGATCAGCGAAGACGGTGGCGCGGAAAAAGGCAAAGGCTACAACAAGGTGCGTGGCGACAAAGTCATCGCCTTCGCCCGTGCGTTCCTCGACGAAGCGGCGCCATTGGCTGCCGGCTCCCACGTCGATTCCACCGGTTACAAGATCGCTGACGGCAAACTGCTGGTCTCCCTCAAGGGCGGCAGCAACACCGGCCTGCGTGACGATGCTCAACTGATCGGCTTCCAGGGTTCGGCAGAAGCGCCGATCGCGATCCTGCTGAAGAACCACGGCCTGCATTTCGAAATCCAGATCGACGCCAGCACCCCGGTCGGCCAGACCGATGCCGCCGGCGTCAAAGACATCCTGATGGAAGCGGCACTGACCACCATCATGGACTGCGAAGACTCCGTGGCTGCCGTCGATGCCGACGACAAAGTGGTGATCTACCGCAACTGGCTCGGCCTGATGAAGGGCGACCTGTCCGAAGAAGTCGCCAAGGGCGGCCAGACCTTCACCCGCACCATGAACCCGGATCGCACCTACACCAAGGTCGATGGCAGTGAACTGACCCTGCACGGTCGCTCGCTGCTGTTCGTGCGTAACGTCGGTCACCTGATGACCATCGACGCGATCCTCGACAAACACGGCAATGAAGTGCCGGAAGGCATACTCGACGGTTTGGTGACGTGCCTCGCGGCGATGCACAACCTCAACGGCAACACCTCGCGCAAGAACACTCGCACCGGCTCGGTCTACATCGTCAAACCGAAGATGCACGGCCCGGAAGAAGCGGCGTTCACCAACGAGTTGTTCGGTCGCATCGAAGATGTGCTGGGCCTCAAGCGCAACACCCTGAAAGTCGGGATCATGGACGAGGAGCGCCGCACCACGGTCAACCTCAAAGCCTGCATCAAGGCTGCCAGCGAGCGCGTGGTGTTCATCAACACCGGTTTCCTCGACCGTACCGGCGACGAAATCCACACCTCCATGGAAGCCGGCCCGATGGTGCGCAAGGCCGACATGAAGGCCGAAAAGTGGATCGGCGCCTACGAAAACTGGAACGTCGATATCGGTCTGAGCACCGGCCTGCAAGGTCGTGCGCAAATCGGTAAAGGCATGTGGGCGATGCCCGACCTGATGGCAGCGATGCTCGAACAGAAAATCGCGCACCCGCTGGCCGGCGCCAACACCGCCTGGGTACCGTCGCCGACCGCTGCTGCGCTGCACGCGCTGCACTACCACAAGGTAGACGTGTTCGCCCGTCAGGCCGAACTGGCCAAGCGTGCCCGTGCTTCGGTGGACGACATCCTGACCATTCCGCTGGCGGTCAACCCGAGCTGGACCCCGGAGCAGATCAAGAACGAACTGGACAACAACGCCCAGGGCATTCTCGGTTACGTGGTGCGCTGGATCGACCAGGGCGTGGGTTGCTCGAAGGTGCCGGACATCAATGACGTCGGCCTGATGGAAGACCGTGCAACGCTGCGCATCTCCAGCCAGCACATCGCCAACTGGCTGCGCCACGGTATCGTCACCGAAGCGCAAGTGATGGAAAGCCTCAAGCGCATGGCGCCAGTGGTCGACCGGCAAAACGCCAACGACCCCCTGTACCGTCCGCTGGCACCGAACTTCGACAGCAACATCGCCTTCCAGGCGGCGGTCGAACTGGTGATCGAAGGCACCAAACAGCCGAACGGCTACACCGAGCCGGTGTTGCACCGTCGTCGTCGCGAGTTCAAGAAGGCCAACGGCCTGTAAGTTTGCGCTGCTGTGAAAAAGCCCTGGTCGAGAGATCAGGGCTTTTTTGTTGGCCGATAAAAATCTCCGGACCACTGGAGATCCATTGTGGGAGCGGGCTTGCTCGCGAAGACGGACTCACATTCAACATTAATTTCGACAGAAAGGACGCATTCGCGAGCAAGCCCGCTCCCACAGGGGGGGCGGTGTCGCTTGAGAGTCAGGGCTCGATGCCCAATTCGTGTTTGACCAGGCCCAGCAACTTGGCCGTATCAATCGGCTTGAGCAGAAAATCCACCACGCTCAGGTGCATCGCGGCGATGGCGTCTTTCACATCGGCATCGCCCGAAACAATGATGATCGGCAACGCCGCCCGCTCCGACTCACGCACTTGCCGAATCAAATCCAGCCCACCGACATTGCCCATACGCAAATCAGTGATCACCAGCCCGATCGAAGGTTTTTCGTCGAGCATCTTCAGCGCGGTTTCACCGCTGGCCGCGGTCATGCAACGAATGCCGTCTAACGCGAGTATCTCCGACAACAGCTCCCGGGCGTCCTTGTCGTCATCGACGATCAGTACACGCTGCGGCGGCAAGTCGGGTTCGAGCATTACTGCGCTGAGCGCTTCACGCTCGGCGTCGCTCAAAATATCGTGGTCGGACATGGCATTCTCTACGTTTTCAATTCAATCACCTGGCACAGTCGTCAGACATCGCTAAGCAGAGCTTCAATGTGCACTTCGTCGGATTTTTTTCCAAGTGGCTGGCGGGGGAATTTCCGACTGTTTTTGTAGGGCACTTCCCAAATGTGCCCAACGGCAGCTCAAACCTAGACTTACGTCCAATGGGCACCCCGCGCGCAGGGGTCGACCATGGCTGCAACGATCCGACAACAACAATTCAAAAAAGACTGCGGTAATGGTTATGAGTAAAGCGGACGCCTTCACCCAGGCAGGGAAAACCGCGGTGTTGCAGAACATTCAGGGCACCCTGCAATTCCTCCAGCGCTTCCCGCCCTTCAATCAGATGGAACATGCCCACCTGGCTTTTCTGGTGGAACAATGTCAGCTGCGTTTTTACGGCCAGGGCGAAAGCATCATCAAGCCCGCCGACGGGCCGGTCGAATATTTCTACATCGTCAAACAGGGCCGAGTGGTCGGCGAACGCCAGCACATCACCCGGCCTGGCACCGAAACCACCTTCGAGATCACCACCGGCGAATGCTTCCCGCTGGCCGCGCTGATTGGCGAACGGGCGACCCGCACTGAGCATCTGGCCAGCGAAGACACCTTCTGCCTGCAACTGAACAAACCGGCGTTCATCAAGCTGTTCGCCCTGTCCAACAGCTTCCGTGATTTCGCTTTGCGCGGGGTCAGCAGCCTGCTCGATCAGGTCAACCAGCAAGTCCAGCAGAAAGCCGTGGAAACCCTCGGCACCCAGTATTCGCTGAACACCCGCCTCGGCGAATTGGCGATGCGCCATCCGGTGACTTGCAGCCCCGACACGCCGTTGCGCGAAGCGGTGAAGCTGATGCACGAGCAACAGGTCGGCAGCATCGTCGCGGTGGATGAACACAAGGCGCCGCTGGGGATTTTCACCCTGCGTGATTTGCGCGAAGTGGTCGCCAATGGCAGCGGTGATTTCAGCGAAACCATCGAGCGCCACATGACCTGTTCGCCGTTTTTTCTGTCGCCGGATCACAGCGCTTTCGACGCGGCGATTGCCATGACCGAACGGCACATCGCCCACGTTTGTCTGGTCAAGGATCAGCGTCTGTGTGGCGTGGTCTCCGAGCGTGATCTGTTCTCGCTGCAACGGGTCGACCTGGTGCACCTGGCCCGGACCATCCGCAGTGCCCAGCGCCTCGAACAACTGGTGAGCCTGCGCGGCGAGATCGGCCAACTGGTCGAACGCATGCTTGCCCACGGTGCGTCTTCGACGCAGATCACCCACATCATCACCCTGCTCAACGACCACACCGTGTGCCGGGTGATCGAACTGACCCTCGCCGAAAAAGGCGACCCCGGCGTACCGTTCAGTTGGCTGTGTTTCGGCAGCGAGGGCCGGCGCGAACAGACGCTGCACACCGATCAGGACAACGGCATTCTGTTCGAAGCGCGGGACGCGGCGCACGCGGCGGAGATTCGCGGCAAGCTGCTGCCACTGGCCCAGCAGATCAACCAGAGCCTGGCGCAGTGCGGCTTCAGCCTGTGCAAGGGCAACATCATGGCCGGCAACCCTGAGCTGTGCCTGTCCCGAGCAGAATGGGCGCGGCGCTTTGCAGCATTTATCCGCGAGGCGACGCCGGAGAACCTGCTCGGTTCGAGTATCTATTTCGACCTGCGGGTGGTCTGGGGCGACGAAAAAGGCTGCGCGCAACTACGCCGAGGGATTCTCGATCAGGTCGGCGACAACCGTTTGTTCCAGCGCATGCTGGCCGAGAACGCGCTGCGCAATCGTCCGCCCGTGGGGCGTTTCCGCGAATTTGTGCTGGCACGCAAGAACGGCGAGAAAGCCACCCTTGATCTCAAAGTCCAGGGCCTGACGCCCTTCGTCGACGGCGCACGCCTGTTGGCGCTGGCGCATGGCATCGAAACCAACAACACTCTGGAGCGCTTGCGTCAGCTGGTCGAAAAAGAAGTCATCGAACGGCTCGATGGCGCGGCATATGAAGAGGCTTACCACTTCATCCAGCAGACGCGCATGCAGCAACACCAGATCCAGACCCGTGAGAATCTGCCCTGGTCGAACCGGGTCGATCCCGACAGCCTCAATCATCTGGACCGACGCATCCTGCGTGAATCCCTGCGCCAGGCCCAGCGCCTGCAAAGCAGCCTGGCCTTGCGGTATCAGCTATGAGCCTGTTTTCGTGGCTGCGGCCGGCCAGCCCACTGCTGTCGGCAGACCTGCAACAACGTCTGGCAAAACTGCCGGCGATCAGCGAACTGAAAGAATGCAGCCTGCGTGAACAGCGCTGGGTGGTGCTCGATCTGGAAACCACCGGGCTGAACCTGAACAAGGATCGCGTGCTGTCGATCGGCGCGGTGGTGATCGAAGACGGCGCAATCGACTTCAGTCAGCAGTTCGAGCGCACTCTGCAATGTCGGGAGCTGAAGCTCAGCCCCAGCGTATTGATTCATGGCCTGGGGCCGAATGCGATTGCCGCCGGCAGCGACCCGGCCGAGGCGTTGCTGGAGTTCATGGAGTTCATCGGCGACAGCCCGGTGCTGGCGTTTCATGCGCCCTTCGATCAACACATGCTCGGACGCGCATTGAAGGAACACTTGGGTTACAGGCTGCAGAATGTGTTTCTGGATGTCGCGGACATGGCGCCATTGTTGTGCCCACAGGCGAATATTCGCGAGGCCGGCCTGGATGAATGGATCGACTGGTTCAAGCTTGAGGTGTTCGAGCGGCACAACGCGAGTGCCGATGCGCTGGCCACGGCGGAACTGGCGTTGATCCTGTTCAGCCGGGCGCGGCAGCAGCAGATTCATAGTCCGCTGAATCTGCAGCAGCGCTTGAGTCAATGGAAACGCCGACAGCAGGCGCCGTCCTTCTAGATTTTCGGTGCCTGTACTGGCCTCTTCGCGAGCAAGCCCGCTCCCACAATGGAATGCATTCCCCCTGTGGGAGCGGGCTTGCTCGCGAAGAACGATGATGCGGTCTTGCTCATACCACCCGACCAGTGGCCAATTGCTAACCATTCCCACCTCTGCGAGAATCGCGAACAATTCTCGTTGGTTAACATTTCCCAATCGGTGCGTCTGGTGTCGTCAGTCCCAAGCCCTCACAGTGAACTCGTCGGTGCGTTGTATCGCGACCATCGCGGTTGGCTGCTGAGCTGGTTGCGGCGCAATGTGGCTTGCCCGCAACGGGCCGAAGACCTGAGCCAGGACACCTTCGTCCGTCTGCTCGGTCGCGAGCAACTGCTGACGCCGCGCGAACCCCGGGCGTTTCTGGTGGCGATCGCCAAGGGCCTGTTGTTCGATTACTTCCGCCGCGCCGCGCTGGAGCAGGCCTATCTCGCCGAATTGATGCTGATCCCCGAAGGCGAACAGCCTTCGGTGGAAGAACAGCAACTGATCCTCGAAGACCTCAAGGCCATCGACCGCCTGCTCGGCAAACTGTCGACCAAGGCCCGCGCCGCTTTCTTGTATAACCGCCTCGACGGCCTCGGCCACGCCGAAATCGCCGAGAAGCTTGGCGTCTCGGTGCCCCGCGTGCGGCAGTACCTCGCGCAAGGCATTCGCCAGTGCTATATCGCCCTGTACGGTGAGCCGACATGAACCCGGCCAGTTCCAAACCGGTCTCGGCTCAGGTGCTGGACGCGGCTATTGCCTGGCAGTTGTCGCTGGATTCCGGCAGTGCGCTGGAGCGCGAGGAGTTCGCCAAGTGGCACGCGGCCCATGAAGAACATGCCCGCGCCTGGCGCCAGCTGGGCATGCTCGATCAGCGCTTCAGCGTCGCCAACGGCCCGGCCCGCGCGGCCTTGCTGCAATCGCGCGAAGGCATTCGACGCCGTGTGCGCAAGCTCGGCAGCGGATTGGCCAGCGTGGTGGCGGTGATCGGTCTGGCGCTGTTTGCCGGTGATCGCTATCTGCCGCTGGATTACTGGCTCGCCGATCAACGCACCGCTACCGGTGAGCAGCGCACGGTGCGGCTGGCCGATGGCACCGTGCTCAATCTCAACACCCACAGCGCGGTGGATGTGCGCTTCGATGCCAGGCAGCGGCTGATCGTGTTGCAGGCAGGCGAGATCATGGTCGAGACCGGTCACGGCGATGCGCGGCCGTTCATCGTCGAGACCCGCGAAGGCAGCATGCGCGCGTTGGGCACAAGGTTTCTGGTCAAGCGTGAAGACCAAGGTACGCGCCTGAGCGTCCTGCAATCGGCGGTGGCGGCGCATCCGCAAAGCCATCCTGAAGAGTGGATCCTGCGTGAAGGCCAGCAAGTGCTGATCCGCAGCGACGGCCTCGACGCGGTCGCCGCGCTCACGCCCGGCGCCGATGCCTGGACCCGCGGCATGCTGGTGGTGGATAACGCGCGGCTCGCAGACCTGGTGCATGAACTGGCGCGTTATCGCCGCGGATATCTGGGCGTCGCGCCGGAAGTCGCTGACCTGCGCATCACCGGCAGTTTCCCACTGCACGACACCGACAAGGCCTTGAGTGCGCTGCTGCCGACCCTGCCGGTACAGATCGAGCAGCACACGCCGTTTTGGGTCACGGTGGCGAAGGCTGAGACCAAGCCTTAAGAGCGACCGCCCCCTGTGGCGAGGGAGCTTGCTCCCGCTCGGCTGCGCAGCAGTCGTCCACCAGTCAATGAGATTTATCTGGAAGCTGGAAGACAGCAGGGACCGCTTCGCGCTCCAGCGGGAGCAAGCTCCCTCGCCACAGGGCATCGGTCACTTTTCAGTTAATCGAAATTATTTTCATCCAGCCCTATCACTTTTCAATTCTCGTCCGGCACACAGGCAATTGAGAAATATTTCCATTCAGGAGCCTTCGCATGTCCCGTTCGCTAGACACCTTGTTGCGCCCCAGTCTGTTGGCCATCGCCATTGCCCTCAGCGCGCCGCTGCTCAGCAGCCCGTTGCTCGCCGCTGAACAGGCCTCCAGCGTGCGTGCCTACAACCTGCCAGCGGCGCCGCTGTCGACCACGCTGAACCAGATCGCCAGCCAGGGCGGCCTCGCGTTGTCGCTGAATCCGTCGCTGGCCGCCGGCAAGACCTCTGCGCCGGTCAGCGGTCAGTACGACGCCGCCGGTGCTCTGCGCGCGGCGCTGCAAGGCACCGGTCTGCAACTGGAACAAAGCAGCACCGGCACCTACACCCTGGTTGCCGTGCCGGAAGGGACATTGGCGCTGCCGGAAACCGCAGTGATCGGCGTGGAAAATCTGGAAACGGCCTGGGGCCCGGTCGAAGGCTACACCGCCACCCGCACCGCCGCCGGCACCAAGACCGACACCGCGCTGGTCGAAGCACCGCGCTCGATCTCGGTCGCCACCCGTCAGCAAATGGACGACCGCAGTGTGCACAGCCTCGATGACGCCGTACGCTACATGCCGGGCATCACCGCCAGCAGCTACGGCAGCGACACCCGTATCGACTGGCTACGGGTGCGCGGTTTCGAGCCGACTCAGTTCCTCGACGGCCTGCCGCTGCCCAAGGGTGTATACGCCAACCCAAAACCTGAAACCTGGAACCTCGACCGCCTCGCGCTGCTGCGCGGCCCGGCCTCTTCCGTCTACGGCCAGACGCCGCCGGGCGGTCTGCTGGACATGGTCAGCCGGCGCCCGAGCGCGGAAGCCAGCAGCGAAATCCAGTTGCAGTACGGCAGCGACAACCATCGTCAGATCAACTTCGCCAGCACCGGCAAGATCGACGACGCCGGGCAGTTTCTCTACGGCATCAGCGGTGTAGTGCGCGACAGCGACACGCAGATCGATCACATCGAGAACAAGCGCTACAACATCGCGCCGAGCCTGACCTGGAACATCGATGACGACACCAAATTCACCCTGCTGACCCAGTTCACCCGCGACGATACCGGTGTCACCAGCCAGTTCTACCCGATTCAGGGCACCAGGATCGACATGCCGTTCGGCAAGATTTCCCATCACAAGAACCTCGGTGATCCGGACTACGACTTCTACGACCGCACCTACTACGCGCTCGGTTATGCCTTCGAGCATCGCCTCAACGACGTCTGGCAGTTCAAGCAGAACCTGCGCTACACCAAGTCGGACCTGTCGTTCCAGACCGTGACCGTCAACAGCTACAACCCATCGTTCGCCGGCTTCACCGTGGATGATCAGGGCAATGTCGGTCGCGGCACCACCAACGTCGATGAAGACATCAGCCAGTTCGCCGTGGACAACAACTTCCAGGCCGACTTCGCCACCGGCGACATCCGCCATACGCTGTTGCTCGGTCTGGATCACCAGCGCAGCAACACCAACTACACGTCGATCTTCGGCACCGCGCCGGACATCAACGTCAACAACCCGGTCTACGGTCAGCCGATCACCCGTCCAGCACGTTCTTCGGCGTTCTATGACTATGACCAGAAGACCTACCAGACCGGCCTGTACGTACAGGACCAGATGGCCCTCGACCAGTGGCGCCTGACCCTCGGCGGGCGTGAAGACTGGGTGCACACCGGCACGCAATTCATCAACAAGGGCGACGCCACCAACACCCAGCGCGACAAGGCGTTCAGTGGCAACGCGGCGCTCAGCTACGTGTTCGACTCGGGCTTCGTGCCGTACCTGTCGTACGCCGAATCCTTCCAGCCAACCAGCGGCGCCGATGCCACCTCCACCGGTTCGCTCAAGCCGACCGAAGGCAAGCAATGGGAACTGGGCATCAAGTACCAGCCGCCGGGCAGCAAGACTCTGCTGAGCGCTGCGGTGTATGACCTGACCCAGAAGAACGTCGCGGTCAACAGCATCGTCAACAACGTGACCATCACCAGCCAGACCGGTGAAGTGAAGGTCAAAGGCCTGGAGCTGGAAGCGGTTTCCGACGTCACCGATAACCTGAAAGTCATCGCCGCCTACACCCTGGCCAAGTCCGAAGTGCAGAAAGGCGTGGACAAGGGCAATCGCCTGCAACTGATGCCTAACCAGCAAGCTTCGCTGTGGACCGACTACACCTGGCACAGCGGCGTACTCGACGGTTTCGGCATCGGCGGTGGCGTGCGTTACACCGGCAACACTTACGGCGACAAGGCCAACACCTGGCTGGGCAAGGCGGACGCCTACACCGTGTTCGACGCCTCGGTGCATTACGACCTCGGTCGCCTGGACAACAGCCTCAAAGGTGCGTCGCTGGCAATTAACGCCACCAACCTGTTCGACAAGGACTACATCTCCACCTGCGACGGCTACTACTGCTACTACGGTGACCAGCGCAGCGTCATCGCCAGCGCCACTTACAAGTGGTAATCGCGTGAGCTGAACCAGGTTCTGTCACCAGGCCGTCCCCCGTGGACGGCTTCGGTGTTTTTGAAGGTCATGAAATGAAAAGTAAAACAATTCGCCGCTGGTCGTTCATCCACACCTGGACCAGCCTGATCTGCACCGTGTTTCTGCTGCTGTTGGCATTGACCGGTCTGCCGCTGATCTTTCATCACGAAATCGAGCACCTGCTCGGCGATGCCCCGCAAGTGCGCGAAATGCCCGCCGACACGCCGCGCCTGAACCTGGCGCAACTGGTCGAGGCCGCAGAAAAACATCGCCCAGGTGAAGTGGTGCAGTACTTCGGTTTCGAAGACGACGAACCGAACGCCGTGCTGACGATCATGGCGAAAACCGCCGGCACCGAACCGAACTCGTCGCACACCTTCATGCTCGATGCGCGCACCGGTGAAGCGTTGGAAACCCCGTCGGCCAATGGCGGGCTGATGCTGTTCATCTTGCGCCTGCACGTCGACATGTTTGCCGGACTGCCGGGCAAGTTGCTGCTGGCGTTCATGGGTCTGCTGTTCGTGGTCGCGATCATCTCGGGTACGGTGCTCTACCTGCCGTTCATGCGCCGCTTGCAGTTCGGCACCGTGCGTCAGGACAAGTCCACCCGCCTGCGCTGGCTCGACCTGCACAACCTGATCGGCGTCGTCACCCTGACCTGGGCCTTGGTGGTCGGCGTCACCGGAGTGATCAGCGCCTGCGCCGACCTGCTCATCGCCGCGTGGCGCAATGACACGCTGACCGCCATGGTCGCACCCTATCGCGATGCCCCGCCGCTGACCCGCCTGGCCCCGGCCACCCGCCTGCTCGACATCGCCCGCGACGTGGCGCCGGGGATGAACCCGGACTTCATCGCCTTCCCCGGCACGCGGTTTTCCAGTGAGCATCACTACGCAGTGTTCATGAAGGGCGGCACGCATCTGACCTCGCACCTGCTGACGCCGGTGCTGATCGACGCCAGTACCCTGCAGGTCACCGCTGTGGCCGAGCGCCCGTGGTACATGGACGCCATGGGAATGTCGCAGCCGCTGCACTTCGGCGACTACGGCGGCATGCCGATGAAGATCCTCTGGGCAACCCTCGACGTGCTGACCATCATCGTCCTCGGCAGCGGCGTGTATCTGTGGGTGGTGCGGCGTAAAGCGGTGAAATCACTGCCAGCGGAGGCTGTTGCATGAAGCCGCGTCAGACCAATTTCTGGAAGGTCTTCAGCACCCCGCTGGTGATTGCGCTGCTGAGTGCGGCGGGGTTGTTTTCGGCGTTGTTGGGGGACGGGATCTGGGATGCGTTGAGCTGGATCGGGCTGGGTGTTCCGGCGTATCTGGCCATTAGAGGTTTGTTGCTGCGCGAGTGATTTTTGTGCTGACTGATAGGGCCTCTTCGCGAGCAAGCCCGCTCCCACAGGGGATTTGTGAACGAAACAGATCCAGTGTGGGAGCGGGCTTGCTCGCGAAGGCGGCCTGATGAACACCAGCAAATCCCTCGCCAGCCGCTCTGTATCTGACTAGGCTAATCTCCTGCTCTTCGATGACCACCGAGGTTTGCCAATGTCCGTCCCCAGCATGACCCTGTTCCACAACACGCTTTCCCCGTTCGTGCGCAAAGTGATGGTGCTGTTGCACGAGACCGGTCAGCAGGATCGCGTCGCCCTGCAAGACTGCGTCCTCACGCCGGTCAGCCCGGACACCGCACTCAACGCCGACAACCCGCTGGGCAAGATCCCGGCGCTGCGTCTGGCCGACGGCAGCGTGATTCATGACAGCCGCGTGATCCTCGAATACCTCGACCAGCAACACGTCGGCAATCCGCTGATCCCCCGCGAAGGAGCGGCCCGTTGGCGGCGCCTGACCCTGGCCTCGCTGGCCGACGGGATCATGGACGCCTCGGTGATGGTGCGTTACGAACTGGTGCTGCGCGCCCCGGAAAAGCACTGGGACGAATGGCTCGACGCCCAGCGCGAGAAAATCCGCCGCGCCCTGGCCTATCTGGAAAGTGACGCCATCGCCGAGCTGACCAGCCACTTCGACGTGGCCGCCATCAGCGTGGCATGCGCATTGGGTTACATCGATCTGCGCCATCCGGATCTGGACTGGCGCAGCGCCAATCCGCAACTGGCCAACTGGTATTTCGAGGTGAGCCAGCGACCATCCATGGTTGCCACCATGCCCAAGCCTTAAGGCTGCGGTGCCTGATCCGGCCTCTTCGCGAGCAAGCCCGCTCCCACATTGGAATGCGTACTCCTGTGGGAGCGGGCTTGCTCGCGAAGGCACCAACTCGCATCCACAGGCAGAAACCCGACAATCCGCGTCACCAACTCTTCCTTCCAGCGCTGATCCTCACGCAGCCCGCTCATTGCATCGCCCCCACATCAAATTCCAGCGGCTTGGCCGGCTTCTGCCCGATCCCGTACCAGTCGAGTTTGCGCGTCAGCACCATGAACACCCCGAGCAGGCCGAACAACAGCAGCGAACCCATCAGCAACGCGTAATCCTCGGCGCTCAGCAGGCCATACAGCAGGCCATACAACGCCGCCAATCCCGCAGAAAAACTCAGGCCGTGGCGCACGCTGTGCAGCACGTGGCAAACATAGAACCCGATCAACAGCACACAGCCACTGGCCGACAGCAGATACGCCAGGGCAAAGCCGATGTGCTCCGACAACGACAGCAGCAACAGGTAGAAGAACGCCAGCGCCAGCGCCACCCCCACCAACGCATATTGCACCGGGTGTACTGCCAGACTCTTGAGCACTTCAAACAGGAAGAAACCGGCGAACGTCAGGACGATGAACAACAGCGCATATTTGATCGCCCGATCACTCTTCAGGTACTGATCCACCGGATCGATGAGACTCACACCAAAACTGCGCCCGTTGAACGCCTCGCAGTCATTGCCCATCACGCACCGGCTCATGGCTTCTTGCAGGTTGGTGGAGAAAAATGTGGTCTGCCAATCGGCGCTGAAACCCTGATCGCTGATCTCGCGTTTGCCCGGCAGGAAGTTGCCAACAAAACTGGGGTGCGGCCAGTTGGCGGCAAGGCTGACGTGACTGCTTTTGCCCACCGGCAACACCTGCAGCGAACCGGTGCCTTGCAGGCGCAGGTCGAAACCGAAAGTCAGTTCCGTGGCGTTGCGGGTATCCAGCGCCGGCAGCGTGACCCGCACGCCTTCGCCGAGCCAGCCCACCTGGGTGCCGGGCACGAAGTCCAGGCGATGGCCGTCGAGTTCCAGTTTCAGCGCGTTTTCAATGCCGCGAATATCGCTGATGCCCACCGCCAGAAACGGCGCATCGAACTGGTAATCGGCAAAGTCTTCCTTGATCCCCAATTGCGCCGGCAACGAGAAATGCCCATTGATGCGATTGTCGGCATGGAACAGTCGCGCTTCGTAGATACCGCGATTGCGCAGCTCGGTCTGCACTTGGCCGTCGAGCTCGAAGCGCTCCGGCAAAAAATACAGACGACCGCGTTCTTCACTTGGCTCGTCGTAGCGCTGGTTGGTTTTGTCGTTGAGCTTCCAGTTGTGAATCACTTTGCGATACGGCACTACCATCACCGGCCCGCTCAGTTGCTGGCTGTAGCTGGAACTGCGCGCGATGTCTTCAAGCACACCATCGCGCAGTTGCTGACGGTCATCGATGATGCCGTCGATCATCAGCAGCGGGATCAGCAACAGCAGGATCAACAGGGCAATCGCCCCGAGTTTTATGGTCAGATTCTTGTTCATGGGACTCTCCCTGTTTGGATGGGCAGAGTCTGGTTGGGCTGTGTGGGGGGAATAAGGAGGGAATATGGAGATTGTGTGGAGACTGTTATGGCCCCATCGCGAGCAGGCTCACTCCTACAATTGATCGCGTTCCCCTGTAGGAGTGAGCCTGCTCGCGAAGGCAGCGACTCGGTTTCAGGACAAGCGCAATGTCACTTCCACACCGCTCTCGACGTTGCGGATATGCATCGACCCACCATGCAACTTCACCACTTCCTCAACAAAGTTCAGCCCCAGTCCAGTGCTCTTGCGCCCACTGTCCGGGCGCGGCAATGAGTAAAACCGTTCACTCAAGCGCGGCAAGGCGTAATCGGGAATCGCCGCTGCTTCGTTGAACAAGCGCAACTCGACCTGTTCCCCGACACGCTCGGCACTGAAACGCAGCAACCCGGCGATCGGGGTGAAATCCAGCGCATTCTCCAGCAGGTTGCCCAACGCCTGCCGCAGCAGAAACGGCTCGCCGATCAATAACAGATCCGGCGCAATCGCCTGCTCGACCGTGAGCCGCCGCCCCTCGATCCGCGCCGCCTGCGCCTGCAACAATTCGTCAACCAGTCCTGCCAGGGGCACCGCCACCCGTTCCTCAAGCCCCTGACGCTGCTCGACTTGCGCCAGATTCAACAGGCGCTCGATCAACTGCTGCATCCGCGCGCTTTCGCTGTCGATGTTGCCGACAAAGCGCAGGCGCTGAATCGCTGGCATCTCGTCCTGCAGCAATTCCGCAGCACCGCGAATCGCCGCCAGCGGACTCTTCAATTCATGGGTCAGGGTGTGCACGTAGCGTTCGACGTAAGCCTTGCCTTCGAGCTGGGTGCGCATCTGCTCCACCGCTGTGGCCAGTTGCTTCAGTTCGCCGCCACGGTAATGCGGCACTTCCACTCGCCGCCCTTCACTCACCGCTTGGGCGTAGCCGGTCAAACGGTGCAGCGCGCGGCTCAGCCACCACGACAGCAAAGCGCCGAACAGCAGACCGAGGCCGATCAGCCCGGCACCGTAAAACAGCAAACGCCGCTCGGTACGATCAACATAAGGCTGCAATGAGCTGTTGGGTTTGGCCACGGTAACCACGCCGATGATCCGGCCGTTGTCGCGGATCGGCGCACCGACGTGCATCACCGAGGAGTTCGCATCATTCGGATCGCTGCGGCTCGAACGAGCGCCGTACTCACCACGCAAAGTCAGGTAGACGTCGTTCCAGCGCGAGTAATCCTGACCGACCGCCACGCCGCTGGAATCCAGCACCACGATGCCTTTGGCGTCGGTGACGTAGATGCGGTGGTTGACCTGGTTTTTCGGCAAGCCCCAGATCGTCGCCTGCGGTTGACGCTCGCCGTAGGCACGCAACAATTCGGGCCAGCGGTTCTCGCTGAGCGTGCCGGCCTTGAAATCATCACGGAGAATTTCCGCCATCAGGTTGGCGGTGTCGACCAGGGTTTCTTCGGTGGACTGGCGCACGCCCGGGCGGATTTCTTCCATCACCGTGTTGAGCACGAAGTAACCGGTCAGGCCGATAAACAGCACATACACCAGAAAAATCCGCAGCCCCAACGACATCAGCTGTGCCCCGGGCTGTAGCTGTAACCGAGGCCGCGATGGGTCTGGATCGGCTCGGCATCGGCCCGCACCAGGCGCAATTTGGCGCGCACGCTTTTGATGTGGCTGTCGATGCTGCGCTCGTAACCGGCGTCCGCCGCCACGCCCAGCGCATCGAGCAATTGCTCGCGGCTGAACACCCGCTGCGGTTGTTCGAGCAGGCATTGCAACAGGCGAAACTCATGACGGGTCAGGCTCAACGGCTGTCCCCGATAGACGATCTGCACACGCTCGGCATCGATGCGAAACAGCGTCGAGGACGCTTCAACCGCAGGACGCGGCGCCATGCGCTTGAGAATCGCCCGTACCCGCGCGGCGACTTCCCGTGGGCTGAACGGCTTGACCACGTAATCGTCGGCGCCGATCTCCAGCCCCACCACCCGATCGATCTCGGCGTCCCGGGCACTGAGAAACAGCACCGGCACTTCACTGAAGCGCCGCAGCTGTTTGCAGGTTTCGAAACCGCTGATGTCCGGCAGGCCGATATCGAGAATGATCAAGTCAGCCGGGGTCTGCCGTTGAAACTCCAGCGCCGCCGCGCCGAGGCTCAGCCACGTGGTGGCGAACCCCTCGCCCTGCAGGGCAAAAATCAGCGTGTCGGCAATCGCCGCTTCGTCTTCGACAATCAGGATATGAGGCATGGCGTCCGAGCCCATGGGTTAAGTGCGCGAACGGTGCCCCAAGCCTGACGTTACGTCAATGAGACCACTTAGCAGTCCGGCTTGTCGGCGGTGAAACGCCGCGCCGGGTTCACTGCCGCGCCGAACTCGCGCAGGGCCTTGGCACCGATCAGCAGCGGGTAGTTGAAGTTGCTGCGGTCGGTCAGGTTGACCTCAACGGTGCGCTTGACGTTGCCCAGGCACAGCTCCAGATCGACCACCGGGCGCTTGGCGACTTCGGTGCTGTCACCCTCGTCCTCTTCATCCGAGCGGCTCTTGATCTTGCTGATCCGTGCGACCTTGTGTTCGTAGACCTTGTTGCTGGCATCCTTGGTGCCGAGGCGGAAACGCACCCAGTTCTCGCCGTCGCGGGTGAAAGTCTCGATGTCCTTGGCCGACAGCGAGGCGGTCAGCGCGCCGGTGTCCATCTTGGCCTTGAGCACCTCACCACCGATTTCCGGCAGCGCGATGTATTCGTAACGCCCGTACAGGGTCGGCTCGGCGGCCATGACCGGCAGGGCGACGAGGGCAAACAGTGCAAGGAGGGATTTCACGTAGAGGGCTTCCTTGGAAAATGAGGGCGTCAGACGCGAGATTTTAGACAGCCGGCGAGCAATTGGTTCGCTTGAGTCCGCCTTCGCGAGCAAGCCCGCTCCCACAGGGGATCCGGGATCTGTTGGAGATGGCATGCACACTGAAGATCCACTGTGGGAGCGGGCTTGCTCGCGAAGAGGCCAGCCCTGCCAACACGGTAATCAGCTCCAGCATAGCTGCCCAAAAGTGAAACATTCGTCACCATCGATTTGGCCTGTCACCCGAAGCCACTTATCATGGCGCGCCCATCCGCCTTCATAGAGTTGCTTATGCGCCGCCTGCTCACCGGCTGTTTCGTCACCCTGCTGCTGTTGCTCAACACCCTGATCCTGATCGGGCCGTTGCTGGTCTTTGCCCTGCTCAAGCTGATCGCGCCCGGGCGCTGGCGCGATTACGCCTCGTGGGCGGTGATGTGGATTGCCGAGACCTGGGCGGAAATCGACAAACTGATCTTTCGTCTGTGCATCCCCACTCAGTGGGACATTCGCGGCGGCGCAGACCTGCGCGGTGACACCTCGTATCTGGTGGTCAGCAACCACCAGTCGTGGGTCGACATTCCGGCGCTGATCCAGACCCTCAACCGGCGCACGCCGTTCTTCAAGTTCTTCCTCAAGAAAGAGCTGATCTGGGTACCGTTTCTGGGGCTGGCGTGGTGGGCGCTGGATTACCCGTTCATGAAGCGCTACAGCAAGGCGTTCCTGGCCAAACATCCGGAGTTGGCGGGCAAGGACCTGGAAATCACCAAACAGGCCTGCGAGCTGTTCAAACGCCAGCCGGTGACGGTGGTGAATTATCTGGAAGGCACCCGCTACACCGCGGCGAAAAGTGCGCAGCAGCAGTCACCGTTCAAGCACCTGCTCAAGCCCAAGGCGGGTGGCGTGGCGTTTGTTCTGGCAGCGATGGGCGAACAGCTGGATGCGCTGCTCGACGTGACCGTGGTTTATCCACAGCAGAAGATTCCGGGGTTCTGGGATCTGATCAGCGGCAGCGTGCCGCGGGTGATTGTCGACATCCAGACCCGCGAACTCGACCCGGCACTGTCGCAGGGCGATTACGAAAACGATCCGCTGTTTCGCCAGCAGGTCCAGAACTGGGTCAACCAGCTCTGGACCGAGAAGGATCAGCGCATCAGCGAACTGCGCGGCGAGCGCGGCTGAATCAGCTACCGGTGCCGGCGCCCCAGATGCTGCCCAGGCTCTGCAGAATCGGGCCGCCGACGCCCTGATCACCCAGATACTTGAGCAGCACCGGGGCAAACTGGCCGACCATGCCGCTGTCCATGCCCAACGCACCGAAGGCATTGTTCAGGTCGTTGGTGTCCTTGACGTTGCCCAGCGCGTTTTCCAGCCCGGCCGACTTGCCCGACGAACCCAGCAAACCACTCAACGCCGCCAGGTTGCCGCTGCCGCCCGACAGTTTGTCGATGCCCGGCACTTCTTTGGCCAACTGCGAATAATCGGTGCTGCTCAACTGATTCTTGGCCAGGCCGAGCATGGCGCTGGTGCCACCGACGGCTTGCTGAGGCGTAACACCGAGACCGGTAACGGCTTGCAGCAAACCGGCGGTTTCCGAGGTCGGCGCGGCGGCGGTGGCAGCGTTGCCACCCTGCATGCTTGCAGCCGCTTTGGTCACGTCGTCCAGACTGAAGCCAGCAAACACCGGGCTCGCTGCAAGGGTCATAAGTGAAGCCAAGGCAATACCGCGTGAAATCTTCATTCAGACATCCTCTTGCGCTGTGGTAACCGCCCGTCTATGAGCGGCAGAACTGCCGGTTTGACCGGGTTTCAGCCAGCATGTTCCTCGCCGGCGCATCCATTTTCAGCGTAGCCACGTATATAAAACGTGAAACCGTGGACAACCCGAGATGAATGGCACAAGCGCCGTCGCTGAACTAGCCTGTGAACAGCCCGAGCAGCGCCCTCGTCGCCCGCCCATTGCCTGGAGAGCCGTCATTTCCATCGCCGACCCCGATCAGTTGCGCCAGCTGTTGGCCCAGTGCTCACTGGGCGACCGCGGTGCATTCGAAACGCTCTATCGCAGCGTTGGCCCACGCCTGCACGGCGTGGCCCTGCGCTTCATGGGCCGGGCGGATCTGGCCGAGGAAGTGCTGCAGGAAAGCTTCGTGCGCATCTGGAACAACGCCTCGCGCTACGAAGCCCATCTGTCGGCGCCGCTGACCTGGATGATCAACATCACCCGCCATCAGGCCATCGACCAGCTACGCAAACAACGCGAACGGCCACTGACCGATTTCGAGCAGGACACCCTGCCGGACGAAGGCCCTTCGGCTCACGACCTGTTGAACAGCAGCCGCGAAGCCAGCGCGCTGCATCGCTGCCTGGACACCCTCGACGGCATGCAGCGCCAGTCGATCAGCGTCGCCTACTTCCAGGGCCTTTCCTGCTCGGAACTGGCCGAACACCTGGCGGCACCGCTGGGCTCGGTGAAGTCGTGGATTCGTCGCGGCATGGAGCGTCTGCGCAGGTGCCTTGAATCATGAATTACCAGACCCCCGCCTTGCGCCGCGCCCTCGCTGCCGATTACGCCATTGGCCTGATGTCGGCGGCGGCGCGTCGGCGTTTTGAACAATTGCTGCTGGATGATGCAGCACTGCGAAGCGAGTTGGCGCAGTGGCAGGAGAGCCTCGCCAGCCTTACCGAAATGCTGCCGGAGCAACCGGTGCCAGATCGGGTGTGGCAAGGCATCACCGCACGGATCGAGCCGCAAGTGCTGCACGTCCCGGAAAAACGTCCGTTCTGGAACTGGCTGCGCGTCAGCGTCGCTGCCTGTTCGATCGTGGTGCTGGTGTTCCTCGGCTCCCTGTACAACCGCGACGACGCCCGCTACCACGCCACCCTGCTGAGCGCCGACGCGCAACCTGCGCTGAAAGTCGCGGCGCATGCGGATTATCTGCAGGTCGAACCGCTGACTTTGGCGGCAATCGGGCCAGATCGCAGTCTGGAATTGTGGGCGATACCGGCGGACGGCAAGCCGATTTCACTGGGGGTGATTCCTGCAGGCGGCAAAGGCAAGGTTGAACTGAGCGCGGCGCAGAAAGTCTTGATCGGCCAGCCGATTGCGCTGGCGGTGAGTCTGGAACCCAAGGGTGGCTCGCCGACCGGGCAGCCGACCGGGCCTGTGCTTTACCAGGGCGCTTTGGCAGCCCTCTGATTGAAAAAATCAAAAGATCGCAGCCTTCGGCAGCTCCTACATCGATCCCTGTAGGAGCTGCCGAAGGCTGCGATCTTTTGGTCTAAAAAAAAGGCGACCCGTGGGTCGCCCTTTTTACTTACGCCGCACTGAACAACCGATGCGGATCGATCACAAACTTCTTCGGTACGCCGGCATCGAACTCGCCGTAACCTTCCGGCGCCTGGTCGAGGCTAATGACCTGCACGCCGACCACTTCGGCGATGTTGATGCGGTCCCACATGATCGCCTGCATCAGTTGGCGGTTGTACTTCATCACCGGGGTCTGGCCGGTGTGGAAGCTGTGGGATTTGGCCCAGCCCAGACCGAAGCGGATGCTCAGGCTGCCCATTTTCGCGGCGGCATCGACCGCGCCCGGATCTTCGGTCACGTACAGGCCCGGAATACCGATCTTGCCGGCGACGCGCACCACGCCCATCAACGAGTTGAGCACGGTGGCCGGGGCTTCGGCTTTCACCCCGTCATGCCCGTGGCCGCGCGCTTCGAAGCCCACGCAATCCACCGCGCAATCGACTTCCGGCTCGCCCAGCAGTGCGGCGATCTGTTCGTGCAGCGGCGTGTCCTTGGACAGGTCGACCACTTCAAAACCCTGAGCCTTGGCGTGCGCCAGGCGGATGGTATTGACGTCGCCGATGATCACCACCGCCGCCCCCAGCAGACGCGCCGAGGCTGCAGCGGCCAGACCGACCGGGCCGGCGCCGGCGATGTAAACGGTGCTGCCCGGGCCAACGCCCGCCGTCACCGCACCGTGATAACCGGTCGGGAGGATATCGGAGAGGCAGGTCAGGTCGCGGATTTTCTCCATGGCCTTGTCGCGATCCGGCAGCTTCAGCAGGTTGAAGTCGGCGTACGGCACCAGCACGTACTCGGCCTGGCCGCCGGTCCAGTCACCCATGTCGACATAACCGTAGGCACCGCCGGCACGAGCCGGGTTGACGGTCAGGCAGACGCCGGTGTGCTGCTCCTTGCAGGAACGGCAGCGCCCGCAAGCCACGTTGAACGGTACGGAAACCAGGTCGCCGATCTTCAGGTTCTCGACGTCGGAACCCTTTTCGATCACTTCGCCGGTGATTTCGTGGCCCAGCACCAGACCGGTCTGCGCCGTGGTACGGCCGCGCACCATGTGCTGGTCGGAGCCACAAATGTTGGTGGATACCACACGCAGGATCACCCCGTGTTCGATCTTCCTGCCGCGCGGGTCCTGCATTTTCGGATAGTCGATTTTCTGTACTTCGACCTTGCCAGCGCCGAGATACACCACACCACGATTGCCAGACATGCTTTCACCTCGCTGTTGTTTTTATGGAACTGCGTTGCCCAGGCAGGCAGCGCGTTAAGTGCTCGGGTTATTGCTTGTTGGTTTTGCGTTGTCAGTTATGGCCTCTTCGCGAGCAAGCCCGCTCCCACAGTTGATCTTGGGTGTGACAGAGACCTGTGTTTCGACACAAATCCCTTGTGGGAGCGAGCTTGCTCGCGAAAGCGATCTAAAGAACGACCGTGCGATTGGCGTTCAAAAACACCCTTCTTTCGATGTGATAACCCACGGCCCGGGCCAACGTCAGCCCCTCGATATCCCGCCCCTTGGCAATCAGATCCTCGGGGTAATGACTGTGATCCACCGCCTCGACACCCTGGGCAATGATCGGCCCTTCATCGAGGTCGTTGTTGATGTAATGCGCCGTGGCGCCGACCAGCTTCACGCCTTTGTTGTAGGCCTGGTGATACGGCTTGGCGCCCTTGAACCCCGGCAGCAGCGAGTGATGGATGTTGATCGCCTTGCCATCGAGCTTGCGGCACAACTCCGGTGACAGCACCTGCATGTAGCGGGCGAGGATCACCAGTTCGGCACCGGACTCTTCGATCACCTGCCACACCTGACGCTCCTGCGCCGGCTTGTCGTTGGGGTCGAGGGGGAAATGGTAGTAGGGAATCTGGTGCCAGTCGGCCAGCGGCTTGAGGTCAGGATGGTTGGACACCACCGCCGCCACGTCCATCGACAACTGGCCGATGCGCTGGCGGTAAAGCAAATCGTTGAGGCAGTGATCGGCCTTGGAGACCATGATCACCACTTTTGGCCGGTAGTTCGGCGCGGTCAGCTCGAAGACCATGCCGAACGCCTGACCGCGCTCGGCAAGGCCGGCGCGGAAGGATTGTTCGTCGAAACCGTCAGGCTGACGGAATTCCACGCGAATGAAGAAACGGCCCGAGAGCCGGTCATCGAACGAATGGTGCTCGGTGACGTAGCAACCCTGCTCGAACAGAAAACGCGTCACCGCGTCCACCGTGCCGAGCACGCTGGGGCAGTCGGCGGTCAGAATCCATGTGTCTGGGGCGCGGCTCATGGTGCGGTGACTCCTGTTCTTTTGTGCGCGGTGTCTGGGGGATTTTTGCCCCTCACCCTAACCCTCTCCCGGAGGTAGAGGGGACTGACCGAGGTGTTCTTTCGAGCTACGCCGACCTGAAATATCGGGTCGAACTCAGGCTCGAAATCACACAAATCTGCTCCCTTTCCCCCTCTCCCCCCTGGGGGAGAGGGCTGGGGTGAGGGGGTAAGCTTTTAGGCTTGTACGCTCAACCCGTATTCAGCCGACGCATCCTGCAGCCACAACCACCAGTAATCCGAGAAGCTGCGGCGGATCAGCAGTTCCCAGGTATCTTCGGCGGTGTGGCGGATCATCAGCTGCGACTTGGCGAACACCGTGCCCACGGCTTTGCCGACCGGGAAGTTGTTCGGGTGCACGTCGTAGCTGGTGGATTTCATCAGCACCTGACGCACGTTCGGCCCGCTCAGTTCGAGCACCTGCTGGCCGCCGCTGACGTTGACGATCGCGATGTGCAGGTCGCCCAGCGCCTCGCGCAGTTTCTGCTCGGCGGCAAATTCTTCACCGCTTGGCACGATCAGCAGCCACTCGTCCGGGCCCATCCATTGCAGGCTGGTTTCGCCTTTGACGATCACGCTCAGGGCGCCCGGCAACTCAATGCCGAGGGCCTTGTGCACGCCAGCGGCGAAGGCTGCATCGTGGCCATCGCCACGAATGGTCAGGTGACCGAGGAGTTTCTTTTCACGCACGATCACGCCGGCGTTCTTGCGACCCTTGCCGACCAGGCTGGCGAGGTCGGCATGGTGCAGCGACGACTCGGCCTTGGCCCCGGTGGTCGGGCGTTGTTGGTACACGTTGGCTGTGGTCATAAAGCACCTTCCTGAATTCTGACTTGAACCCTTTGCAAGCAGATCTACCGCTATCGCGAGCAGGCTCACTCCTACAAGGGGTACGCGATCACCTGTAGGAGTGAGCCTGCTCGCGATGAAGTCACCGCGGTGCGACTGGCACTCCACAGGAGCCGAACCCTCAAATATTTTGCCGATCACCCTTCGGATCGAAGAACACCGAAGACACAATCTCCGCCTCGATCACGCTGCCATCGGCCAGCGGCGCGAACACCCGCTCGCCCATGCGCTTCAGACCGCCCTTGACCACGCCCATGGCAAACGAATAGCCGAGGGAGTTGTGCGCGTAGCTGGAGGTCACGTGGCCGACCATGGTCATCGGGATCGCCTGCTTGGTGTTGAACACCAGTTGCGCACCTTCCGGCAGCCAGACGTTCGGGTCGATCGGCTTCAGGCCCACCAGTTGTTTACGCTGATCCTTCACGCAGTCTTCACGGTTCATGCCGCGCTGGCCGATCCACGAGAACGGTTTGGTACGACCGACGCACCAGCCCATGTTCAGGTCGTCCGGGGTCATCGAGCCGTCAGTGTCCTGACCGACAATGATGAAACCCTTCTCGGCGCGCAGCACGTGCATGGTTTCAGTGCCGTACGGCGTCAGGTTGTACTGCTTGCCGGCCTCGACGATTTTCTCCAGCACGCCCATCGCGTAGTCGGCCTGCACGTTGACTTCGTACGACAGCTCACCGGTGAACGAGATACGGAACACCCGCGCCGGCACGCCGCCGACCAGACCTTCTTTCCAGGTCATGAACGGGAACGCTTCGTTGCTCAGATCAATGTCGGTCACGGCGCTGAGCAGCTTGCGGCTGTTCGGCCCGGACAGGGTCATCGTCGCCCAGTGGTCGGTGACCGAGGTGAAGTAGACCTTCATCTCTGGCCATTCGGTCTGGTGGTACAGCTCCAGCCATTGCAGCACGCGAGCCGCGCCGCCCGTGGTGGTGGTCATGACGAAATGGTTGTCGGCCAGACACGCCGTCACACCGTCGTCGAAAACCATGCCGTCTTCTTTGCACATCAGGCCGTAACGGGCCTTGCCCACGTCGAGCTTGGTCCAGGCGTTGGTGTACACGCGGTTGAGGAACTCGCGGGCATCCGGGCCTTGAATGTCGATCTTGCCCAGGGTCGAGGCGTCGAGCAGGCCGACGCTGTCGCGCACGGCTTTGCATTCGCGTTTGACGGCGGCATGCATGTCTTCACCGTTTTTCGGGAAGTACCAAGGACGTTTCCACTGGCCGACGTCTTCAAACTCGGCGCCGTTTTTCAGGTGCCATTGATGCAGTGCGGTGTAGCGCACCGGTTCGAAGATGTGCCCACAGTGACGACCGGCTACCGCGCCGAACGTTACCGGCGTGTAGTTGGGGCGGAACATCGTGGTGCCCATCTGCGGGATGGTCACGTTCAGCGAACGCGCGGCGATGGCCAGGCCGTTGACGTTGCCGAGCTTGCCCTGATCGGTGCCGAAACCCAGCGCGGTGTAGCGTTTGACGTGTTCGACCGACTCGAAACCTTCGCGGGTCGCCAGTTCGATGGCGGCGGCGGTGACGTCGTTCTGCAGGTCGACGAATTGCTTCGGCGCACGCGAGGTGCCCTTCTCGTGCGGCACCTGGAACAGCGCCAGGGTCGCTTCTTCGAGACGGCTCAGCGCTTTTGGCAGCGTGCCTTCGACCACCGCAAAACCGGCTTCACTGGCAGCGCGTGCGCCACCTTCGAAACCATCGGCCAGCGAATCTCCGAGGCCGTAAACGCCGTTGATGCCGCCGACGCACACACGCTTCTGCGGTGCTTCGCCCGGTACGAAACCGAGGATGTCTTCACGCCAGATCGGCTTGCCACCGAGGTGCGAAGCCAGGTGCACGACAGGGCTGTAACCGCCGGAACTGGCGATCACGTCGCAGTCGAGCCATTCGCCCGGGCTGGTCACGGTGTGCGCTTTGACGTCAATCGCGGCGATGCGGGCAGCGGTGACGCGCTTGCTGCCACGAGCTTCGATCACAGCGCTGCCGGTGAGGATGCGAATGCCTTTGGCGCGGGCTTCTTCCACCAGCGCACCACGCGGATTGCTCCGTGCATCGGCGATGGCCACCACTTGCAGGCTGGCGTCGAGCCAATCCAGCGCCACGCGATAGGCGTGATCGTTGTTGGTGGTCAGCACCAGCTTCTTGCCCGGTGCCACACCGTAACGGCGCACGTAAGTCGAGACCGCACCGGCGAGCATGTTGCCCGGCACGTCGTTGTTGCCGTAGACCAGCGGACGTTCGTGGGCGCCGGTCGCCAGCACTACACGCTTGGCGCGGACACGATGAATGCGCTGACGTACCTGACCGATTGGCGCGCGGTCACCAAGGTGATCGGTGAGGCGTTCATGAATGGTCAGGAAATTGTGGTCGTGGTAGCCGTTGACCGTGGCGCGCGGCAACAGCAGCACGTCCGGGGTGTTCTTCAGTTCAGCAATGACGCTGGCCACCCATTCGATCGCCGGTTTGCCGTCGAGGCTTTCGCGGGAATCTAGCAGGCTGCCGCCGAACTCTTCCTGCTCATCAGCGAGGATCACCCGCGCACCACTGCGCGCAGCCGCCAGGGCCGCGGCGAGACCGGCAGGGCCGGCGCCGACGATCAGCACGTCGCAGTGCTGGTTCATGTAGTCGTAGGTGTCCGGATCGACTTCGGTCGGCGAACGGCCAAGCCCTGCAGCCTTGCGAATGTACTTCTCGTAGGTCATCCAGAACGATTGCGGGTACATGAAAGTTTTGTAGTAGAAACCCGGCGGCATCAGCTTGCCGCCGACCTTGCCGAGAATCCCCATCATGTCGTTGTTGACGCTCGGCCAGCCGTTGGTGCTGGTGGCGACCAGGCCTTGGTACAGCGCCTGTTGCGTGGCGCGCACGTTGGGAATCTGCGTGGCTTCGGTGGCCCCGATCTGCAGCACGGCGTTCGGCTCTTCGGCACCGGCGGCGAAGATCCCGCGTGGACGCGAATACTTGAAGCTGCGGCCGATGATGTCGACGCCGTTGGCGATCAGTGCCGAGGCCAGCGAGTCGCCCTCGAAGCCTTTGTAGCTCTGACCGTTGAAGGTGAAGCTCAGCACTTTGTTGCGGTCGATCCGTCCACCGTTGGACAGGCGATTGGTCTGGCTCATACCTTCTCTCCCAGCGCCGTCGTGGCTGTTTTCGCCGTATCAGCCTTGTCGGTGAATTGCGGCTTGGTGCCGATCTTGTAGGTTTCGAGAATCTCGTAGGTCACGGTGTCGCGGGTGACGTTGAAGTACTGGCGGCAACCGGCGACGTGATCCCACAGCTCGTGGTGCAGACCACGCGGGTTGTCGCGGAAGAACATGTAATCGCCCCACTCTTCATCGGTGCAGGCGTTCGGATCCAGCGGACGCGGGATGTGCGCCTGACCGGATGCATGGAATTCCTCTTCGGAGCGCAGTTCGCCGCAGTGAGGACAGAAGATATGCAACATGGGGATTTCTCCTGTTAGTGGGCAACCGCAGCAGCGCCGTGTTCATCGATCAACGCACCGTTGTGGAAACGGTCGATGGAGAAAGGTGCGGCCAATGGGTGCATTTCACCCTTGGCCAGACTCGCGGCAAACACGTTGCCCGAGCCAGGAGTGGCCTTGAAGCCACCGGTGCCCCAACCGCAGTTGAAGAACATGTTCGGTACCGGGGTTTTCGAAATGATCGGGCAAGCGTCCGGGGTGGTGTCGACGATGCCGCCCCACTGGCGGTTCATGCGCACCCGCGACAGCACCGGGAACATCTCGACGATGGCCTGGATGGTGTGCTCGATCACCGGATACGAACCGCGCTGGCCGTAGCCGTTGTAACCGTCGATACCGGCGCCGATCACCAGGTCGCCCTTGTCGGACTGGCTGATGTAACCGTGCACGGCGTTGGACATGATCACGCTGTCGATAATCGGTTTGATCGGCTCGGACACCAGCGCTTGCAGCGGGTGGGATTCGATCGGCAGACGGAAACCGGCGAGCTTGGCCATGTGCCCGGAGTTACCGGCGGTGACCACGCCGACACGCTTGGCGCCGATGAAGCCCTTGTTGGTCTCAACGCCGATGCACACGCCGTTTTCCTTGCGGAAACCGATCACTTCGGTCTGCTGGATCAGATCCACGCCCAAGGCGTCGGCGGCACGGGCAAAGCCCCAGGCCACGGCATCGTGACGGGCGACGCCGCCGCGACGCTGAACAGTCGCGCCCATCACCGGGTAGCGGGTGTTTTTCGAGCAGTCGAGGTACGGGATCTCGTCGGCCACTTGCTTGGCATTAAGCAGTTCGCCATCGACGCCGTTGAGGCGGTTGGCGCTGACCCGACGCTCGGAATCTCGGATGTCCTGCAGGGTGTGGCACAGGTTGTAGACGCCGCGCTGGGAGAACATCACGTTGTAGTTGAGATCCTGCGACAGACCTTCCCACAGTTTCATCGCATGTTCGTACAGGTGCGCCGACTCGTCCCACAGGTAGTTGGAACGCACGATGGTGGTGTTGCGCGCGGTGTTACCGCCGCCCAGCCAGCCCTTCTCAACCACGGCCACGTTGGTGATGCCGTGTTCCTTGGCCAGGTAGTAAGCGGTCGCCAGACCGTGCCCGCCGCCGCCAACGATGACCACGTCGTAGACCTTCTTCGGCGTCGGCGTGCGCCACATGCGCTGCCAGTTCTCGTGGTGGCTGAGGGAGTGTTTGAAGAGGCCGAAGCCCGAATAGCGTTGCATAGTCATTTACTCCAAACCGCTCAGCGATAAACCGGGTAGTCGGCGCACAGTGCCGCGACGTTCTTGGCCACATTCGCTTCAACGTCGGCGTCACCGAGGTTGTCGAGGATGTCGCAGATCCAGCCGGCCAGCACTTCGCACTGGGCGACCTTGAAGCCACGCGTGGTGACGGCCGGGGTGCCAATGCGCAGGCCCGAGGTCACGAACGGCGACTGCGGGTCGTTCGGCACGGCGTTCTTGTTGACGGTGATGTGCGCACGGCCGAGGGCAGCGTCAGCATCTTTGCCGGTCAGGCCCTGACGGATCAGGCTGACCAGGAACAGGTGGTTGTCGGTACCGCCGGACACTACATCGTAGCCACGTTTGATAAACACGCTGGCCATCGCCTTGGCGTTGTCGATCACTTGTTGCTGATAGGCCTTGAAGCCGGGCTCCAGCGCTTCCTTGAAGCACACCGCTTTACCGGCGATGACGTGCATCAACGGGCCGCCCTGGGCACCGGGGAATACCGCGGCGTTGAGCTTCTTCTCGATCTCTTCGTTGGACTTGGCCAGGATAAGCCCGCCACGCGGACCGCGCAGGGTTTTGTGGGTGGTGGTGGTGACCACGTCGGCGTACGGCAGCGGGTTCGGGTACAGGCCAGCAGCGACCAGACCGGCAACGTGGGCCATGTCGACGAACAGCAGCGCACCGACCTTGTCGGCGATCTGGCGGAAGCGCGGGAAGTCCAGGGTCTTGGAGTAGGCGGAGAACCCGGCAACGATCATCTTCGGCTTGCACTCGACGGCGAGACGCTCGACTTCGTCGTAATCGATCAGCCCGGTGTCGGTGTTGATCCCGTACTGCACCGCGTTGTACAGCTTGCCCGAGGACGACACCTTGGCGCCGTGGGTCAGGTGACCGCCGTGAGCCAGACTCATGCCGAGAATGGTGTCGCCCGGCTGGATCAGCGCCAGGTACACCGCGCTGTTGGCCGAGGAACCGGAGTGCGGCTGGACGTTGGCGTAATCGGCGCCGAACAGTTGCTTGGCGCGTTCGATCGCCAATGCTTCGACTTTATCCACATGCTCGCAGCCACCGTAGTAGCGCTTGCCCGGATAACCTTCGGCGTATTTGTTGGTCAGGCCGCTGCCTTGCGCTTGCATGACGCGCTTGCTGGTGTAGTTCTCCGACGCGATCAGCTCGATGTGATCTTCCTGACGTTGCTCCTCGGCATTCATCGCCGCCAGCAGTGCATCGTCGTAACCCTGGATCTGGTCTTGCTTGCTGAACATCGCGTCTCTCCCAGCGGCATCTGTGCGCCATTCGTCTCGGTAAGGCACTGGCAATCAAGGCAGTGCCCTTTGATGCGATGGTATGACCGGCGCAGACAGCTCAAATGCCTGCGGACGCCACGCAAAGGTGCGTTTACGACATGGCCGGAAAAGGCTGGTCGGACACATCATCCAAAACTGCGGAGATCCCCTGTGGGAGCGGGCTTGCTCGCGAAGAGGCCGTGTCAGTCGACATCATTACCGCCTGACACACCGCTTTCGCGAGCAAGCCCGCTCCCACAGGGGTCAGGTGTATGCCGCGCGGATGGCGAGCAGCAGGAGGAAATGCAGGGGGTAGAGTGCGTACGCCCAGCGGCGCATCGGCAGGGGATGGATAGACCCGAAGTGTCGCAACAGGAACATGCCGAGCAATGGCGCACCCAGACACGCCGCGATGCCGATTACCGCGACGGCGTTACCGAATACGGCAGCCTCATACAACACCCGCCACTGATTGCCCGCCAGACACACCAGCCCCGGCAGGAGGCCGAAATACCAGGGACGACGGATCACCCACAGCAGCGCCAGCGGCAGCAACACGCCAAACCCGCCGAACATCAGCCACTGCGAAAACAACGCCGCCAGCAGCAAGGCGCCCACGCCCAAAAGCCGCGACAACAACGTGCGATCCTGCCAGCCCCGCGCCACCAGCAACCCCAGCGCCAGCGTAGGCATCACGTTCAAGGTGTCGGGATCAGGAATGTACAAGCGGTAAGGAATCTCGCTGACCAGGCTGAACAGCAGCAACCAGCCCAGATAGCGCCACTCGGTCTTCTGCGCGCCGGCGCGGGAAAGATTCGCCGCCATCGCCAGGCAGAACCACGGGAACGCCAGACGCCCCGGCACATACAGCCAATCGGCGCTGATCCCGACATATCGCAGGTGATCGAGCAGCATGCTCAGCAACGCCAGCCACTTGAGCAGATCCAGCGCGCCGTCGCGTTTAGTCACGTGCATAATCGGGTAACAAACTGGTAATTTTCTGACAGCGACATCCCGTGTGCTCCCCGGAAGATCTTCGGTAAAGTGCGCACCCTCATTGACCACGAGCCTTCACAAGAGTCTCGACCACGGAAGCCGGCCATGACCGACAAGAGCCAACAATTCGCCAGCGACAACTACTCCGGTATCTGCCCTGAAGCCTGGGCCGCCATGGAACAGGCCAACCACGGCCACCAGCGCGCTTATGGCGACGATGAATGGACCGCACGTGCGGCCGACCATTTCCGCAAGCTGTTCGAAACCGACTGCGAAGTGTTTTTCGCCTTCAACGGCACCGCCGCCAACTCGCTGGCGCTGTCGTCGCTGTGCCAGAGTTACCACAGCGTGATCTGCTCGGAAACCGCCCACGTCGAAACCGATGAATGCGGCGCCCCGGAATTCTTCTCCAACGGCTCGAAACTGCTGATCGCCGGCACCGAAAACGGCAAGATCACCCCGCAGTCGATCCGTGAAGTCGCGCTCAAGCGCCAGGACATCCACTACCCGAAACCGCGCGTCGTGACCCTGACCCAGGCCACTGAGGTCGGCAGCGTCTACACCCCGGAAGAAGTCCGCGCCATCAGCGCCACCTGCAAAGAGCTGGGCCTGCACCTGCACATGGACGGCGCGCGTTTCTCCAACGCCTGCGCATTCCTCGGCTGCTCGCCGGCCGACCTGACCTGGAAGGCCGGCGTCGATGTGCTGTGCTTCGGTGGCACCAAGAACGGTATGGCGGTGGGTGAAGCGATCCTGTTCTTCAACCACAAACTGGCCGAAGACTTCGATTACCGCTGCAAGCAGGCCGGGCAACTGGCGTCGAAAATGCGCTTCCTCTCGGCACCGTGGGTCGGCATCCTCGAAAACGACGCCTGGCTCAAATACGCCCGCCACGCCAACCACTGCGCGCAACTGCTGGCCGAGCTGGTCAGCGACATTCCGGGCGTGGAACTGATGTTCCCGGTGCAGGCCAACGGCGTGTTCCTGCAACTCTCGGAACCGGCCATCGCCGCGCTGACCGCGAAAAACTGGCGCTTCTACACCTTCATCGGCAAGGGCGGCGCACGCTTCATGTGCTCGTGGGACTCCGAAGAAGAACGCGTACGCGAATTGGCCCGTGACATCCGCGAAGTGATGTCCGCCTGATAGCTCCCCAGCCCTGTGGGAGCGAGCCTGCTCGCGAAGAGGCCGGCACATCCGACGTAGAAGTCGGCTGCCAGACCGCTTTCGCGAGCAGGCTCGCTTCCACAAAAGCTCACCCAATCCAATCGCCCCTCCTCGTTCGCACCTGAAGACATCGTCTACATTGTCTGTCGAGCCCTCCGCTCACATAACAAGAAGCAGGAGCATCGGCATGTCGCTAAAAGGCAAAACCCTGTTCATCACCGGCGCCAGCCGTGGCATCGGGCGTGAGATTGCGCTGCGTGCCGCGAAAGACGGGGCCAATATCGTGATTGCGGCCAAAAGCGCCGAAGCCCACCCCAAACTGCCTGGCACCATCCACAGCGTAGCCAAGGAAGTCGAAGCCGCTGGCGGCAAGGCATTGGCCCTGCAAGTCGATGTGCGTGATGAAGACGCGGTGCGCAATGCGCTGGCCCAGGCCAACGAGCATTTCGGCGGCATCGATGCGCTGGTCAATAACGCCGGGGCGATCAAGTTGACTGGCGTGCAGCACATCGAACTCAAGCGTTTCGAACTGATGCACCAGATCAACACCCGCGCGGTACTGCTGTGCAGCCAGGCCGCCCTGCCCTATCTGAAAAAATCCGCCGGACACATCCTCAACCTGTCACCGCCGCTGAACCTGGCAAGCAAATGGTTCGCCCAGTACAGCCCGTATACGCTGACCAAGTACGGCATGAGCATGTTGACCGTGGGCATGAGCGAGGAATTCGCCAGTTACGGCATCAGCGTCAATTCACTGTGGCCGCAGACGATGATTGCCACGGCGGCGATCGAGTTTCAGCTGGGAAATCGCGAGTCGTTCAAGCATGCGCGCACGCCGGCGATCATGGCGGATGCGGCGCATGTGATCCTGGGAAGCAGCGCACGACAGATCACTGGACGGCTGCTTATCGACGAAGAAATTTTGCGTGAGCACGGCGTGACTGAGTTCAAGCATTACCGGTTCGAGCCGGACAGCGACGCCGCACTGATGCCCGATCTGTTTATCGATTGAAGCGCATAACCCTGTGGGAGCGAGCCTGCTCGCGAAGAGGCCGTGTCAGACAGCACAGATGTTGAATGACACACCGCCTTCGCGAGCAGGCTCGCTCCCACATTGGATTTGTGCAGTGGTCTAGAACTCGATGCGCACGTCGCCCTTCGGCACGCTGCAGCACGACAGAATGTAACCCTCGGCCTCGTCGTCCTCGGTAATCCCGCCGTTGTGCTCCATCTCTACTTCGCCGCCCAGTTTCATCACCTTGCACGTGCCGCAGATCCCCATACCGCAAGCTTTCGGAATCATCAGGCCAAGCTTGGCCGCCGCCGCGTGGACGGTTTCGCCCGGGGCCACGCGAATGCTTTTGCCGGACGCGGTGAATTCGACCTGATGCAGATCCGCCGCATCGATTTCCGGCGCATCGGCTGCCTGCTCGGCTTGCTCCACCGCATCGGCACGAGCTTCCGGTGGCGTGGCGCCGAAGGATTCCTCGTGATAACGCGACATGTCGTAACCGGCCACTTCCAGCAGGCGCTTGACCGCGTTCATGTACGGCGTCGGGCCGCAGCAGAACACTTCGCGCTCAAGGAAGTCCGGCACCATCAGTTCGAGCATCTTGTGATTGAGGTAGCCGCGATAACCGGCCCACGGCTCGCCCAATCCATGTTTCTCGCAGATCAGGTGCAGGCTGAAGTTGTCGATCCGCGACGCCATGTGTTCCAGCTCGCGGTGATAAATGATGTCTTTTGGCGAGCGCGCGCTGTGGATAAAGGTCATGTCGACATTGGCGTTGGTGTCGTAGAACCAGCGCGCCATCGACATGCACGGGGTGATCCCCACGCCGCCGCTGAGGTAAAGGACTTTCGGGCTCGGGAAGTCGATGGCGTTGAACAGCCCGACCGGGCCGTGCACCGCCAGCTCCTGGCCTTCATGCAGGGTGTCATGCAGCCAGTTGGAGACCTTGCCGCCCGGCACACGCTTGATGGTCACCGAGAAGCTGTACGGCACCGACGGCGAACTGGAAATGGTGTACGAACGCATGATCGGCTGGCCGTCGATTTCCAGCTCCAGGGTCACGAACTGCCCGGGCTTGAAGAAGAACAGGATCGGCTGGTCGGCCATGAAACAGAAAGTGCGCACGTCCCAGGTTTCCTGGATGACTTTGACGCAACGGACGATGTGTCGGCCATTGGCCCAGGTCTGGGTGGTGACCGGATTCAGGAAGCTGTTGGACATGCTGTTCTCCACGGCCGACTGTCGGCCTTCATGTGGCGATTCTGCGTATAGCGTGAACCGTCCGTTTACCTATCCGCGACATCGGCATACTTATCGCGACCAGCCCCCAACCGCCGGGGGTTGCGCGTCGGGAACAGATTGCACCATGTCGCCCATGGATAAGGTTGCGGGCAGCGCCGGCCCCACACTCGCCCCACACCAAGACGAATTCTTTACACCTTGCGTAGCAACCCTGATCAGCCACTTTCGCGGCCACGCAGATGGCCTTGAGGAATACATCGATGGACGTCACCGCAAAAATCAGCCTGGGCGATCCGCTGGAACCCGCACGCAAGGCCACCGCACAGATGCTGCAGGAGCGCGAGCGCACTTTCTCGCTGCCACAGCCGTTCTACAGCGACGAGCGCCTGTTCGATATCGACATGCAGGAGATCTTCCAGAAGGAATGGCTGATCGCCGGCATGACCTGCGAGATCCCGGCCAAAGGCAACTACCTGACCCTACAGGTCGGCAAGAACCCGATCATCGTCATTCGTGGCGCCGACGGCGTGGTGCATGCCTTCCATAACGTCTGCCGCCACCGTGGCTCGCGCCTGTGCACCAGTGAAAAGGGCAAGGTTGCAAAACTGGTCTGCCACTACCACCAGTGGACCTACGAACTGGACGGGCGCCTGCTGTTCGCCGGCACCGAGATGGGCGCCGACTTCGACATGAAGCAGTACGGCCTCAAACCGGTAAACGTGAAAACTGCCGGCGGCTACATCTTCATCAGCCTGGCGGAGAATCCGCCGGCCATTGATGACTTCCTGTCGACACTGAACCACTACATGGAACCGTACGACATGGAGAACACCAAGGTGGCGATCACCACCACCTTGATGGAAAAGGCCAATTGGAAACTGGTGCTGGAAAACAACCGCGAGTGCTACCACTGCAACGCGTCGCACCCGGAACTGCTGAAAACCCTGCTGGAATGGGACGACGTCACCGACCCGCGCGCCGATCAGGCGTTCAAGGATCACGTCGCCGCGTCTGCTGCTGCGTGGGAAGCCGAGAAGATCCCTTACGCCCACGCCAGCTTCGGCCTACGCAACCGTATCGTGCGCATGCCGCTGCTCAAGGGCACCGTGTCGATGACCCTGGACGGCAAACAGGGCTGCGCCAAACTGATGGGCCGGATCAAGAACCCGGATCTGGGCTCGATGCGCATCCTGCACCTGCCGCACTCGTGGAACCACTGCATGGGCGACCACATCATCGTCTTCACCGTGTGGCCGATCAGCGCCCAGGAAACCATGGTCACCACCAAATGGCTGGTGCACAAGGACGCGGTCGAAGGCGTGGATTACGACGTCGAGCGCATGCGCCAGGTGTGGGACGCGACCAACGATCAAGACCGGCGTCTGGCCGAAGAAAACCAGCGCGGGATCAACTCCACGGCTTATCAGCCTGGGCCGTACTCCAAGACCTATGAGTTTGGTGTGGTCAACTTCGTGGACTGGTACAGCGAGCGCATGCTGAGCAACCTTGGGGCCGAGCCTGCGCCGTACCTCAAAGGCGTCCCGGTCCAGGGCTAAAATCAAAGGCAAAAGCTTCGCGAGCAGGCTCACTCCTACAGGGGAACGCATTCCAACTGTAGGAGTGAGCCTGCTCGCGATGGCGTCAGAACAGCCACCTCATTACTTGGATGACCACCTCACCGATCCATCCTCCCCAATAAACTCCTCAAAAATATCCTCCCCCACCAACCTGATTTTCGCGTACCCGTTCAACACCCGCAGCGGATACGCCGGGTCGTTGGCATCCTGCGTCTCCGACCACAACACCCGCGAATGCCCGTTCAGCTCGCTGGCATTGCCATAGGGAATCGCCCCGTGCCCGGCGCAACGCGCATGCAGGCTGCCCTGTTGCGCGTAGACGATGCCGTTGTGCAGATGCCCCCAGTACCAATAGTCCGGCTCGCGCCCCAGGGCATCGCACACCGGTTGATACAGCGCGGTCTGGTGATGCCCGGAAATATCGAAGCCCTGGTGATGGCTGAGCACCATGATCTTTTTGCGCTTGGGCAAGGCTTTCATCCAAGTGATCTGCGGCTCGTTGAGTGTGCCGTCCATGTACAGGTTCATCGCGTCCGAGGCATACGCCGAATCCAGCCCGACCACCAGCCAGTCGTCGTTGATCAAGGCGAAATAACTGGTGCCCTGCTGCCCCGGAAAGCGCTTGGCCAGTTCCTTGAAATAGCCGTGGGCGCCGCTGTACATCTCGTGGTTGGAGTTGAGGGTGAACGAGCCGTGGCTGCCCATCGGCCAACCGGCCATGTCGACGTCTTCCTGCGAATGGCTGCCGGCGTAGTAGACGTCGCCCAGATGGATGGTGAAATCCGCTTGCGCCAGTTGCATCTGGTTGGCGACTGAAACCGCCGGCGCATGACTGTCAAAGGGGCCGGTGCCCCAGTCGCCGGCAATCGCCAGGGTCACGTCGCGCTCCATCTGCACCACCGCCGGGTCAGTGCCGAAGGTCGCGTGATGGCGCAGGTTTTCAATCCACTTGAGCAATGCCTCGCTCCACAGCAGATCAAGCAACTCCCACTTGCGACAGCCGAGCAGGCTGCCGTCCTGCAACACCCGGGTCGCCAGTTGATCGGGCGATTGCGGCAACGGTGTGGCATTGCCGATACGCAGGATCGACAGGCCATGAGACAACTCCCATGGCACCGCCGGTTCATCGCCCGGCAACTCACCGTTTTTCAGCACGTACTGCGCCTGATCGTGACCGCGCTGCAGCAGCTTGATGATCGCCTGAAACTCCTGCGGCTCAAGCTCGCTGATGAGCTTCATCCAGGCCATTTCCATGCGCGTGAACAAGCCGTGAATGCGCAGTTTGACCTTGTCGTACTCGTGTTCCCAATGACTGACCAGTGACATGGCGTAATCCTCTATCCGTAAGGGCTCACAGGGTTTTCATGAATTCGATCAACGCACGTTTGTCGTCGTCCGACAGCGTGGTGCCATACAGGTGACCGCTGTTGTGGTTGCCCTCCAGTCGGGTGTCGTATTTGAAATCCGCCGAGGCTTTGGCCTGAGCGCCCGTGGTGACGAAGCCGACGTTGACCGGGTCGTAGACGTCGGAGCCGGTGATGAACACCTCCGGACGTTTTTCCGGCGGTTGCAGCAGGTCCCACAGGGTCGGCACCGAACCGTTGTGCAGGTACGGCGCGCGCAGCCAGATACCGTCAGTCGGCGTGTTGCTGTAGCTCTGGGTCTTGCGATACGCGCCGAAGTCGAACGGCGGTTTCTTGAAGGTGTGGAACGCCGTCACCAGACCGGTGGTGAACGAGTCGAGCCGATGCGGATCGGTGCCCAGTTGATCGATGTTGGTGGTGACCTGCCCGGTGTCGGCTCGACCGAAGTCGTGGCACGCGGCGCAATTGGCCTCCCAGATCGGTTTGCCCTGCGCAACTTTCGCCTGATCCAGCGCCCACGGCCACGCCGGCGCCTTGTGCCCGAGCAGCCAGTTGGTCACGCGGTTGAAGCTCGGCGGCAGCACCGATTCCGGCGTTGCGCCCACGGCCATCGCGGCGGCGTAGTTGCGTTCGTGGATCTTGTTGTTATTGCCGTCCCAGTGGAGGTACATCGATTCCCGCGGCTTCTGGTTCCACACTTGCGGCAGATCGACGGTGCCGATGGTCGAGTCATCCGGGAAGCCGAACACCACCATTTTCGTCGGGTTGAAGGTGTCGGTGCGGCCCGGGCCCTGTTGCGGACGCAGCTTCTGCCAGGCGTAGGCCTGTTTCTGCTTGAGCAAAGCGCTCTTCGCCATGGGAATGATCAGGTAGCGGTTATAGAGTTTCTCGAAAAAGCCCAGCTGGAATTTGCCGTTGATCGCCGCCATCACCGCGTCGGTGGTGAATTTCGGGTCGCTGGCGCAATCGTAGGCGAACCACTGGAAGGCCTGCAGTTGCAGGGTGTTGGCCGGCGCGCTGGGCACGTTGACCGCAACGTCGCTGGCATTGGCCCGGTAGGAGCCGGTGTGACACAGCGCGCAGTTCGGCTCTACCGTCGGGTAACCGATCTGCCGCTTGGCCATGCCGATCGGCAGATCCTTGCCGTTCTCATAGAGAAAGCCGAAGACTTCCCAGCCGCCGGGTTTGGGCAGTTTTTCCGGGCACATCTGCGGCAGCACGGCGAACAGGTAATACGGGATCCGCGCTTCGATACCCAGGCCGATGGCGGCGTATTTGTAATGATCTTCGTCGGAGGCGTACTCCTGCTCCGGCACCACCCGCAGCATCTGGTACCAGGTCTGGTACCCAATGAAACCGAGCAGCGCCAGTACGACCAAGGTACCGACCTTGAAGGCATGGCTCTGCCATTTCCGCACCCAGGCTGCGCGCCACTCGCGCCAGCCATCGCACAGCAGCGCCCATGGCCGGTTCGCGGGCGTGGTGCCGAGGTACAGCAGAATACCGAGGATCAGGAAGAAGCTCAGATCGCCCATCAGCATCGGCACGAACACCGAGCCTTGAATGCTCGTATTGATCAGGTATATCCAGAACACCACGGCGATCAGCCGCGTCAGCACGCACAGCCAGGAATGCACCACATAGCGCGGCGCGTTGAAGCCCGACGGCATGTAAAACACGCTGATGCCCACCAGCAGCATCCCGGCGTTTTCCAGCCACGGGTCGGAGAGTTGCGGCGGCAGACCGACCACCGATGTCAGCAACCCCGGCGCGAACAGCGCCGGGATCGCGAACACCATGTTCATCGCAATGCCGATCCAGATGAAGCGTTGAAACCAGCGGATACAGGTATCCATGTCATCCATTTCCTTGTGCAGACCTTAGGAGAGTCCCTCTGTGTGATGAGCTTTTGTGGCGAGGGAGCTTGCTCCCGCTCGGCGGCGAAGCCGTCGTAAACCCGGCAGATGCGGTGGTTCAGGAAAACCGCACTCTCAGGTTTTGGGGCCGCTTCGCAGCCCAGCGGGAGCAAGCTCCCTCGCCACAGGAAAACCTCATCAGCCGAGGGCCGTTTTCTCCAGGTGTTCAAGGATGAGCGGATACACATCCACCACCGCGTTCTTGCCGAACATGCAGTCGATGTGGCCATAGCCCGGCACCACATGTCGGCTGTAGCGCTCCGGCCCGTGGACTTCGCAGACTCGCTGGTAGGTCTTGAGCGTGCTTTCCGGCAGGTAACACTGGTTCTCCGCGCCACTGATAAAGCAGATCGGCATCGTCAGCCGCTCGAAATGCGGCATGTACACATCGTTGCCCTTGAAATCCACCAGGTGCCCTTTGCGCACGATCAGCGCCAGGTGCTCGAAAGTCTCGATGTTCGATTCGCCGAACAGCTCGTGCAGGTTGTCGTGCAGGGTTTCGTTGAGGGTGTCGTGGCGATACAGCGAGGCGTACATGAAAGTGATGCGGTGGCACACCGGGTTGGTGCAATAACCCTGCGCCTCGATTCGCGCGTAACCGTTGAGGGCTTTGTCGTAGAGGCGGTTGAACCAGTTCTCCTTGCTGTCGGCGTAAGCCGTCATCGACTTGATGCCGATCGCATCGAGCATGCCCGGCAGGTGCAAACCGGCCTTCAACCCGGTGGCCGTGGCGACCACGGTGTCAGCGGCAATCTGCGAGCAGACCACCGAACGCACACCCTGCAGCCCCGCCAGCAACGACATGAAGAACGTCGTCGCGCCGTAGCAATGCACCACGCATTGCACGTCTTTGGCTCGGGTCTCCTGCTGAATCTGCGCGATGGCAGCCTTGAAGTCGTACTGGGCGATCTGGTCGCCATTCCACTCTTTCTTGCTCGCCGGCAGCAGAATGCTCACCCGGAAATCCAGCAGCCACACGTCATAGTCGTGCTTGCACAGGTACTCCAGCAGGTTGGTCTGGATGGTGTCGGTGGAAAAGATATTCGAACCGACACCCAGGCCATGCACCAGCATCACCGGGCCTTTGCTGCCGGCCTGATAACGGGTCAGGCGCAGCTCGACACCGTCTTCGGTGGGGAAGAAATGCACCGCCGGGATCGGCGCATCCAGCGGCCGTTTCAGGCGTGGCGGCGCGTCGGGGTTGAAGTAGATATCGCCAGCGAAGACCCCGCCGTAACTCTCCCAGAGAATTCCGGCGAAGAACTTGCCGAAGCGCGCCAGGCCTTCGATGCGCTCGCGCTCGTTGCGCGCGTTGAGCACTTTCATGGTGGTCATCTGCTTGGCGAAATCGCTCGGATGAATGTGCATCACCCCGGAGCCGATCACCTCGCCCGACTTGTCCGGCCCGCGATACAGCGTCACGTACAGGGTGCTGGTGTCGTGCCAGATGTTGAGCACGCCGTTGTCTTCCGGCACGGTTTTGAAGGCGCTGAAGAAATAGTCGTTGCCGTCCTCGGCGGTCAGTTTCATGTCGTATTTCATGTGCCGTGTGTCGACCTGCTGCTCGAATTGTTCGAACAGGTTGAACACGCCGTTGCTGGCGGTCAGCGGTTGCGGTGACAGCGCCGGGGCATTGACCGTACCGACGATGGTCGCGGCGTGCTCCGGCTCCTTGATCATCCGATTGAGGTCGTTGGCGGTGATGGTCAGGGTGAAGTCGATTGGCGAGTTGTCCGCCTCACCGCGTTTGGCCGCCGCCTCGTAGACTTTCAGATCAGTGCTTTGCGCGGCAGTGAATGCCCGGGAGAAATAGCCCTTCATGGTTTCGGTGAACTGCACGCCGAGAGTCGGTGGTGCCACCTGTTTGCGCGGTGCCGACGGCAACGTGTAGTCGATCTGCCAACCACGGTCAGCGGCGAGCAGGCCCATGTTGCGTTCACTCACAGCGGAGATGGTCAGCAGCGGATTGACCGCCAGCGAGGTCGGGATCACCGCGCCGTCGGTCACGTACAGACTGGCGTAAACATCGGTGCCGGCCGCGCCGCTGAACACCTGGCCCTTGTGATTGACCACGCCTTGCGTCGCGTCTTCGCCCATCACGCAACCGCCCAGCGGATGCACAGAAACGATGCTGTGCTTGAGCAGCCTGGTCCAGATCGGATTCTCGACCCAGACCCCGCCCAACGCCTTGGTGCTCTGGTACAGACGCTCATTGCCGAGTTTGAAGTTTTGCTGCTCGCCGACACCCGGCCAGTCGATGCGCAACTGGTCCTTGTTGTCGAGAATCATCCGGCCCTGGCCACTGTCGTGGCTCATGATCAGGTAGGTCTGCATATTGTGCAGCGCGCCGTAATAGGGGCCGCGCAGGAAGCTTTCGGCCTCGCGCTCCTTGTAGCCGAGCTTGCCGCTGAAACTGTCGTCCGTGGCCTTGCCGATCATCTCGGCGAACCCGGCCATCGCCGGCACCATCGGCCGGCCGAGGGCGCCGGGGATCGAGCCTTCCTCGATGACCATGCGGCTGCGCCAGTCACCTTCGGTGCGCATGTCGATGATCGAGGTGATGCACGGGCCGACCGGGTGCAGTTCCTTGGCCGAGTGTGCGCCGAAGCCGATGCCGTTGATGGTCTGCTCGCAGTTGTGGCCGAAGCCGAGGATGTCACCGTTGCCGCTCATGTTCTCGCCGAGCTGGCCGGACATCACCAGGCCCTTGTCCCGTGAGCGCAGCAGGATCTCGGTAGAACCGAGGGTACCGGCAGAGACCACAACGATGTCGGCCTTCACGAACAGCGTCGGCGCGTCGAACTTCTCGCGACCGCTGTCGAGGTACTGGAAGTGCACGATCCAGCCTTCGCCGTCGCGCTCCAGATGGCGCACCTCAGCCTGGCAGAAAATCTCCGCGCCGTGGTTCCAGGCGTCCGGCAGATAGTTCATCAGCGTGGTGTTCTTGGCCTTGTTGTTACAGCCCGAGACGCAATCGCCGCACTGGTTGCACGGCAGTTGCTCGACGCCGACGTGGTTGAGGTTGTTCGGCAGTTTGTCGAAGGTCACGTTGATCGGCGGCTTGTAGAAATGCGCGCCTTGCTTGAGGTAGTCCGCAGACTTTTTGTTGGCGTCGAGCTTGGGCAGGTTTGGCGCGGTATTCGGGTACGGATTGGGCTTGAGCATTTCCCGGGCGCGGGCGTAACCGTCCTTGAGCAGCGTATCGCGATGATCGCGTACCGCTTGCGGCCAGCGTGGATCCTCGAACACCCCGGGTTCCGGCTCCAGGGAAACGTTGGCATTGATCAGCGACGTACCGCCGAGGCCGCAGCCGACCACCACATTCTGCTGGGCGTTGACGTGCAGATCGAACAGCCCGGTGCGCGAGCCAATGTGGCCGTCCGGGTCATGCACCTGCAACTCTTCGGTCGCGGCGATCATGGTGTTGGGGTATTCACCGGGCTGCATTTCCCGCCCGCGTTCGAGCAGGCACACCTGCTTGCCGGCCCGGGACAGGCGCGACGCAGCAATGCCGCCGCCATAACCGGAGCCGATGACGATCACGTCGTAGTGTTCCTTGATCTCGCTGATGGGCGTTGCGATGCGTGTCATGAGGGTGTTCCTCTCTCAGGCAGATGGGGCAACTCTGCGGTTGCCTGCAATCAATGGGCGAACGGGCACCTGGCCTCCGGGTCGAGCCCGGCGACAGCACAGCGGTTAAAGCAGGAGGTCGCTACAGACGAGCGCGTTGATTGGCCGCACGACGTAACGTGCGCTTGCGTGGCGAGGGGGGATGGCGGTGTGGGCGGCTATCCATCATGCGTTCTCCCAGAACCTGATGTGGATAAGTGACGGCTGTCCTTGTGCCATTGCAGTGAAGACAGCGCAGGAATCGAAGTCAAGGCAACGGTTTAGAACTGTATGAAATCTGATCAATTGCTGTTTGGACTATACCGGGCGGGCCTTGCGGGGTTTGGCAAACAAGTTATCCACATAGCCACCCACAGCAAATGGGGGTAACTGTGGATGACTGGAAAAATAACTCGCTGATTTGTGAAGAAAAATCGTGACTTATCCAGAATGATGGTTTGCCAGACACATTGGCTATTTTTTGATCAAGTCTTTGTAAGCCACGTTTTTCATGGCTTGTAGAGGATGGCGAACACGTTATCCACAGAAGCACCAACAGAGTTCGGGGGTAACTTCGCGGCGGCTGTGGAAAAGCGCTGAGGGCTGTGTGAAATCGCGGTTTACACGGGGATTATCAGCTTTAAAAGCTTAATCGATCAATTATTGATCAATCCTATACAGGCCACGTTTTATATGGCTTGCAGCGGACAGCGAACATCTTGTCCACAGAAGCGCCAACAGAGATTGGGGGCAACTCTTGAAGTTATTCAGGAGAAAAAGCCCGGTAAAACCGTGACTTAGGCTGGTTGTTTTTTGAGCTGGGGCCTGGAAGGCTTGATTGGCGTGGGGTACAGGGATGGGCGAACACGTTATCCACAGATCCGCCAACAGGGATTGTGGGTAAACACACGGAGATCTGCTGCCCCCTTAACCAATGTGGGAGCGGGCTTGCTCGCGAAAGCGGTGGGTCATTCAACTTTGATGCAGCTGAAACGACGCTTTCGCGAGCAAGCCCGCTCCCACAGGGGGTGTTCACTGTCTGGAGGATCGTGGCTAGCGGACGACACCCTCTTCGATCAGGAGTTTGAGGATCGCTTCAGCGCCGGCCTGCGCGGTGACGCCTTTAAGCACTTGTCCACCGCCGCCACTGGCTTTGGCGGTGGCAGCTTTCATACGGTCCGCACCGCTCTTGGCCTTGATCACCTTCAAACGTTTCGGCCGTGGCTTGGCCGGCTGCAACGTGGCAACCGCCAGCAGTTCATCGTCCAGCACGTCGACGTCTTCGGCGTTCAGCACCCCGCGTCGCGCCGGGCCGTAGGCACTCTGTCGAGGTTTGGGCGCGGCGTTATCCACAGTCGCCAGAAACGGCAGCTTCACCTTCAACCGCCGCCGCTGCCCGCGAGGCAAGGCTTGCAGCACCAGCGCCGAACCGTCGGTGATCGACTCGACCTGCGCCAGCCCCACCACCAGCGGCCAGCCCAGCCCTTCGGCCAACAGGAACGGCAACATGCCCGAGCCTTCGCCGGTTTCCGCCTGACTGCCGGTCAGCACTACCTGGGCGCTGGCATCACGCAGATACGCGGTCAGCGCCGGCAAGGCGTCGGCGCCAGCGGGTTGCTCCAGCACATGCAGCTGTTCCAGGCCCATGCCCAGATAGGCGCGCAGTGCCGGTTCCGCGACATCCCCGGCATGCAGCACTTGCAGGTTATCCCCAGCCAGTTGCAGGCCCAGTTCCACGGCGCGCGCGTCCTGTTCGGCGCGGCGTGGCCGGCCCGAGGTCGGGTGGGCACCGATGGAAACCAGACTGATGATCTTTGTGCTCATAACCCGTTCCTTAAGCCGCATCGCGCTTGGCTTCGTTGCGGTAAGCCGCTACCGCCGCGATCAACGCCTGAAGAATTTCCGCGCTCTCGCCAATCACCGACAGGTCGGCGCGTTTGATCATGTCGCAACCGGGGTCGAGGTTGATCGCCACCACCTTGTCACAGGCACCGATGCCCTGCAGGTGCTGGATCGCCCCGGAGATACCCACAGCCACGTAAACCCGCGCGGTGACCCAAGTGCCGGACGCACCGACCTGCCGATCACGGGCCATGAAGCCATCGTCTACCGCGACCCGCGAGGCGCCTTCGGTGGCGCCGAGCGCCGCAGCGGTCTGGTGGAACAGCGCCCAGTCCTTGACCCCGTTGCCGCCGGAGAAAATGAACTCGGCTTCGGCCATCGGAATCGCCGCCGGGTCCACCGCGACCGCGCCAAGATCCTCGATCCGCGACAGGCTGCGCGCCACCGTTGTGGATAACTCCACCTGCAGTGCCTCATGACGGGTTTCGCTGACCGGTTCTGCGCATTCGGCTGCGGCCAGAATCAAGCGTGCGACCGGTCGCGCCAGGTCTTGCAGGCCCGCGCCAGCGCGACCGATGCATTCCTGATCCTTGACTTGCCAGACCCGCGTTGCCGGGCGTTCGCCCAGTGCCGCGGCAAAACGCCGACCGAGTTCACCGCCACCGCTGCGGCTGTCCGGCAGCAGCCAGTGACGCGGGTTGAACTGGTTATCCACAGCCCGCAAGCCCTGCACCCGTTGCTCCGGTGCATAACCGCTGAATTGGTCACCCTCCAGTACCAGCAAGCGATCGACGCCGGCCGTGGCGAAGGCGCTCTCTTTGTGATCGCCAAACACCACCGCCAGCACCGCACCGTCGTTGCCGGCCAGTTGATGAGCCAGGCCCAACAGGTCACGGTCGTGGCTGCTCAGGCGACCGCCAACCATGTCCGGCACCACGCTGATGTAAAACGCCGGGGCCGGTACCTGATGCAGCGGCAACTGCACTTCAACCGTGGCCGAGCGCTTGACCGCCCCGCCCTGTTGCGCGCCACTGCGGTCGATCCGTTTGATGCCGTTGGGGCCGATGAAGCCGATGCCGTGCAGATTCTTGCGGATGACACCATTGGGGCCCATCCAGCTGTGTTGCGCCGGTTGCATCGCCGCGTGCAACGGGTGCAGGCGGTTACGCGCAATCCATTCGGCGCGCGGGTCGCGGCGGATAATGTCGCTCATCAGTGGGCCTCCGCAGGTTCACGTTTGGCCGGTGCAGTCGGCTTGTTCGGCGCGGCGTCTTCGAGCAGCGCGTCGGCCACTAGTTCGGCGATGTCCTTGATCAGCGGACGCGGTTCGACCACGCCCTCGAGCATCGCCGTGCACTGTGGACAACCTACTGCTACCAGCTCGGCGCCGGTCTCGCGGATGTCATCCATGCGCATGTCGGGGATCCGCTGCTTGCCGGGAATGTCGGTGATCGGCGCACCGCCACCGCCGCCGCAGCAGCGTGAACGGAAGCCGGAACGTTGCATCTCTTTGACCTCGATGCCGAGGGCGCGCAGCACCTCACGCGGCGCCTCGTATTCGCCGTTGTAGCGACCGAGGTAGCACGGATCGTGGTAGGTCACGCTGTTGCCTTTGTGCTGACCGAGGTTCAGCGCACCGGCCTGAATGATTTCCGCCATGTAGGTGCTGTGGTGCTGCACCAGGTAGTTGCCGTCGAACGCGCCGTACTCGTTTTTCAGCACATGGAAACTGTGCGGATCGCAGGTGACGATGCGGTTGAAGCTGTATTTGGCCAGGGTCTGGATATTGCGTTTGGCGAGCAGCTGGAAGGTCGCTTCGTCGCCTAAACGCCGGGCCACATCACCGCTGTCACGTTCTTCGAGGCCGAGTACGGCGAAGTCAACCTTCGCGGCTTTCAGCACTTTGACGAACGCACGCAAGGTGCGCTGGTTACGCATGTCGAAGGCACCGTCGCCGACCCAGAACAGCACGTCGGTGGATTTCTTTTCGCTAAGCAGAGTGAGGTTCAGATCCGCCGCCCAGTTCATCCGCCCGCCCGGAGCGAAACCGCCGGGGTTGTCGGTGGCGATCAGGTTCTCGAGAACTTCGGCGCCCTTGTTCGGGGTCGCGCCTTTTTCCAGCGTCAGATGGCGGCGCATGTCGACGATGGCGTCGACGTGCTCGATCATCATCGGGCATTCCTCGACGCAGGCGCGGCAGGTGGTGCACGACCACAGGGTTTCGGCATCGACCAGACCATTGACGATAGGTTGATGCGGATTGCCGCTGTGCTCACCGATTGGCTTACCCGGATAAGGGCTACCGGCAAACTTCGCGTCAGTGCCGCCAGCCAGGCCGACGACCATGTCCTGAATCAGCTTTTTCGGGTTCAGCGGCTGGCCGGCAGCGAAGGCCGGGCACGCCGCTTCGCACTTGCCGCACTGCACGCAGGCGTCAAAACCGAGCAACTGGTTCCAAGTGAAATCCTTGGGTTTTTCCACGCCGAGCGGCGCGATTGGATCATTCAGATCCAGCGGTTTCAGACCGGTGGAACGGCCGCCGCCAAAGCGTTCGGCGCGGCGGTGCCAGGCCAGGTGCAGGGCGCCGGCGAAGGCGTGTTTCATCGGCCCGCCCCAGGTCATGCCGAAGAACAATTCCGACACGCCCCACAAAACACCGAGCCCGAGAATCGCTGCCAGCAGCCAGCCGCCGAAGTTCTCCGGGAGGATCCCGGCCACCGGCAGGGTCACCAGAAAGAACGAGGCGGAGAACGCCAGCAGGCTTTTCGGCAGGCGCATCCACGGGCCTTTCGACAACCGTGCCGGCGGGTTGAGCCGGCGCCGATAAACGAAGAGCGCACCGACGAACATCACCGCCGTCATCAGCAGCAGCGCATAGCCGAGGATGCGGTTATGCAGGCCGAAACCGTGCACCAGAATCGCCAGCACGATCGACGCCACCGCACCACCGGCCGTGGCGACGTGGGTGTTGGCGATGTATTTGTCCCGCGCCACCACGTGGTGCAAGTCGACCATGTAACGCTTGGGCATGGCCAACAGGCCGCCGAGCAGATCGACCTTCGAGGCCCGGCCCCGACGCCACATGGCCACCCGCCGCAACGCCCCCAGAACCGCAAGGGCCAGGGCTGCGAACAACAGGATTGGAAGAAGGGTGTTCAACATGGTGAAGCTCCCACCAGTACAGCCTGGAGAAACACGGTCCGCTTTACTGTGGGAGCGGGCTTGCTCGCGAAAGCGCTGGATCAGTCAGCTCATGCACAACTGACAGAATGCATTCGCGAGCAAGCCCGCTCCCACAGGGGTCATGTGCAAGTCCTTAGAAGTCTTTGCACAACCGCAACGCGTCATAAATGGCAGCATGGGTATTACGCTGCGCCACGCAGTCGCCGATGCGGAACAGCAAGTAGCCGTCACCGGTGCTGCTCAACGATGGCTGCGGCTGGATCGCGAACAGCGCCTCGACATCGATCTGGCCCTTGTTGCGCGAACCCTCTTTGAGCGCGTAGTAGATTTCCTCATCCGGACGCACGCCGTTCTCCACCACCACCTGATCGACCACCCGCTCCTCTTTGGCGCCGGTGTATTCGTTCTCCAGCACCGCCACCAGCTTGTCGCCTTCGCGGTAGACCTTTTCCAGCATCATGTCGCCGGTCATGATCACTTCTTTCGGGTACATGCTGCGGTAGTAGGTCGGGAACGATGTACCGCCGATGGCCACGCCCGGCTTGATGTCGTCGGTGACGATCTCGACCTGGCTGCCCTTGTCGGCGAGGAAGTCGGCGACCGACATGCCGGTAAACTCGCAAATGGTGTCGTAGACCAGCACGTTCTTGCCCGGCGCCACCTTGCCGTCGAGCACGTCCCAGCTGCTGACCACCAACCCTTCGGCGGCGCCCCAGTGTTCGTTCTGCTCAAGGAACGGATGCCCACCGACTGCCAGCACCACCACGTCCGGACGCAAGTCCATGATGGTGTCGGCATCTGCAGCAGTGCCCAGACGCAGGTCGACTTTCAGCCGCGCCAGTTCCAGCTGGAACCAGCGGGTGATGCCGGCGATCTGGTCACGTTGCGGTGCTTTCGACGCGGTAGTGATCTGCCCGCCGATGAATTCTTTCTTCTCGAACAGGGTCACGTCGTGGCCACGCTCGGCAGAGACGCGTGCTGCTTCCATCCCGGCCGGGCCGGCACCAACGATCACCACTTTGCGTTTGACGCCTGTGGACTTTTCGATGATGTGCGGCACGCCCATGTATTCACGGGACGTCGCGGCGTTCTGGATGCACAGCACGTCCAGACCTTGATACTGACGATCGATGCAGTAGTTGGCGCCGACGCACTGTTTGATCTGGTCGATCTGGCCCATCTTGATCTTGGCGATCAGGTGCGGGTCGGCGATGTGCGCGCGGGTCATGCCGACCATGTCGACGTAACCGCCTTCAAGGATGCGCGTGGCCTGGTTCGGGTCTTTGATGTTCTGCGCGTGCAGCACCGGAACCTTGACCACTTCCTTGATCCCGGCCGCCAGGTGCAGGAACGGCTCCGGCGGATAGCTCATGTTCGGAATCACGTTGGCCAGGGTGTTGTGGGTGTCGCAACCCGAGCCGACAACACCGATGAAATCGAGCATGCCGGTGTCGTCGTAATACTTGGCGATCTGCTTCATGTCCTCGTGGGACAGACCGTCCGGGTGGAACTCGTCACCGCAGATACGCATGCCCACGCAGAAGTCGTCACCGACCTCGGCGCGTACGGCTTTCAGCACTTCCAGACCAAACTTCATCCGGCCTTCGAAGCTGCCACCCCATTCGTCGGTACGCTTGTTGACGCGGGGGCTCCAGAACTGGTCGATCATGTGCTGGTGCACCGCCGACAGCTCGACACCGTCCAGGCCACCGGCCTTGGCGCGGCGCGCCGCCTGGGCGTAATTGCCGATCACCCGCCAGATCTCTTCCGGCTCGATGGTCTTGCAGGTCGCACGGTGCACCGGTTCACGGATACCCGACGGCGACATCAGGGTCGGCCAGTGAAAACCATCCCAGCGCGAGCGTCGGCCCATGTGGGTAATCTGGATCATGATCTTGGCGCCATGCTTGTGCATGGCGTCGGCCAGGTTCTGGAAGTGCGGAATAATCCGGTCGGTGGACAGGTTGACCGAACTCCACCATTGCTGCGGACTGTCGATGGCGACCACCGACGAACCGCCGCAGATCGCCAGGCCAATGCCGCCCTTGGCTTTCTCTTCGTAGTATTTGACGTAGCGCTCGGTGGTCATGCCACCGTCGGTCGCGTAGACCTCGGCGTGCGCGGTGCTGAGCACGCGGTTGCGGATGGTCAGTTTGCCGATCTGGATCGGCTGGAACATTGCTTCGAAAGCCATGGCGGGTTCCTCGACTTACAACGGCTTGACGGTGAACAGGCCGTCGTCGTGGCCTTCTTCGGAGCCACCGTAGACTTGCTCGGCAACCGTACGAATCTTGCTGCCGCGAGCGGCGAGGATCTGGTCCATGGCGCCGGCAAACCAGCCGGTGAACATGTAGTCGACCTTGCGCCCGACCTTGCCGTAGACGTAGACGAACGCGGAGTGTTCGAGCTTGACGCTGGCGGTGCCTTTGTCGAGGTCGATGTCCTGAATCTTGAACAGGCCCCAGCCGCGTTGCGACAGACGCTTCATGTAGTGCTCGAACACCGCGACGCCTTCCAGGCCGTGACATTCGGCTTCTTTTTCACACCAGTGCCAGGCGGACTTGTAGCCGGCCTTGTAGAGGATTTCGGCATAGGCGTCGGCGCCCAGCACTTCCTCGATACCCATGTGGTTGTTGACGAAGAAGTGACGTGGCACGTAGAGCATCGGCAGGGCGTCGGAGGTCCAGACACCGGTCTCGCTGTCGACTTCGATTGGCAATTGCGGGGCGATCTTGGCCATGGAAACTTAACTCCAGAAAATTCGGTTTGTTGCCCCCGGCACGAACGGCCGGGGGAAAGGATTCAGAAGTACGGTGGCTTATTCGCCCCAAACATCTTTCAAGACGTTGACCCAGTTCTCGCCCATGATCTTGCGCACCACTCGCTCGGGGTGGCCGCGCTTGAGCAGGGTTTCGGTCAGGTTCGGGAACTCGCCGACGGTGCGGATGCCCAGCGGGTTGATGATCTTGCCGAAGCTGGTCAGACGGCGGGCGTAGCCCTTGTCGTGGGTCAGGTATTCGAAGAAATCCTGGCCGTGACCCTGGGTGAAGTCGGTGCCGATGCCGATGGCGTCTTCGCCGACGATGTTCATGGTGTATTCGATGGCTTCGGCGTAATCGTCGATGGTCGAATCGATGCCCTTGGCGAGGAATGGTGCAAACATGGTCACGCCGACAAAACCGCCGTGGTCAGCAATGAACTTCAGTTCAGCATCGGACTTGTTGCGTGGGTGCTCTTTCAGACCCGACGGCAGGCAGTGGGAATAGCAGACCGGTTTTTTCGATTCGAGGATGACTTCTTCGGAGGTTTTGGAACCGACGTGGGACAGGTCGCACATGACGCCGACGCGGTTCATCTCGGCGACGATTTCGCGACCGAAGCCCGACAGGCCGCCGTCACGCTCGTAGCAACCGGTGCCGACCAGGTTCTGGGTGTTGTAGCACATCTGCACGATGCCGACGCCGAGCTGCTTGAACACCTCGACATAGCCGATCTGGTCTTCGAACGCGTGGGCGTTCTGGAAGCCGAAAAGGATGCCGGTCTTGCCCTGCTCCTTGGCGCGGCGGATGTCGGCGGTGGTGCGCACCGGCATCACCAGGTCGCTGTTTTCGCGGATCAGCTTCTGGCTGGCGGCAATATTGTTCACGGTCGCCTGAAAGCCTTCCCACACCGACACAGTGCAGTTGGCCGCCGTCAGACCGCCCTTGCGCATGTCTTCGAACAGCTCGCGGTTCCATTTGGCAATGATCAGACCGTCGATAACGATGCTGTCGGCGTGTAATTCGGCTGGGCTCATCAGGCGTCCCCTTATTGGCGATTCATGCGCCGAATCGTCTGCCGGCGCTTTGGGGCCAGCATATGCCTCGGTGCCGGGGCGACCGGGTGCAAAAACGACAGGGGAATTGCCGAAAGCGTCAATCCGCGACAAAGGGTCGCCAGGCGTCCCGATCAGCTACCTGTTCAAGCCCGCCAGCTTGAGCCAGAATCTGGCGCATCTTGGATACACCACTGGATTAGAGCGGCGACAACCATGAAATCGATCTTCCTGGCTTTGGCACTGATGGCGACCGGCGTACACGCCGCCGAAGAGACCGACAACAACCCGTGCGACGCGGTGGAAAACGACGTCCAGACCCTGGAGTGCTCGACCTACAGCCGCAGCACCGCCGAAGACCTGCTCAAGGACAACTACGCCAGCCTCAACGAGCGCATGCAGACCACCTATGGCAAAAACGCCGCGCAACTGGCCGACATCACCGCCAAATTGAAAACCGCCCAGCAACAATGGCTTAAAACCCGCGACGCCGATTGCGCGGTGGAAGCATTCCCGGCCACCGAAGGCAGCAAGGCGTTCAAGATTGCGCAGAATGACTGCGTGGCACGGATGAGTGACGAACGGTCGGAGTTTTTGGAGTCGATTGGGCAGGAATAGTCCTCAAAATTTGAAGGAAAATTGGAACCACTTTCTGCATTCGCCTCGTGAATCTCTTCTTCTTACGGCACATGCCGACTTCGCCTATACGTATTGCGTGAAAGCTCCGATCTACGAGCCTTTCACGCAATATGCTGACAACAGTTCTTGATTGGTCACATTGGAAATATAAGTAAAGATTCGCGAATCTTATAAAAGACTTATATTCTTCCATGAACAGCATCCACTGGACACGAAAGGCCGTTAAGCAACTCTTGAAATTGCACTCTGTGCATCAGGTAAAGGTTCGAGATGCCGTTACGTCGCTCGCCGACATGCCTGATGTGGGCAATGTCAAAGCACTGATTGGCCATGACTACGCCTACCGCCTGCGCGTCGGCAATTATCGAGTCATGTTTGACTGGGATGGCGCAATCAAAGTGATCAGTATTCAAGAGGTCAAGAAACGCGATGAACGCACCTACTGACATCCAAATCATCAACGACGCTGAAGGCAACCCAGCCTTCGTCGTCATCCCTTACGCGCAGTACATTGCGCAGAAAAAGCAGCCCGACCTGATTCCCCATGAAGTCGTCAGTCGGATGGTCGACGGGGCGACACCGATCCGTGCCTGGCGTGAATATCTCAACTTGACTCAGGAAGAAGTCGCCAAACGCATGGGTATTTCACAACCGGCGTTTGCTCAGCAGGAAACAGTCGCCAAGCCTCGCAAGGCCACACGCAAGAAAATTGCCGCAGCGTTCGGCATCACCGCCAATCAGCTTGAGTTGTAGGCTGCCCTCTTTATTCAAAGGAATTCCCATGAACATCTGCGGCATCGAAATCAAAGGCAGCGAAGCGATCATCGCCGTGGCCTCCCTTGACGGGGCAACGCTGAGCCATGTGGCGCTCAACACCAAGAAAATCGCCCTCGACGATGATGACGAGGCGGCTAACGTCAAACGCTTCGCGGCGCAGGTTGCTTCGTTTGTGCGCGAGCATTCGATTGACCGGATTGCGATCAAGAAGCGCAGCAAGAAGGGTGAGTTTGCCGGTGGTCCGACCACGTTCAAGATCGAGGGTGTGTTTCAGTTGCTGGACGGGTGTGAGGTGACGTTGTTGTCGCCGCAGACGATCAATGCCCAGGCCAAGAAGCACAATTTCGAGCTGCCGGGGACGCTGAACAAGTATCAGCATGAGGCTTATAAAGCGGCGTGTTCGGCGTTGGTGAAGAAGTAACCTTTTCTTCAGACACTGAAGATCAAAAATGTGGGAGCGGGCTTGCTCGCGAATGCGGTGGATCAGTCAACTCAAGTTTCGACTGACACTCCGCTTTCGCCAGCAAGCCCGCTCCCACATTGGTTTTGTGTGCATCCATTCAGGCTTGGGCGGTACGCCGGTCTTCACGGGGACAGCGGGCGAACTTCGCGCGGTAGCTACGGGTGAAGTACGAGGGCGATTCAAAGCCGCAGGCGATGCTGACTTCGAGCACGCTCATATCGGTCTGACGCAACAGCTGCCGGGCTTTCTCCAATCGCAGGCGCAGATAAAAATTGCTCGGTGTGTCGTTCAGATGCAGCCGAAACAGGCGCTCCAGTTGCCGCCGTGTCACCTTGATCGATTCCGCCAGTTGCAGCGTGGTCAGCGGTGGTTCGCTGTGTTGTTCCATCTCGCCAATCACTTGCACCAACTTCTTGTTGTTGATGCCGTAGCGCGTGGCGACTTCCATGCGCTGGTGGTCCTTGCGCGGACGAATCCGTCCCAGCACAAACTGCTCGCTGACCTGAATCGCCAGTTGCGGGCCATGGGCCTGGGCGATCAGGTCGAGCATCAAATCGATGGAGGCGGTGCCACCCGCCGAGGTGATGCGCCGCCGATCGATCTCGAACAGTTCCTGCGTCACGCTGAGCTGTGGATAAGACTCTTTGAACGCATCGATGGCTTCCCAGTGCAGGGTCAGGCGATGGCCGTCGAGCAGGCCGGCTTCGGCGAGGACGAAACTGCCGGTGTCGATGGCGCCCAGGGTCACGCCTTCGTTGTCCAGGCGTCGCAGCCAGTGCTCAAGGGTCGGCGTGGCGAACTTCAACGGTTCGAATCCGGCCACCACCAACAGCGTCGCGCCTTTCTTCAGCGGCTCCAGCGTCGCGTCGGCGTTGACCGACATGCCATTGCTCGCCAGCACCGCTCCGCCATCGGCGCTGAGCACGTGCCAGCGGTACAGCTCGCCGCGAAAGCGGTTGGCCACCCGCAGCGGTTCGATCGCCGAGATGAAGCCGATGGCGGAAAACCCCGGCATCAGCAGAAAGTAGAAATCCTGGGACATGTGCGCACTCGGTTAGCGGGTAGCGTGGATCGTTGATACGCCGATTGTCGTCAGCGTTCAAGCGCACAGGTCGCTACAGTGCAAGAGCCAGTCGCCGCAGTGCGCTTTCGAAGGCCTACAGCTGCGTAACTTGGCATCACCGGCACGCCAGATGCCGGAACTCACAATAAACGACCTGCCGAGGAACCCGACATGAAACGACTGATCAGCAGCTGTGTTCTTGCACTCAGCGGTACCGCTTTCTTGAGCGCCAGCGTCATGGCAGCCGAACCCGCCTCGTGCCAGAACGTGCGCATGGGCGTGGTCAACTGGACCGACGTGATCGCCACCAGTGCCATGACCCAGGTCCTGCTCGACGGCCTCGGCTACAGCACCAAACAAACCAGCGCCTCCCAGCAAATCATCTTCGCCGGGATCCGCGATCAGCGTCTGGACCTGTTCCTCGGTTACTGGAACCCGCTGATGACCCAGACCATCACCCCGTTCGTCGACGCCAACCAGGTCAAAGTCCTGGAAGCACCGAACCTGAAGGATGCCCGCGCGACCCTCGCCGTGCCGACCTATCTGGCCGACAAGGGTCTGAAGACTTTTGCCGACATTGCCAAGTTCGAAAAGGAACTGGGCGGCAAGATCTACGGGATCGAACCGGGTTCGGGCGCCAACACGCAGATCAAGGCGATGATCGCCAAGAACCAGTTCGGCCTCGGCAAATTCCAGCTGGTCGAGTCCAGCGAAGCCGGGATGCTCGCCGCCGTCGACCGCGCCGTGCGCCGCAAAGAGGCCGTGGTGTTCTTCGGCTGGGCGCCGCACCCGATGAACGTCAACGTCAAGATGACTTACCTCACTGGCAGCGAGGACGCCCTCGGCCCGAACGAAGGCATGGCCACGGTATGGACTGTCACCGCGCCGAAATACGCTGAACAGTGCCCGAACATCGGTCGCCTGCTGAGCAACCTGACGTTCACCGCCGAAGACGAGAGCCGGATGATGCAGCCACTGCTCGATCACAAGGACGCCTTCGAATCGGCCAAGCAATGGCTCAAGGATCACCCCGAAGACAAGCAGCGCTGGCTGGAAGGTGTAACCACCTTCGACGGCAAACCGGCCGCTGAAAATCTGCAACTGACCAGCAAATAACCCAAGCCCGAACACACGCTTCGCAGCCCGAGAAAAGGCTGCGAACAGACCCATCACGCCTGAAGGAAACCGCACCATGAACCACGACGTCATCATCACCTGCGCACTCACCGGTGCTGGCGACACGACCGCCAAAAGCCCCCACGTGCCGGTCACCCCGAAACAGATTGCAGCGGCTGCCGTGGAAGCAGCCAAGGCCGGCGCCACCGTTGTGCATTGCCATGTGCGCGACCCGCAGACCGGCAAGTTCAGCCGTGACGTGGCGCTGTACCGCGAAGTGATGGAGCGCATCCGTGAGGCCGACGTCGACATCATCGTCAACCTCACCGCCGGCATGGGCGGCGACCTCGAAATCGGTGCCGGCGAGCACCCGATGGAGTTCGGCCCGAACACCGATCTGGTCGGCCCGCTGACCCGTCTGGCTCACGTTGAAGAACTGCTGCCGGAAATCTGCACCCTCGATTGCGGAACGCTGAACTTCGGCGACGGCGACACCATTTACGTCTCGACCCCGGCGCAACTGCGCGCCGGCGCCAAGCGCATCACCGAGCTGGGGGTGAAGGCCGAGCTGGAAATTTTCGACACCGGCCACCTGTGGTTCGCCAAGCAGATGATCAAGGAAGGCCTGCTCGACAACCCGTTGTTCCAGCTGTGCCTGGGCATCCCGTGGGGCGCGCCGGCCGACACCACCACCATGAAAGCCATGGTCGACAACCTGCCCGCCGATGCGGTGTGGGCCGGGTTCGGCATCGGCCGCATGCAGATGCCAATGGCCGCGCAAGCGGTGTTGCTCGGCGGCAACGTGCGGGTCGGCCTGGAAGACAACCTGTGGCTGGACAAGGGCGTGCTGGCGACCAACGGTCAACTGGTCGAACGCGCCAACGAGATCCTCAGCCGCCTCGGCGCTCGCGTACTGACCCCGGCTGAGGGCCGCAAGAAGATGGGCCTGACCCAGCGCGGCTGACCCAGCACTCATTTCCCCCTGTGGGAGCGGGCTTGCTCGCGAAGGCGCTGGCTCTGCCCATAAAGATGCGTCGGATGTACCGGCCTCTTCGCGAGCAAGCCCGCTCCCACAGTTTTTTGTGCCAAATTCAGGAAATCACCATGAGCTTTATCACCGACATCAAAACCTTCGCCGCCCTCGGCAGCGGTGTCATCGGCAGCGGCTGGGTCGCGCGTGCCCTCGCCCATGGCCTCGACGTGGTGGCCTGGGACCCGGCGCCCGGCGCTGAAGCTGCGCTGCGCAAACGCGTGGCGAATGCCTGGGGTGCGCTGGAGAAAAACGGTCTGGCGCCCGGTGCTTCGCAGGATCGTCTGCGTTTTGTCGCGACCATCGAAGAATGCGTGCGCGATGCCGATTTCATTCAGGAAAGTGCCCCGGAACGCCTCGAGCTGAAACTCGATCTGCACAGCAAAATCAGCGCAGCGGCCAAGCCTGATGCCTTGATCGGATCGAGCACTTCCGGCCTGTTGCCGAGCGAGTTCTACGAGAGCTCGACCCACCCTGAACGCTGCGTGGTCGGGCACCCGTTCAACCCGGTTTACCTGCTGCCGCTGGTGGAAGTGGTCGGCGGCAAGAACACCGCGCCCGAGGCCGTGCAAGCGGCGATGAAAGTCTACGAATCCCTCGGCATGCGCCCGCTGCATGTGCGCAAGGAAGTGCCGGGATTCATCGCTGACCGTCTGCTCGAAGCGCTGTGGCGCGAGGCGCTGCACCTGGTCAACGACGGGGTGGCGACCACTGGCGAGATCGACGACGCGATCCGTTTTGGCGCCGGGCTGCGCTGGTCGTTCATGGGCACGTTCCTGACCTATACGCTGGCCGGCGGTGACGCGGGGATGCGTCACTTCATGTCGCAGTTCGGCCCCGCGTTGCAGTTGCCGTGGACTTATCTGCCGGCACCGGAACTGACCGACAAGCTGATCGACGATGTGGTCGATGGCACCAGCGACCAGCTCGGCCGCCACAGCATTTCGGCGCTGGAGCGCTATCGTGATGACTGCCTGCTGGCGGTGCTGGAGGCGGTGAAGACCACCAAAGAAAAGCATGGAATGAGTTTCAGCGAGTAATCCTTGCTCAGCAATTCCGGCCCCTTCGCGAGCAAGCCCGCTCCCACAGGTGACCGCATTCCAATGTGGGAGCGGGCTTGCTCGCGAAGACGGCAGCCCAGTCACTAATAATGTTGGATCTGACACCATGCCCACTCTCACCACCTACCAAACCACCATCATCCCCGACTGGGTCGACTACAACGGCCATCTGCGCGACGCCTTCTATCTGCTGATTTTCAGCTACGCCACCGACGCGCTCATGGACCGTCTCGGCATGGACAGCAACAACCGCGAAGCCAGCGGCCACTCGCTGTTTACCCTTGAACTGCACCTGAATTACCTGCACGAAGTGAAGCTCGGCGCCGAGGTCGAGGTGCGCACGCAAATCATCGGCCACGACAGCAAACGCCTGCACCTCTATCACAGCCTGCACCTGGCCGGCGACGACAAGGAACTGGCCGGTAACGAGCAGATGCTGTTGCACGTCGATCTCGCCGGCCCACGTTCCGCGCCGTTCACCCCGGACACCTTGAGCCGCCTGCAAGCCATCGCCGCCGAGCAAGTCGATCTGCCCGTCCCGGCTTACATCGGCCGCGTCATCGCTCTGCCACCCGCCCGTTAATCCCTCCCACGCAAGGAGCCGCCATGCACACCGCTGCCGCTGTTGCCGATTTCCGCAGTTATCCGTTGATCAGCGCGCTGAGCGGCGTGCAGAACCTGGCGGATCGCGTTTCACTTGCCTGGGCCGATGGCCGCATCAGCCCGTTTCACCATGTCTGGTTGCGCGACAACTGCCCGTGCGAACAGTGCGTCTACACCGTCACCCGCGAGCAGGTATTCGAGATCGTCGATGCCGCGCCGGATCTGGCCCCCGCCAACGCGCACATCGACAGCGACGGCTGTCTGCTGATCGACTGGCAGGATGGCCATCACAGTCGCTTCGATCCGGGCTGGCTGCGCGCTCACGCCTATGACGACGAATCCCGCACCGAACGTCTGGTCGCCAAACCCAAGGCTTACCTGTGGCGCAGCGATTTGCAGCTACCGATATTCGAATATTCAGCGCTGATGAACGACAACGGCGCGCTGCTGCAATGGTTGATCGCGGTACGCGACATCGGCCTGACTCAGGTGCGCGGCGTGCCCACCGAGCCGGGTTCGCTGAAGCTGATCGCGCAGCGCATTTCGTTCATCCGCGAGAGCAACTTCGGCGTGCTGTTCAACGTGCAGTCCAAGGCCGATGCCGACAGCAACGCCTACACCGCTTTCAACCTGCCGTTGCACACCGACTTGCCGACTCGTGAGCTGCAACCGGGTCTGCAATTTCTGCATTGCCTGGTGAATGATGCCGAGGGTGGCGAGAGTATTTTTGTCGACGGTTTTGCGATTGCCGACGCGTTGCGTCAGGAAGCACCGGAGCTGTTTCAGGCGCTGTGCGAAATCCCCGTGGAGTTTCGCAACAAGGACCGCCACAGCGACTATCGTTGCCTGGCGCCGATCATTGCGCTGGACGCGTTGGGCCGGGTTGCGGAGATTCGCATGGCGAACTTTTTGCGCGGCGCATTCGATACATCGGTGGAGCAAATGCCGCTGCTGTACCGGGCCTATCGGCGCTTGATCGCCATGACCCGTGAGCCACGTTTTCGCCTGATGCAGCGACTCAATCCGGGTGAACTGTGGTGCTTCGATAATCGCCGCACGCTGCATGCGCGCAATGCGTTTGACCCGGCCACCGGGGCGCGGCATTTCCAGGGTTGCTACATCGATCGGGATGAGTTGTTGTCGCGGATTCTGGTGTTGCAACGGTAAACCGCGTCATCGTTCTTCGCGAGCAGGCTCGCTCCCACACTGGAAATGCATTTCAAATGTGGGAGCGAGCCTGCTCGCGAAGGCGTCAGCGCCAACCACACACCGCTCCCGGATTCAAAGGCAAAAAAAGCCCCGATACAAGCCGTGACAGGATCGGGGCAGAGGGTACTGTTGAGGAGCTGCCAGTCGAGGGTGACCAAACCGTCTGTAGCGAGCTGAGGTCAGTGTGCCGACTCCCCTTGGCACTGAGTTAGCCGAAAACGACCTGTTCATAGCCGTCGCGGCCACTGCGACAAATCGCCCTTGCCGTGCCTCCACATGCCCACCAGAATCGAGTCACGACCTCCGTTGCCGAAGAAGGAAGCGCGCCATGATGTATGCCGATTTGATCGATCAGGAAGACTTGTTGGGCCAGCTCAAGGCATTGGGTTTTCAAGTGCCGAGCGGTTCGACCGCCGAGCAGGCCTGTGAGTGTGCGGTGCGTGGTCTGGACAATGTTCGCGCGTTTGAATTGCGCAAGATGGTCAAGGACATGTACACCAGCGGCGCCAGTATCCAGCCTGCGGTGCGCCAGGCGATCGACAAACAGTTGTTGCCGGCGTTGGCGGATTACCAGCAAAGCCATAGCGCCTGATAAATCCATTCGCGAGCAGGCTCGCTCCCACATTTGAAATGCATTCCAGGTGGGAGCGAGCCTGCTCGCGAAGAACGATGACTCGGTCTACAGCCTTACGCTGGCAAACGTCGACTCATTACGCGCCTGACTCAACGCCGACATCGGCCCCGATAGCGGCGACATCACGATCGCCTGCGGCAGCGGCAGCATCGCCACTTGCTGGGTGGTGTTGGAGCCTACGCGTTCGTCACGCGGCGGAATGCCGAAGTATTCGCGGTAGCACTTGGAGAAGTGCGGCGTCGACACGAAACCACACACCGACGCGACTTCAATGATCGACATCGGCGTCTGCTTGAGCAGTTGCCGCGCGCGGATCAGGCGCAGCTTGAGGTAGTAGCGCGACGGCGAGCAGTGCAGGTATTTCTGGAACAGCCGCTCCAGCTGTCGACGCGACACGGCGACGTACACCGCCAGTTCGTCGAGGTCGATCGGCTCTTCGAGGTTGGCTTCCATCAGCGCAACGATTTCCTGCAGCTTCGGCTGATTGGTGCCGAGCATGTGCTTGAGCGGCACGCGCTGGTGATCCTGCTCGTTGCGGATGCGCTCGTAGACGAACATTTCCGAGATCGCGGCGGACAGTTCACGCCCATGATCGCGGCTGATCAGATGCAACATCATGTCCAGTGGCGCGGTGCCGCCGGAACTGGTGAAACGGTTACGGTCGAGGGTGAACAGGCGAGTGCTCATCGCCACACGCGGGAAAGCTTCCTGCATCGCCGCCAGACATTCCCAGTGCACGCTGCAATCGAAGCCGTCGAGCAGACCGGCGCAAGCCAAAGCCCAGCTGCCGGTGCACACCGCGCCCAGACGCTTGGACTGACGCGCCTGGCTCTGCAGCCATGACACGTGTTCACGGGTCACGGTGCGTTGAATGCCGATCCCGCCGCAGACGATCACGGTGTCCAGGGGCGGGGCTTTGTGCATGGAGGCATCAGGGGTGATTTGCAGACCGTCACTGGCCCACACCTGGCCGCCATCGACGGTCAGGGTGCTCCAGCGATACAGCTCACGACCGGACAATTGGTTGGCCATGCGCAGGGGCTCGACTGCGGAGGCCAGAGAAATCAGCGTGAAATTGTCCAGCAGCAGAAAGCCGATGGATTGAGGCGCACGGTTCTGGGGTTGGGCCCCGGAGTTGAACGACGTCATCGCGGTATCTCCTCACACAAAGCGGGTGATGGCCTCAGGCGGAGGCTCTTGTTATTGCCGGCGTTCTCGCGTGGGAGACGGGCTTTGTTATGACAGAGCAATTGCCATGCCTAAAATTGAATGGCTGTTCAATAACTCCTGAAAACGACGTCGCGACGTGTCTATTCAAGACGTCGGACACACGGTGTTTCGAAGTGCCATCAGCGGCGCCGAGGGCCCTGCCCCGCTGCCTGTGAGCAGATCGGTAGCACTTGTGGGAACGGGCTTGCGCGCAGTTGTTTCAGAGTGTCACCGCAAGCACGGGTGACGGACGGCAGGGAGTGCGAATGGCGCACTGCGAGTGGGAAAAGCTCTTATCTGATTGCGACGCGCTAAAAGGTGGCGTGATTGTTTTGTTGTGTTCACTTAGCGCGCAGTTTTGACTGGTCTGGCGCTATCGCGAGCAGGCTCACTCCTACAGGGGAACGCATTCCAAGTGTAGGAGTGAGCCTGCTCGCGATGGGAGCGACACGGTCTCAGCACTCAACCGCGCTGACCGCCAAACCACCCCGCGAGGTCTCTTTATATTTGTCATGCATATCGGCGCCGGTATCACGCATGGTGCGGATCACCCGGTCCAGCGAGATGAAGTGCTGACCATCGCCACGCAGGGCCATCTGCGCTGCGTTGATCGCCTTCACAGCGGCAATTGCGTTGCGCTCGATACACGGCACCTGCACCAGGCCGCCGACCGGATCACAGGTCAGGCCGAGGTTGTGTTCCAGGCCGATTTCCGCCGCGTTGCACAGTTGCTCCGGCGTCGCGCCGAGAATCTCCGCCAACCCCGCCGCCGCCATCGCGCAGGCCGAACCAACCTCGCCCTGGCAGCCGACTTCGGCACCGGAGATCGAGGCGTTCTTCTTGCACAGAATCCCCACCGCCGCCGCGCCCAGGAAGTAATCGACCACATTGGCGTCGGTGACCGCTTCGCTGAACTTCATAAAGTAGTGCAACACCGCCGGGATGATCCCCGCCGCGCCATTGGTCGGCGCCGTGACCATGCGCCCGCCGGCAGCGTTTTCTTCATTGACCGCGAGGGCAAACAGGTTGACCCACTCCATGGCACTGAGGGTCGAGCCGATCACGTTGGGCTTGTTCAACTCCTGCAGGCTGCGATGCAACTTGGCCGCGCGCCGGCGCACATTGAGACCGCCGGGAAGGATGCCTTCGTGCTTGAGGCCCTGCTCGACGCAATCCTGCATCGCCCGCCACAGCTTCATCAGTCCGGCGCGGATTTCCTCTTCGCTGCGCCAGACCTTTTCGTTGGCCATCATCAGTTCGGCGACGCGCAGGTTGTTCTTTTGGCACAGCTGCAGCAGTTCCACCGCGCTGGAAAAGTCATAAGGCAATTCGGTGCGATCCAGATCGACCACACCGCTGGATGCCTGCGCCTGATCCACGACAAAACCGCCACCGACCGAATAGTAGGTGTCGCGATGAATCTCGCCGTGATCGCCTTCGGCAACCAGAGTCATGGCGTTGGGGTGGAACGGCAGGTTTTCGTCGATCAGGCGCATGTCGCGAGCCCAGACAAACGGCACCGACAGACGACCATCCAATAACAGCGTGTGAGTTTCGCGCAGCGCCTGAATACGCGGGCCGATCTGCGACGGGTCGATTGCGTCCGGCCACTCGCCCATCAAGCCCATGATCACTGCATTGTCGCTGCCGTGGCCGATACCGGTAGCCGACAGTGAGCCGAACAGTTGCACTTCTATACGCCGTACCTGCTCGAGCAGGTGCCGGTCGCGCAGCGATTCGACAAACAGGGCGGCGGCGCGCATCGGGCCGACGGTGTGGGAACTGGACGGGCCGATGCCGATTTTGAACAGGTCGAAAACGCTGATAGCCATTGCTGCAGAGCTCCTGAGGATGCCGTTCCCGGGCGTTAAGCGCCCGCTGGCGGAGCTGCTACGCTCAAGCTGCGATCCGCCGGAATGCCCGCATCATCAGGCTTTTGTCAGGTCGCTCGGCGTCTGACACCGACGCACTCATGCCCACCAACGCCGTGCCGGTTTCCTCCCGTGTTTTCGCCGTTTTTATGCGGTTCAGATGGCCAAACGGGGCGGAAAAAAGCTGTAAACGACGTCACTGACACTGGATGCGACCATCCCTGTACTGGATACGACCCACCCTGTAGGCGTCAGATTTTCACTGGTACATGATCGTTATGACTCGATTGCAAGGCGCCGTGGTAGAGCTGTCTCCAGAACGCCATCCAACCGCAACCTATAAGTGCGGTGGTCCACAGTCGGAACACTGCCAAAAAAAACACCAAGGAGTCCATCCATGAAAGGTTCCCCGTCGTTGTTGTTGGCCGCCATGCTGAGTCTGCCGTTACTGGCTCAAGCCGCAGAACCGGCGCAGTGCAGTACCGTTAACTTCTCCGATGTCGGCTGGACCGACATCACCGCGACCACCGCCACCACGTCGGTGGTGCTCGACGCCCTCGGCTACAAGACCAAGACCACCATGATCTCAGTGCCCGTGACCTACAAGTCGCTGGCCGACGGCAAGAACATGGACGTGTTCCTCGGTAACTGGATGCCGACCATGGAAAACGACATCAAGGCCTACCGCGATGCCGGCACCGTCGAAGTGGTGCGCACCAACCTCAAAGGTGCCAAGTACACCCTCGCCGTACCGCAAGCCCTGTACGACAAGGGACTGCATGACTTCGCCGACATCGCCAAATTCAAGAAAGAGCTCGATGGCAAGATCTACGGCATCGAGCCTGGCAACGACGGCAACCGCCTGATCCAGAGCATGATCGACAAGGACGCTTTCGGTTTGAAAACCGCCGGCTTCAAGGTCGTCGAATCGTCCGAAGCGGGCATGCTCTCGCAGGTCGACCGCGCGCAGAAACGCGACACCGCCGTGGTCTTCCTCGGCTGGGCGCCGCACCCGATGAACAAGCGCTTCAAGATTCAATACCTGACCGGCGGCGATGACTTCTTCGGCCCCGATTTCGGTGCTGCCACCGTGGCGACCAACACCCGCAAGGGCTACACCACCGAATGCAGCAACGTCGGTCAGTTGCTGAAGAACCTGGAGTTCACCGTCGACATGGAAAGTACCCTGATGGGCAACATCCTCGACGACAAGATGAAGCCTGAAGCGGCCGCCAAGGCCTGGCTGAAAAAGAACCCTCAGGTGCTCGATACCTGGCTCGCTGGCGTGACCACCATTGACGGTAAACCAGGCCTGGAGGCCGTGAAAGCCAAGCTCGCACAGTAATTGCCTTACGCCGGGCGAGTTCGCTCGCCCGGGCTGTTTATTCCTTGCATGCGGACGTTCACTACCATGCTGATTGATCAGAAAATCCCTTTAGGCCAGTACATCGCGGGCTTCGTTGAATGGTTGACGCAACACGGCGCCAGCACCTTCGACGCAATCGCCGTGACACTGGAAACGATGATCCACGGCGTGACGTTTGCGCTGACCTGGTTCAATCCCTTCGTCTTGATCGGCCTCATCGCCCTGCTCGCGCATTTCATCCAGCGCAAATGGGGGCTGACTGTTTTTGTGATTGCCTCGTTCCTGCTGATCCTCAACCTGGGGTACTGGCAGGAAACCATGGAAACCCTCGCCCAGGTCATGTTCGCGACCCTGGTCTGCGTGGTCATCGGCGTACCGCTGGGCATCGTCGCTGCGCACAAGCCGATGTTCTACACTTTAATGCGTCCGGTACTCGATCTGATGCAGACCGTACCGACCTTCGTTTACCTCATTCCTACCCTGACCCTCTTCGGGCTGGGTGTGGTGCCGGGCCTGATCTCCACGGTGGTGTTCGCCATCGCTGCACCGATCCGCCTGACCTACCTGGGCATCCGCGATGTCCCGCAAGAACTGATGGACGCCGGCAAGGCCTTCGGCTGCTCGCGTCGCCAATTGCTCTCACGGATCGAACTGCCTCACGCCATGCCGAGCATCGCTGCCGGCATCACCCAGTGCATCATGCTGTCGCTGTCGATGGTGGTGATCGCGGCACTGGTAGGCGCCGACGGACTCGGCAAACCGGTGGTCAACGCACTGAACACTGCTGATATCGCCTTGGGCTTCGAAGCGGGCCTGGCGATCGTACTGCTGGCGATCATGCTCGACCGTATCTGCAAACAACCCGACGCCAAAGTAGGGGGTGACGCATGAGCATAATTCGCTTCGATAACGTTGACGTGATCTTCACCAAGGATCCGCGCGAAGCACTGAAACTTCTCGATCAAGGTTTGACCCGCAGCGAGATCCTGAAAAAGACCGGGCAGATCGTCGGCGTGGAAAAGGCCAGTCTGGACATCAACAAGGGCGAGATCTGCGTACTGATGGGCCTGTCCGGCTCCGGCAAGTCGAGCCTGCTGCGCTGCATCAACGGCCTCAACACCGTGAGTCGCGGCAAGCTGTTCGTCGAGCACGAAGGCAAGCAGATCGACATCGCTTCCTGCACCCCGGCCGAACTGAAAATGATGCGCACCAAACGCATCGCCATGGTGTTCCAGAAGTTCGCCCTGATGCCGTGGCTGACGGTGCGCGAGAACATCAGTTTCGGTCTGGAAATGCAGGGCCGACCGGAAAAGGAACGGCGCAAGCTGGTCGACGACAAGCTTGAACTGGTGGGCCTGACCCAATGGCGCAACAAGAAGCCCGATGAACTCTCCGGCGGCATGCAGCAGCGGGTCGGCCTGGCCCGGGCGCTGGCGATGGACGCCGACATTCTGCTGATGGACGAACCGTTCTCGGCACTCGACCCGCTGATCCGTCAGGGTCTGCAGGATGAACTGCTGGAACTGCAACGCAAGCTGAGCAAGACCATCGTGTTTGTCAGTCACGATCTCGACGAAGCACTGAAACTGGGTAGCCGCATCGCGATCATGAAGGACGGCCGGATCATCCAGTACAGCGTGCCGGAAGAGATCGTACTGAACCCGGCGGACGACTATGTGCGCACCTTCGTAGCCCACACCAACCCGCTCAACGTCCTGTGTGGCCGCAGCCTGATGCGCACGCTGGACAACTGCAAACGCATCAACGGTTCGGTGTGCCTCGACCCGGGTGGCGATTCGTGGCTGGACCTGGCCGAAGGCAACACGATCAAGGGTGCGCGGCAGAACGGTTCGGTGCTGAACCTGCAGAACTGGGCACCGGGGCAAGCAGTGGAAGCCCTTGAGCGCAAGCCGACACTGGTGGACTCGAACATCGGCATGCGCGACGCGCTGCAGATTCGCTACCAGACCGGCAACAAACTGGTGCTGCACGACAACAACCATGTGGTGGGGATTCTGGGCGACAGCGAGCTGTATCACGCGTTGCTGGGCAAGAACCTGGGGTAAGAACCCCGGACACAAAAACGCCGCGAGAGGATCGCGGCGTTTTTGTTGGTACAGGTTATTCAGTTGCAAACAGAGAACCTGTGGTGAGGGGATTTATCCCCGATGAGCTGCGGAGCAGTCCTGAAACCTGTGACAGCGATTTATCTGAACTACCGCAATTGCCGGCTTGGGGCCGCTTCGCGACCCATCGAGGATAAATCCCCTCACCACAATGGTTTAACGGAGCAGCTGACCGCACCGCAAAACTTCAGGGGTTAGCTATACACCCGGCCAAGGAGCTGCCGATGGCTTTCAAACTGATCGAGCACATCGCGTGTGATCTGATCCTGCGTGAAGCCCATCAGGTCGTAGTCCTGGCTGCCGTTGTGCAAATACACCTCGGCGCGGTAGTAACGCTGGCGCGCTTCATCGGACTGGGCCGATTCGGTCGGGGTCGCCAGATAGCCGTCCAGGCTCACTTCGTAGACGAAAGGGTTGCCCTCTTCCATCTCGACGCGCACGCCCATGCAGCGTTTGGATTTGCCCAGCAGCGTCTGCACTTCCAGACCCTGTGCACGCAGTTGTGCAGCAGCGTCGTCAAGTGCCGGGGTCACGTGTTTGTCCATGAAGCGCTGCACCACCGATTGGCTCGGTTGCAGATCCAGCTGCGTCAGACGCTCGCTGAAACCACGACGCCCGCGCTCAGCCAGTTGCGCCTGCTCCTGTTCGATCTGCACGTCCTGGCGCATCGCCTTGTGCAGCCCGAACATGAAGAACACCAGCACCACCGAGAACGGCAGACCGGCCAGCACCACCATGGTTTGCATGGCTTCGAAGTTACCGGCGAACAGCAGACCGATGGTCACCAGCGTGATCACCACCGACCAGAAGATCCGCAGCCAGTGCGGCGCATCTTCATCAACGTTGCCGCCCTTGCAGGACAGATTCGCCATCATCACCGCGCCGGAGTCGGCCGGGGTCAGGAACAGCACGAAACCGACGAAGATCGACACACCGATGACGACTTTCGACGCCGGGTAGTGTTCCAGCAACTGGTAGATCGCCATCGACGGTTGTTCCAGCGCCGTCTTGCCGAGTTCCACCGCCCCCTGGTTCATCACCAGATCCAGCGCCGAGTTACCGAAGATCGACAGCCACGCCAGGGTGAAACCCAACGGGATCAGCAGTACACCAGCGACCAGCTCACGCACGGTACGACCACGGGAAATACGCGCGATGAACATGCCGACGAATGGCGCCCAGGAAATCCACCACGCCCAGTAGAACAGGGTCCACAGGCCCAGCCAGCGGTCGGACTTGGCGCTGTCGCCTTCGTAGACGTACAGGTCGAAGGTCTTCAGCACCACGCCGTTGAGGTAGTCGCCGATGTTCTGCACGAAGCCGTTGAGCAGGTGCAGGGTCGGGCCGAACAGCAGGACAAAAATCAGCAGACCGCTGAACAGCACGATGTTCAGGTTGGACAGACGACGAATGCCATTTTCCACGCCGGACACGGCAGCGATGGTCGCCACGGTGCTCATCACGATGATCACGATCAAAAGGTTGGTGTTGCTGTGTTCCATGCCGAACAGGTTTTCCAGGCCGGAGGACACTTGCAGCGAACCGATCCCCAGGTTGGTCACCAGACCCAGCAGGGTCACGAACATGCCGAAGCCGTCCACCGCGTGACCGGCGGCGCCTTTGACCCAACGCTCGCCGACCAGCGGATACAGCGCCGAACGCAGGGCCAGCGGCTGGTTATGACGGTAAGCGAAGTACGCCACAGCCAGACCGACCAGCGCATAGATCGCCCAGCCGTGCAGGCCCCAGTGCAGGAAGGTCAGTTGCACCGCCTGACGCGCGGCCAGGTTGGTGGCCGCTGCGCCTTCCGGAGGATTGAAGTAATGGTCCAGCGGCTCGGACGCGCCGAAGTACAGCAGCGAAATACCGATACCCGACGAGAACAGCATCCCCGCCCAGGCGCCGTAACTGAAATCCGGGGTGTCGTCCTTGCTGCCCAGTTTGAGTTTGCCGTAGGAGGAAAACGCCAGGCCCACCACAAACACCAGGTACGCGGCGATCACCACCATGTAGTACCAGCCGAAGCTGCGCGACAACCAGGCCTGAGCGATACCCAACAATCTGCCGGCCTCTTGCGGGGCGATGATCAGAATGGCGGTCAACAACAGAATCAACGCGGTAGAGGTGTAAAACACCCAACCGTTGACCGTCACCTTCTCGGGCGGGGTCTTTATAAGAGAGGCAGAACTCATGGCACAAATGCTCCAGGCAGTGCGAGAGAAGAACACAAGGCAACACGGAACCCGACCAATCGGTTAGTTGGCAGCCGACCGGCGGGTGATATAAAGACACCCCGAAAAAAGCCCGAACCTGCCGAAATGGCGTTGCGAATCGCTTTCGTGGCCAAAGCTGTGCGGACGTTCATCCGAAACCTGGCCCCGAGCGTCTTGCCCATTCAACACGTCCATCGAACAGCGAACCGCGCCATGCCCCACGCAGGTTTCAAGCATTTTCGGATGTCGTTTTATCGCCATTTACAAGCAGAAAAAATCTGTAGGCAGCGACGATTTGTCGCAGATCTTATTCTTTGTTGATTGAACGTTCAATCAAAACAAAATAGACTGGCCCTCAATCCGATAGGCGTTTATCGCCCTTCGGAAGGCCTAAGGAGATGTGCAAGATGCCCAAGGTCGGTATGCAACCCATCCGCCGCCAACAACTGATCGAAGCCACGTTGCAGGCGGTCGATCAGGTCGGTATGGGGGACGCCAGCATTGCGCTGATCGCCCGTTTGGCCGGTGTCTCGAATGGCATCATCAGTCACTATTTTCAGGACAAGAATGGCCTGATTGCCGCCACGATGCGGTATCTGATGAATGTCCTCAGCGAGAACGTCACCGCGCGCCGACAGGCGCTGGCAGACAGCAGCCCACGGGCGCATCTGCAGGTGATCATCGAAGGCAACTTCGACGCCAGCCAGGTCAATGGCCCGGCAATGAAAACCTGGCTGGCCTTCTGGGCCACCAGCATGCACCAGCCGTCTTTGCACAGGTTGCAGCGGATCAACGATCACCGTCTGTATTCCAACCTGTGCTGCGAGTTCCGCCGTGTGTTGCCGCTCGAAGATGCGCGCAGCGCCGCGCGTGGACTGGCAGCGTTGATCGACGGCTTGTGGTTGCGCGGCGCGCTGTCGGGAGACGCTTTCGACACGGCGCAGGCGCAACAGATCGCGTACGAATACATGGATTTCCAATTGGCCAAGCAGGTGAACCAGAGCACACAGAAAACGCTCGGTACCTGAACCGCCACCGCAGTTTCAGCGCGGTGGTCGACGCCAACCACTAATGCACTTGCGAGGACACTATGGCCCGTTTCGAACTGCAAAAACTCTACATCGATGGCACGTACTCCGACGCTGGCAGCGATGCCACTTTCGAAGCCATCAACCCGGCGAACGGTGAAGTCCTCGCCCAAGTGCAACGTGCGACCAAGGAAGACGTCGAGCGTGCTGTGGTCAGCGCTGAAAAGGGCCAGAAAATCTGGGCCGCGATGACCGCCATGGAGCGTTCGCGCATCCTGCGTCGCGCCGTCGACATCCTGCGCGAGCGCAACGATGAACTGGCTGCTCTGGAAACCCTGGACACCGGCAAGGCTTACTCCGAAACCAAATACGTCGACATCGTCACCGGCGCCGACGTGCTGGAATACTACGCAGGCCTGGTGCCGGCGATCGAAGGCGAGCAGATTCCGCTGCGCGACACTTCCTTCGTCTACACCCGTCGCGAGCCACTGGGCGTGGTCGCCGGTATCGGCGCGTGGAACTACCCGATCCAGATCGCCCTGTGGAAATCCGCACCGGCCCTGGCCGCCGGTAACGCAATGATCTTCAAGCCAAGCGAAGTCACCTCGCTGACCACCCTGAAACTGGCCGAAATCTACACCGAAGCCGGCCTGCCAAACGGCGTGTTCAACGTGCTGACCGGCAGCGGCCGTGAAGTCGGCACCTGGCTGACCGAGCACCCGCGCATCGAGAAAGTCTCCTTCACCGGCGGCACCGACACCGGCAAGAAAGTCATGGCCAGCGCTTCGGCTTCGTCGTTGAAAGACGTGACCATGGAACTGGGCGGCAAGTCGCCGCTGATCATCTGCGACGACGCCGACCTCGATCGCGCCGCCGACACCGCGATGATGGCCAACTTCTACAGCTCCGGTCAGGTTTGCACCAACGGCACTCGCGTATTCGTACCGAGCCACCTGAAAGCCGCTTTCGAAGCCAAGATCGTCGAGCGCGTCGCGCGCATCCGCATCGGCAACCCGGAAGACGAAAACACCAACTTCGGCCCACTGGTCAGCTTCGCCCACATGGAAAGCGTGCTGGGTTACATCGCCAAGGGTAAAGAAGAAGGTGCCCGTGTGCTGTGTGGCGGCGAGCGTCTGACCGATGGCGAATTCGCCAAAGGTGCATTCGTCGCTCCGACCGTGTTCACCGATTGCACCGACGAAATGACCATCGTTCGTGAAGAAATCTTTGGCCCGGTGATGGCGATCCTCTCCTACGAGACCGAAGAAGAAGTGATCCGCCGCGCCAACGACACCGACTTCGGCCTGGCCGCCGGTATCGTCACCAAAGACCTGAACCGCGCGCACCGCGTGATTCATCAACTGGAAGCCGGTATCTGCTGGATCAACGCCTGGGGCGAGTCCGACGCAAAAATGCCGGTGGGCGGTTACAAGCAGTCGGGCGTGGGTCGTGAAAACGGCATCAGCTCGCTGACCAACTACACACGCATCAAATCGGTACAGGTCGAGCTGGGCGATTACGTCTCGGTGTTCTAAGCCCGAGTCTTGTATTGCCTGCGAAGGCCTCTTCGCGGGCAAGCCCGCTCCCACAGGTTTGGAGTCGTCCTTCAAATCTGTGGCAGCTCCCAATCCTTGTGGGAGCTGGCTTGCCAGCGATTCGAGTGCGCAGCACTCGCTGAGGTCCTGCCTGACCACATTTAAAGAGGGTGCATTCAATGTCCCAAGAATTCGATTACATCATCATCGGTGCCGGCTCGGCCGGTAATACCCTGGCGACCCGTCTGACTGAAGACGAAGGCGTCACCGTGCTCCTGCTCGAAGCAGGCGGCCCGGACTATCGTTTTGACTTCCGCACGCAAATGCCGGCTGCACTGGCATTCCCGCTGCAAGGTCGTCGCTACAACTGGGCGTACGAAACCGATCCGGAGCCACACATGGACGGTCGCCGGATGGAATGCGGTCGCGGCAAAGGCCTCGGCGGCTCCTCGCTGATCAACGGCATGTGCTACATCCGTGGCAACGCGATGGACTACGACGGCTGGGCGAAACTGCCGGGCCTGGAAGACTGGTCGTACCTCGACTGCCTGCCGTACTTCCGTAAAGCGGAAACCCGCGACATCGGCCCGAACGACTACCACGGTGGCGACGGCCCGGTCAGCGTGACCACGCCGAAGGCGGGCAACAACCCGCTGTTCCACGCCATGGTTGAAGCCGGCGTGCAGGCCGGTTACCCGCGCACCGAAGACTTGAACGGCTACCAGCAGGAAGGCTTCGGCCCGATGGACCGCACCGTGACGCCAAACGGCCGTCGTGCTTCCACCGCCCGCGGCTACCTCGACGTTGCCAAGAAGCGCTCGACCCTGACCATCGTCACCCACGCCCTGACTGACAAGATTCTGTTCGAAGGCAAGCGTGCGGTTGGCGTGCGTTACCTGGTCGGTTCGGCGGAAGAGCGCGTTGAAGCCAAGGCACGCAAAGAAGTCCTGCTGTGCTCCGGCGCCATCGCTTCGCCGCAGATTCTGCAGCGCTCCGGTGTCGGCCCGGCAAAACTGCTGGAAAGCCTCGACATCCCGGTGGTCCACGACCTGCCGGGCGTCGGTGAAAACCTGCAGGATCACCTTGAGCTGTACCTACAATACGCCTGCACCCAACCGGTCTCGCTGTACCCGTCGCTGCTCTGGTACAACCAGCCGGCCATCGGTGCCGAGTGGCTGTTCAACGGCACCGGCATCGGCGCCAGCAACCAGTTCGAAGCCGGCGGTTTCATCCGTTCGCGTCCGGAATTCGAGTGGCCGAACATCCAGTACCACTTCCTGCCGGTAGCGATTAACTACAACGGCAGCAACGGTGTGAAAGAGCACGGCTTCCAGGCGCACATGGGTTCCATGCGTTCGCCGAGCCGTGGCCGCATCCAGTTGAAGTCCAAGGATCCGCGCCAGCACCCGAGCATCCTGTTCAACTACATGGCCACCGAGCAGGACTGGCAGGAATTCCGTGACGGCATCCGCCTGACCCGCGAAATCATGCAACAGCCTGCGCTGGACGCCTTCCGTGGCCGCGAAATCAGCCCGGGCATCGACGTGCAAACCGATGAGCAGCTGGACAAGTTCATCCGCGAGCACGCCGAAACCGCGTTCCACCCGTCCTGCTCGTGCAAGATGGGCACCGACGAGATGGCGGTTGTGGATGGCGAAGGTCGCGTGCACGGCATGCAGAGCCTGCGTGTGGTCGACGCTTCGATCATGCCGATCATCACCACCGGTAACCTGAACGCGCCGACGATCATGATCGCCGAGAAAATCGCCGACAAGATCCGTGGCCGCAAGCCACTGCCGCGTAGCAATGCTGCCTACTACGTGGCTGGCGGTGCGCCGGTGAAGGGCAAGCCGATGCGTGATATCACCCCGGCGGCTCAGTAAGACTTGATACCGCGTCACGGCTAATCGCGAGCAGGCTCACTCCTACAAGGATCTCCAGTGTTCACATAATGTGTGTTCGCTGGAGATCCTTGTAGGAGTGAGCCTGCTCGCGATGAGGCCCTGCAATTCAATACCCCTCCCCCCTGCTGCACAGTAAATCCTCCTACACCTCCTCTTCACTTGATCCTACCCCCACGCAGGCCTACTCTAGACCTCGCGCAATCGTTTCATCCCTCCCCCGCCGAATCGCTTCACCCCGCAACTCCATAACAAGGAGGTTCCCGAATGTTCGATTTCCACCCCCAGCTCAAGCAGCGCTTCGCTGCCTTGCGCACGGGCGCCGAGTTTTTCTCCCTGCGGTATGTACGCGAGTCCGGCCAGTACCTGTCGGTGCGCAAGAACGTCGCCGAGCCGCCAAGCCTGAGCCGCGACGAAGGCGCGATGCTGACTGTGCGCGTCAACGGCGTCGAGGCTTATGCGGCGACCAACGACCTGTCGCAGCAAGGCCTGCAAGCCGCCCTTGAGCGCGCCGAACTGCAGGCCCGGCGACTGAAGCCGCACGCCTTGCTCGACCTGCGCGAACAGCCTGTATCGAGCGACCGCGCTGATTACTTTTCGCCCAATCTCGAGCAACCCTTCCCGTCCCTGAGCGAATGCTTCGAGCTGCTCGGCGCGGAATCCGCCTCGGTGCCAAAGGATGAGCGCCTGGTGAATTGGGAAGCGAGCATCGGCATCACCCACGTCGAGCAGATCTACCTGAGCAGCGCCGGCGCCGAATTGCGCCAGGCCCAGCGCTTCGTCTATCCGGGCCTCGACGTCACCGCCTATGACGGCAACGACAGCCAGACCCGTTCCCTCGGCCGCGAGAACTTCGGCCAGCAGGGTGGCGCGGACGTGATCAGCCGTTGCGGCCTGGTCGGCGCCGGCCCGAAGGTGGCCGATCAGGCCCTGCAACTGCTGCTCGCGCCGAACACCCCGCAAGGCCCGCGCGATCTGTTGCTGATGCCTGACCAGATGATGCTGCAGATTCACGAGTCCATCGGTCACCCGCTGGAGCTCGACCGCATCCTCGGTGACGAGCGCAATTACGCCGGCACCAGCTTCGTCAAAACCAGCGACTTCGGCAGCCTGCAATACGGCTCGAAGCTGCTCAACGTGACCTTCGACCCAGACATTCCCGAAGAGCTGGCCAGCTACGGCCACGATGACGACGGGACCAAGGCCAGCAAACAATTCCTGATTCGCGAAGGCTTGCTGTTGCGGCCACTGGGTGGCGCGCTGTCGCAGTTCCGCGCCGGTCTCGACGGCGTTGCCAACAGCCGCGCCTGCGGCTGGAACCGGCCGCCGATCGACCGCATGGCCAACCTCAACATCGAGCCGGGCGATCAGTCGCTGACGCAACTGATCAGCGGTATCGAGCACGGCATTCTGATGAGCACCAACCGTTCATGGTCGATTGACGATGCGCGCAACAAATTCCAGTTCGGTTGCGAGTGGGGTCAGTTGATCGAGAACGGCGAACTCAAGGGTGTGGTGAAAAATCCGAATTACCGGGGCATTTCCGCGCACTTCTGGAAGAGTCTGCGCGCGGTCGGCAATGCCGGCACCCGAATGGTGCTGGGCACGCCAAACTGCGGCAAGGGCGAGCCGAACCAGGTGATCCGCGTCGGCCACGCTTCACCGGCCTGCGTATTCAGCAACGTTGATGTGTTTGGGGGAGACGCCTGATGAGCATTTCGAAGAGTCAGTCCGACGCCTTCAAGGTCATGGTCAATTGGCTGCGCGACAGTGTGCGCGAGCCGGAACAATTCACCCTCAGCTACGCCGCCGAGTCCTCGGCGTTCGTGCGTTTCAATCACGCCAAGGTGCGTCAGGCCGGCCAGGTGCAGCAAGCCGACGTCGGGCTGAAGCTGATCAACGACGGGCGCCACGCCGATCTGCACATCACCCTGTCCGGTGATCAGGAAGCCGATCTGCAACGCCTCTCCGAAGGCCTGCAACAACTGCGCGAAACCCTGCCGCTGCTGCCACAGGATCCGTACCTGCTGCTCAACCACAACGGCTGGCAGAGCAACAACGTGCAGGAACATCCGCTGCCGGACACCGAGCAGGTGGTCGAGGAAATCTGCACCGCTGCTGAAGGTCTGGATCTGGTCGGCTTCTATGCTGCCGGTCCGATCAGCCGTGGTTTCGCCAGCTCCTCGGGGGCGTTCGGCTGGCATCAGGCCAACAGCTTCAACTTCGACTTCAGCCTGTTCCACGACAATGGCGAAGCGGTGAAAGCCAGCTACGCCGGGCACGAGTGGAGCAGCGAAGGCTTCACCCGCCGCTTCCAGCAGGCCCGCGAGCAACTGGCGTTCCTCGGTCGACCGTTACGCACCCTCGCACCGGGGCAATACCGCGCGTACCTGGCGCCGGCCGCGCTGGAAGAAATCATGGGCATGCTCAGCTGGGGCGGCTTCTCGGCGCAGTCGATTGCCAGCAAAAGCAGCCCGCTGCAGAAGCTGTATGTCGGCGATCAGGCGTTCAGCCCGCTGGTCTCGCTGGATGAGCAAGTCAGCGGTTCGTTGAGCCCGGCATTCTCCGGCGAAGGTTATCCGCGCAGCGATCTGCGGCTGATCGTCGAAGGCAAGGCTGGCGATCAACTGGTCGGTTCGCGCAGTGCCGCCGAATACGGCCTGACCGCCAACGGCGCCGGCGGCGGTGAAATGCCAAGTGCACTGAACATGGCCGCCGGTGATCTGTCACAGGCAGAGATCCTCAAGCAGTTGGGCACCGGGCTGTACATCAGCAATCTGTGGTACCTGAACTACTCGGATCAACCAGCGGCGCGCCTGACCGGCATGACTCGCTTCGCAACTTTCTGGGTCGAGAACGGCGAGATTCAGGCGCCGGTCAGCACCATGCGCTTCGACGACAGCGCCTACAGCCTGCTGGGTTCGCAGCTGGAAGCATTGACCGCCGAGCGTGAGTTGCTGCTGTCGGCGAGCACGTATAGCCAGCGCAATACCTCGTCGGCACTGCTGCCGGGGGCGCTGGTGAGCCGACTGACCTTGACCCTATAAGACCAGGATCTCCAAAACACTGGAGATCTACTGTGGGGGGGGGGGACGGGCCGGGAGGGGGGGGGGTCGCAATACTCTAGGGGGGGGGCGCAACCCCCCTTCGCGGGCGCCCCCCGCCCCCCCC